>PMLV01000298.1 GCA_003160635.1 Acidimicrobiaceae bacterium | reverse complement strand
TCACGGCGTAGGCATTTCACCGGAGCAGCGTTTCGTAGACGAGTGAGTCGTCATCGAGGGCGTCACCGTCGATTGTGGCGTGGCACAGCACGCCGACGAGGTCATCGACGGCGCCGATCGTCAAAAGACCGGGAGGATGTCGGTCGGTGCCACGCAGAGCAAATTGCCGATGACGATGTGGGGCGGCGAGGTCACGCGTCGATGCTGCGGACCAATGACCGAGGGTCCGACTTCAAAAGTGGTTCCTTGCGCCTGCCCGCTTACGATGCGGCATGGCATTCGTCCACTACCGCCCGGAGACGCCGGAGGGTCGTGAGGCGCAGCTGCAGGCGATAGCGATCGTCACGGCCGGGCTCGACAGTCCCGAGCTCTTGCAGCAAGAGCTGCGGGCCGCCTTGGGGGCGAAGCCCGATGCGAAGTCGTGGACACTCCTGACCATCGCCCTGGGCCAGGTCGGGATGAAGATGGCGGCGCTCGCGGCAACGCTGGATGCGCAGAACGTGGAGGTGGTCTCGGGCGCCCGGGAACAGGTCACACCCTTCAACCTCCTACAGAATTGGGCGAAGTTGATCCTCGAGGACGCCGACCCCGAAGACCCGACGGGGGAAGAATCCCCGACGTGAGGGAGGGGATCGGACAGCCCACCCCCGGGTGGGTAGGGTGGGACGATGGCTGATCAGGCCCGGTTCACCGAAGTTGCGATGGAGCACATGCCGGGCCTCTACAGCGCGGCCCTGCGCATGACCCGCAACGCCGCGGATGCGGAGGATCTGGTCCAGGAGACCTACCTCAAGGCCTACCGGGCCTACGACTCGTTCCAAGAGGGCACCAATCTGCGCGCCTGGTTGTACCGGATCCTGACGAACACCTACATCAACAATTACCGGGCGGCCAAACGCCGGCCCGAGGTGACCGATGTGGAAGATGTCGAAGACCTCTACCTCTACAAGCGCATGTCCGCTCCGGGTGGCATCCGGGCCGGGCGCAGCGCCGAGGACGAGGCACTCGACACCTTCACCGACGACGTGGTGAAGACGGCCTTGGAGGAGCTGCCCGAGGCCTTCCGCATGGCCGTGCTCCTGGCCGATGTGGAGGGTTTCAGCTACAAGGAGATCTCCGAGATCACCGATGTGCCCATCGGGACGGTCATGAGCCGGATCCATCGGGGAAGAAGGGCGCTCCAAAAGACGTTGTTCGATACAGCGGCCGCGCGCGGCCTCGTGGGAAGCACGTCGGGTGGTTCGATCGAATGAGGAGGTGCGCGAATGACTGAGGATGGGAAGATGGACGGAGGAGCGAGCGCCCTCTTCGGAAAGTCGATGAACTGCGACGAGGCCGTCCACCAGCTCTATCACTTCCTCGATGGTGAATTGACGGAGGAACGGCGGGTACGGATCGCCGAGCACCTGACGTACTGCGCCCCGTGTGGCGGCGCGGTGGAGTTCGAGGCGGAACTGCGGCTGGTCATCGCCAACCATTGCCGGGACCACGTGCCCGAGAGCCTCATCCGCCGGATTGCGGCTGCGATCGATGAGGAAAGTCGCCAGCACGACGGCGAGCACTGAGGCATTCGTGAAGCGCGAGGCGTCCGCGGCACAACCCGGCATGGTCGATTGGGACCTGGCGCAACGAGTCGCAGCCGGCGCTCTTACCCTCAAGCCCGCCCCGGCGACCTACCGATCGGCCGACCTGCAGTCGCAATTCGACGAGCTGACGGCACGGGCCGAGCACTTGGTCAGCGAGGCGACGGGCCTGCACTCGGCGCACGGCCTGGCCCGGGCCAAGGTGACCGATCGGACGGAGTGGGCCGCAGCCAACGTGCGCTCCATGGAGCGTTTGGTCGGACCGGCGCTGGCCAACATCCAGGAGAACCGCCTGGGCAAGAAGGTCGGGAAGTCCACGGTGGCCGCGGGCCGGGTCATGAGCGGCACCCAACTCGGCCTGATGCTGGCGTACATGTCCACCCGGGTCCTCGGTCAGTACGACCTGCTCATCCGGGACGAGAATCCAGAGGACCAGGATCTGGTCTATTACGTCGGACCCAACGTGGTGGCGATGGAGGAACGGCACGGATTCGTCCCGAGCCAGTTCCGCCTGTGGCTGGCCCTGCACGAGGTCACCCACCGGATGCAGTTCACGGCCGTGCCCTGGCTGCGCGACCACTTCGTCGGCTTGGTGGGTGAGTTGTTGGAGCCCTTGCACGCCGACCCCGCGGGCCTGGCCGAAGCGATCCGGCGCGTCTATGTCGAGGTGCGGGCCGGTCGTAACCCGCTGGAGGAGTCCGGCGTCATGGGGGTGCTGGCCACCCCCGAGCAGCGACTGGCGCTCTCGAAGATCTCCGGCATGATGAGCCTGCTCGAAGGTCACGGCGACGTGACGATGGACCGCGCCGGCGCGGCGGAAGTGCCGGGAGCGGCCGGTTTCAGCAGGGTGCTCCACGAACGCCGTACCAACACCAGCGGCGTGGCCAAGCTCATGTCGCGCCTCTTGGGCCTCGAAGCCAAAATGCGCCAGTACGCCGAAGGCGAGGTGTTCGTCGAATCGGTGGAAGCGGCCGGTGGGCCCGAGTTGTTGAGCCGGGTCTGGCGCGGCCCCGAGTGGCTGCCCACGTTGGCCGAAATCCGTAGTCCGGGTGAATGGGTGGCACGGGCCGGTGGCGCGCTGGCGTGAGCGGCGTGGCCGGCGGCTGGCCCCCCGTGGTCGCCGAACTTCTGCCCCGATGTAGCTTCCCCCCGCCCGGCTCAGCCCTGAGCTGTGCCGTGTCGGGTGGCGCCGATTCGTTGGCGCTTCTGATCCTGGCCGTCGCGGCGGGGTGCGAGGTCACGGCGATCCACGTGGATCATGGGCTGCGGGAGGAATCCGCGGCCGAAGCGGCCGTGGTGGCACAGGCCGCGACCCTCTACGGAGCGAATTTCATCGCGGAGACGGTGTCGCTCGGTGCTGGNNCTTCTGCGAGGTTCGGGCGCAGACGGGTTGGCCGGCATGGAGCCCGGATACCGCCATCCGTTGCTGGGGTTGCGGCGTCACGAGACGCACCACGTCTGCGCGGCCGTGGGGCTCGTGCCCGTCCACGATGCCAGTAACGACGACCCGATCTTCCTGCGTAACCGCGTCCGCCATGAGTTGCTGCCCCTCTGCGCCCACGTGGCGGGCCGTGACCCTGTCCCCCTCCTGGCCCGCCAGGCCGGCGTGCTGCGCGACGAGGTGTCGCTGCTCAACGCGCTGGCGCGCCAGGCGGTTCCCGACCCCCGAGACGCAAAGGCGCTCGCAGCCGTGCCCGTGCCTCTGGCCCGGCGATCGGTGCGCCAGTGGCTGCAGGATGCGGGTGGGAATGGCAAAGACGGACCGGGCTACCCGCCGTCGCTGGCCGAAGTGGAGCGGATCCTGGCCGTCGCCTCGGGGACCGCGGTGGCCACGGAAATCTCGGGGGGCCGGCGGGTGAGCCGGCGCGCCGGCCGGCTTTCGGTGAAGGCGTTGCGCTCAGATAGTGTCACCCCCGTGATCCCCGAAGTGGACGGTGGCGCGGTCCCGGGTTGGGCCGAGCCGCAGGTCGGGCCCGTGCTCGTCGATCAGTTCCGCCTCGCGGCACGGGTGGCGGAGCTCGGTGCGCAGATTACGGCCGACTACGCCGAGGATCCCCCGCTGCTGGTGGCCGTCTTGAAGGGCGCCATGCTCTTCATGAGCGACCTTTGCCGTGCCATCGCCCTACCCGTCGACGTCGACTTCATGGCGGTGTCGTCCTACGGCAGCGCCACCCGCACCTCGGGAGTGGTCCGCATCGTCAAGGATCTTGACTCCGAGCTCGACGGCCGCCACGTCCTGGTCGTCGAGGACATCATCGACAGTGGGCTGACGCTGAACTACCTGCGCCATTACCTCAACGCACGGTCGCCCAAGAGCGTCGAAGTGTGCGCGCTGCTGGTCAAAGAGGGCGAGCAGCGGGTGGAATTGGACCTGCGCTATGTCGGATTCCAGATCCCCGCGTCGTTCGTGGTGGGCTACGGGCTCGATGTGCAGGAGCGTTACCGTAATCTGCCAGGGGTCCACCTCTACGTCGGATCAGGCGATGGGGCGACGTGAGAACGAGCCGATGAGGAGGATCTTGTGGCGGTAGACGTAAAGCGGGTAGAGGCAGCGGTGAGCGAGATCCTTCTCGCCATCGGCGAGGACGTCGGGCGCGACGGCCTGCTCAACACGCCCCGGCGGGTCGCGTCGATGTACGAAGAGCTGTTCTCGGGCCTGCACGACGACCCGGCCCGGCACCTCGAGGTCACCTTTGCCGCGGAGCACGACGAGATGGTCATGGTGCGCGACATCCCTTTTGCCTCACTCTGTGAGCACCACCTGGTGCCGTTCCTGGGCAAGGCCCACGTGGCGTACATCCCGGCCGAGGACGGCCGCATCACCGGGCTGTCGAAGCTGGCCCGCCTGGTCGACGGCTACGCCCGGCGGCTCCAGGTACAAGAGCGCATGACCACCGAGATCGCCGATGCCATCGACAAGGTGCTGGCGCCGCGTGGTGTGCTTGTCGTCATCGAGGCCGAGCACCTGTGCATGTCCATGCGGGGGGTGAAGAAGCCGGGCACGGTCACGGTCACCTCGTCGGTTCGTGGGCTCTTCCGCTCCGACGTGGCCACCCGGGCCGAAGCCATGCAGTTCATCCGCGGGCATTAGCCCGCCCGAGTGCCCACGCCTCCTTTGGACCGGCCTCTCGTCATGGGGATCCTCAACGTGACGCCGGACTCCTTCTCTGACGGGGGGCGCTACCTGGACGCTGAGGCGGCCATGGCGCATGGAATGGACATGGTGGCGCAAGGGGCCGACATCATCGACGTCGGCGGAGAATCGACCCGGCCGGGGGCCGAGCCCGTTCCCGAGTCGGTCGAGCTGGCCCGTGTCCTTCCCGTGGTCGAGGCCCTCTCGCGCCATGTGCGCGTCTCCATCGACACGGTGAAGCCGGAAGTGGCCGCGGCGGCGATCCAGGCGGGCGCCAGCCTGGTCAACGACGTCTCGGCCTCATTGTTCGAAGTGGCTGCTTCGGGAGCAGTGGGGTGGGTCGCCGTCCACATGCAGGGATCGCCGACCACCATGCAGGTGGCGCCGCACTACGACGACGTGCTCAACGAGGTCTACGGATTCGTGCTGGAGCGCGCCCGAATGGCGATGCGGGCAGGCGTCAAGGAGGTCTGGGTCGACCCCGGGATCGGCTTCGGCAAGACGATGGCGCACAACCTCTCGCTGCTCCATCACCTGCCCCAGCTGGTGCGATCCGCCGAGGCCACCGGATGTGCGGGGGTCCTGGTGGGCACCAGCCGCAAGCGCTTCTTGGGCCTGCTGGCCGAACCCGGCAGTGACGAGCCCGCCGGGGTCGAGGATCGGCTGGAGGGTTCGCTGGCGACGGCCGCACTGGCCATGGTCTCGGGGGTGTCCATGGTCAGGGTGCACGACGTTTCGGTCACGGTGCAGGCTGCCCGGTTGTATGGTCCTGCAGCATGAAGGGAAAGTGGGCATCCGGCATCCCGCCACGGAACTTCACGTGGGTCATCAAGGACCACCTGGCCATCAGCGAGCGGCCGGGCGGGTATGCGCCCAATCACCGTAAGGTCCGTCGCCGGGAAGAGATCATCTGGCTGCGCAACCAGGGATTCGGCCGCGTGATCTCCCTCCTGCCTTCTCCCCACAATCTGGCCGCCTACGACGACGAAGGGTTGGCCTGGGCCCACTATCCGCTGCCCAAGGTGGGCGACCCCCGCCCCGTGCTGGCCGAATGCTTCCAGGACATCGACGCGTCCTTGGCCGCGGGGCTGCGCCTGCTGGTGCACCAGGACGAGCTGGGTGACCGGGTCATGGGGGTGGTGGCGGGCTACCTGGTGTGGTCCAAGCGCCTGCACAACCAGCCGCAGGCGGTCGCCCTGGTCGAGCACGTCTGCGGGCACGCCATGGGGGAGCCGGGACGGGAACTCCTGGCCACCCTCGAAGGTCCCCCGCGGCGCCCAGCCGAGGCATGAGCCAAGGGAGTCCCGGAGGGGACCGGATCGAGATCCGGGACCTGCGGGTCGTGGGTGTGCACGGTGTGCTGCCCGAGGAACGGGAGCGGGCCCAGCCCTTCTCGCTCGACATCGTGGCCTGGGTCGACATGGCGGAGGCCCAGGCCAGCGACAACCTCACCGAGACGGTCGATTACGGCGCTCTGGCGCAGGTCGCGGCCGATGTGGTGAGCCAGCGCTCGTACCGACTCCTCGAGGCCCTGGCGGGCCGCTTGGCCGACGCCCTGTTGATCACCGATTCCCGGCTGGAGGCGGTGGAGGTGACGGTGCGCAAGCTCCGTCCACCTTTGGCTCTCGACGTGGGCTCCACCGGGGTCCGGGTCTTGCGTTCTCGTTAGGGATTGCCGCGATCCGTCAGAGACATGCAGGCCAGGGGTCCCTTCCGGCGTGGCGCGGTCTCTATAGGGGATCCGCTATATGGCGTTAACAGCGATATAGATTGCCTTCATGGACCAGGTGCGCAACCCGTACAGCCCAGGTGCCGGCGCAAGGCCGAGTGAGCTGGCGGGCCGATCCAGCGAGCTGGCCGACATGGACGTGGCCCTGCAACGTGCCCTGATCGGTCGGAGTGGCAAGAGTCAGTTGATCACCGGGCTTCGGGGCGTCGGCAAGACGGTCCTCCTGCACGAATTCGGGCGGGTGGCGGTCAAGCGCGGGTTCATCTACGAGCACATCGAGGTGCGCGACGCCGAACAGCTCCCCTTGCTGATCGCCGTGGCGGCCCGCAAGGCACTAGTCAAATTGGGTGGCAAGAAGAAGGCAAAGGGTGCGAACCGGCGGGCACTCGGCGTGCTCAAGGCCTTTGCCCAGGCCCACCCGGCTGCTGCCTCCCTGCAGAACGAGTCGGAGGTCGTCGCGGGCGTCGCGGACTCGGGAGACCTGGGTAGTGACCTCGGTGGGCTGTTCGAGGAGGTGGGTGAAGCCGCCCGGTCCCTCGAGGCGGGCGTCTTTCTCACGGTTGACGAAATGCACCACCTCCCCTCGCCGGCCCTCGAGGCCCTCCTTCGGGGCCTGCACCGGACGAGCGAGTTGGGACTCCCGTTCGTCCTCGCGGGAGCCGGGCTGCCGTCGTTGCCGGCCGTGAGCGAGGAGGCCAGGGCGTACGCCGAACGCATGTTCAGATTCCGCCCGATCGGGGCGTTGGCTACGGACGAGGCCGCCAGCGCCGTGCTGGCCCCGGCGGCGGGGGAAGGGGTGAGCTGGAAGGGCGCCGCGCTGGCGCGGCTCTACGAGGTGACCCAGGGCTATCCCTACTTCATGCAAGAGTTCGCCAAGCAGGCCTGGGACCTGGCCGAGGAGGGTTCGGACGTGATCCGCCCGAGCGACGTCGAGCGCAGCATCCCCCTGGCCATGATGGAGCTCGACCAGGGGTTCTTCCAATTCCGCGCGGCCAAGACCACGGAGCCGGAGCGGGCCTACCTGCGGGCCATGGCGGAGTTGGGACCCGGGATCGTCCGCTCGGCCGACGTGGCGACGCTCCTGCGCAAGAAGACCACCCAGGTCGCCCCCGTCCGGGACGCCCTGATGAAGAAGGCGATCTGCTTCTCGCCCCGCTTCAACGAGCTGGCCTTCACCTTTCCGATGTTCGACCAGTTCATGAAGCGCTGGATGCCGAGCCTCTTGTGAGGGCGGATGTCCGCCGGCGGGCCTTCATCGGGCTCGGCTCCAACCTGGGCGATCGGGAGGCTGCGCTGCGCCAAGGGGTGGCCCAGCTGGAGGCGGCGGGCGACGTCGAGGCCGTCTCGCCGCTCTACGAGACCGAGCCGGTGGGAGGGCCCGCAGACCAGGGGGCATTCCTCAACCTGGTCGTGGCGTTGGACACGGCCGACACCCCCCGACAGTTGCTTCGCCGTTGCCAGGCGTTGGAAGAGGCGGCGCACCGTGTCCGCACGGTCCGTTTCGGCCCCCGGACGCTCGATGCAGATGTCCTCTTGGTGGGCGATCTCGTGGTGGACGAAGCAGACCTCGTCGTGCCCCATCCCCGCATGTGGGAGCGCCGCTTCGTACTCCAACCCTTGTCCGATCTGGCGCCCGAGCTCGTCCCGGCCGAGCGCCTGATGGCCGCTGGTGGAAAGGTCGCCTGCGTGGGTAGTCTGTAGCTGTTAGTTGTTTCGATCGTCTGTAGGCGAACGGCACCCGAGAGGGGCTGGAACGCCGAAGGAGGTTTCGTGCAATCCATCCGCATCATCGGCCCCGGGCGGGCCGGAACCTCGCTGGCTGCCGCGCTTTCGGCGCTCGGCTGGGACGTCGTCGGATTCCTCGGTCGTCACGACGAGCTCACTGACGCCTCCTTCGGGGTCGATGTCCTGGTCATCGCCACGCCGGACGACGTGGTGGCCCGCGTCGCCGCGTCGGTGGCACCCCGGCCGGAGACCACAGTCATCCACCTGTCGGGGTCACTCGGGCTCGATGCGCTCGCGCCGCACCGGCGCCGGGCCGCCCTCCACCCCCTGGTCCCTCTCCCCAACGCCGTCGTCGGGGCGAACCGCTTGGCCTCGGGTGTGACCTTCGCCGTGAGCGGTGATCCGCTGGCCCGCCGCATTGCGTTGTCCCTGGGCGGGCGGGTGGTAGAGGTGGCGGATGCCGACCGTGCCACCTACCACGCCGCCGCGTGCATCGCCGCGAACCACGTGGTCGCCCTCCTGGGCCAGGTCGAGCGGGTGGCCGCGGCGGCCGGGCTCGATCTTGAGGCATTCCTCCCGCTGACGAGGGCGGCCGTCGACGACGTCGCAGCACTCGGGCCACGTCAAGCTTTGACGGGGCCGGCCAGGCGCGGCGACTGGGACACGCTGAGCCGCCATCTCGATGCGCTCCCCGCCCGGGAGCGTCCGGGCTACCAGGCTGGAGCCGCCTTGGCCACGCAGTTGGCCGAAGCGGCTGTCCCCGTCGCCCCCGCGGCGGTCTGAGCCGTGCGCGTCGTCGAGACGGTGGCCGAGTGCCGCGAGCTGCTGCAGCAGGCCCGGGCCACGGGCCGCACCGTCGGTCTTGTTCCCACCATGGGCGCACTGCACGCCGGCCACATCTCCCTGATGACCCGGGCCCGGGCCGAGTGCGAGGTGGTGGCGGTCACCATTTTTGTCAACCCGTTGCAGTTCGGCGACCCCGAAGACATCGCGCACTATCCCCGCACGCTGGATCGAGATGTGGAGGCGTGCACCGAGGCCGGGGTCGACCTGGTGTTCGCGCCGTCCGTGCTCGAGATGTACCCGCACTGGCCCGCTCCGGTGGCGACCACGGTGTCGGTGGTGGGCGTGAGCGAAGGGTGGGAGGGGGCATCGCGGCCTGGCCACTTCGACGGTGTCGCCACGGTGGTGGCCAAGCTGTTCTCGATCGCCGGCCCCAGCCGGGCCTATTTCGGCGAGAAGGACTTCCAGCAGTTGGCGGTCGTGCGCCAGATGGTGGCCGATCTCTCACTCCCGGTAGAAGTGGTCGGGTGCCCGATCGTGCGGGAGCGGGACGGCTTGGCCCTCTCGAGTCGCAACGTCCGCCTGTCACCCGAGGAACGGCGGGCAGCAGTGGTCCTCTCCCGGGCTCTGGCGACGGGGCGAGCACTGCTCGAAGGGGGCGTGCACTACTCCTCGACCCTGGCCGAGGCCATGCGTCAGGTGGTGGAGAGCGAGCCCCTCGTCCGGCTGGACTACGCGGTGGCGGTGGGCCACCAGGACCTGGTGGCGCGCGAGATCATCGAGGACCCGGCGTCGGTGCGGCTCCTCATCGCGGCCGAGGTCGGCCCGGTCCGGCTCATCGACAACTGTGCCGGTCTCGAGGTCGCGTCGACGCAGGCCGTCCCGGCCCGCCACCTGGAACGGATCGCTTGACTGCATGCTGCGCCGCATGATGAAGTCGAAGATCCACAGAGCAACAGTCACCGGGGCCAACCCCCACCTGACCGAACCGGCGTGAGCACCCCGGTCCGACCGGGACCGTTCAAGGTCCTGGTGCTGGGCAGCGGAGTGGCCGGCCTCTCAGCCGCGGTGCGGCTGGCCGGACCGGCACCCCATGGCGGGTCGCCGCCCTCATTGGGCGTCTTGACCAAGGGCGCGCTCTCCCAGTCGGCCACCCGGTGGGCCCAGGGCGGCGTGGCGGCGGTGCTCGGGGGGGACGAGGACTCGACCGATCTGCATCTCGCCGACACCCTGGCTGCCGGCGCCGGGTTGTGTGACGAGGAAGCGGTCCGCATCCTCGTCGACGAGGGGCCGGCCCGGGTGCATGAGTTGATCACGCTCGGCGTGGAGTTCGATCGGGAGGCCACCGGGCTCTTGGCGCTGGCCCGCGAGGGCGGGCACTCGCGCCCGCGAGTGGTCCACGCCGGTGGGGCGGCCACGGGGGCCGAAGTGGAGCGGGCCTTGGTCGATGCCACCTATCGCACGGCGAGCGCGGTCCTCGAAGGGTGGTTCGCCCTCGACCTTATAATTGATGCCGGGCGATGCGTCGGGGTGACGGCGCTGCCTCCGGAGGGCCCGGCCGTCGAGGTCCGGGCCGATCACGTGGTGTTGGCCACCGGTGGTGCGGGCCAGCTTTTCTCCGTCACCACCAACCCCCCCGAATCGACCGGGGACGGGGTGGCGATGGCTCTGCGGGCGGGTGTGCCGACGGCCGATGTGGAGTTCGTGCAGTTCCACCCGACGGCGCTGCACCATCCGGCCATGCCGCGCCCCCTCCTTTCGGAGGCACTGCGGGGGCACGGAGCGTTGCTGCGCGACGGCGCGGGTGCACAATTCGTCGACGAGCTGGCCCCGCGCGATGTGGTGAGCCGGGCCATGGCGGCCCGCATGGCCGAGCAGGGGACCGACCATCTGTGGCTCGACGCCACCGGGTTGGAGCGGTTCCCGCAGCGCTTTCCCACCATTGCGGCCTCGTTGACCTCCATCGGGCTCGATCCAGAGTCCGATTGGCTCCCGATCGCCCCGGCGGCCCATCACCTTTCCGGAGGCGTGGTCACCGACCTGTGGGGGGCCACGGCAGTTCCCGGCTTGTGGGCAGTGGGTGAGGTGGCGTGCACCGGCGTGCACGGTGCCAACCGCCTGGCCTCCAACTCGCTGCTCGAAGGCATGGTGTTCGGAGCTCGCCTGGCCGAGCGCATTGCGTCGGATCACGATGCGCCCGAGCCGAGTGGTGCCCTACGGGCTGTGCTCGGCGGCGCCCCCTTCGATGGCATCGAGTGCAGGGTGCTCCCCGATCCACCCCGCCAGTGGCCGCTCGCTGCCGCGGGGCCGATGTCCGACGTGGCCAAGTTGCGGGACTCGTTGCAACGGACCATGACGAGCGGTGCGGGTGTCGTGCGCAGTGCCGCGTCATTGGCGAGTGCGGCCGGAGGCGTCTCCGAAGTGGCCACCGCGCTCGGCGACCGCACGTCGTCGGTGGCGGCTGGAGAGCTGGGCAACCTCTTACAACTGGCTGACGCGCTCCTCGTCTCGGCGCGCACCCGCACCGAGAGCAGGGGCGCCCATTCCCGGAGCGACTATCCCGACACGGACCCGGCGTGGCGTGTGCGTCAGGTGCACGGGAAGTGACCCCCCCAGCCCCCGACAACCCAGCCTCCGACGACCCGGCGCCCTACGACCCGGTTCCCGACCCCGTCGTGACCGAGGCGGTGGCGCGCGCCCTGGCCGAGGACCTGCTGGCGGACGGCGACCTCACCACCGCGTTGGTGCCCGAAGAGGCAACGGCGCATTTTGCCCTGCGGGCGCGCCAGGTCGGGGTGCTTGCCGGTCGGGCCTGTGCCACCGAGACCTTTCGCCAGCTCAGCCCGGACCTGCCTTTGACCTGGTACATCGGTGACGGCAGCGTGCTCGTGCCAGGGCAGACGATCATGGAGGTGACCGGGTCGTTGCGCCCGATCCTCACCGCAGAACGAACCGCGCTCAACTTCCTCGGACACCTCTCGGGCGTCGCCACCTTGACCTCGCTTTACGTCGCGGCGGCCCACGCTCGCAACCCGGCCGTGGAGGTACTCGATACACGCAAGACCACGCCCGGACTACGGGCCCTCGAGAAGGCGGCGGTACAAGCCGGCGGGGGTGTCAACCATCGGTCCAGCCTGTCCGAGGCGGTGCTGGTCAAGGACAATCATCTGGCCGGCATCACCATCACCGAGGCCGTGGCGCGGGCCCGCACAATGTGGCCCGGCCGGCTGGTGCAGATCGAGTGCGACGGCTTGGATCAGGTGGCCGAAGCGGCGCGGGCCGGGGCCGACGCGCTCCTCCTCGACAACATGGACCCACCGACCGTGGCGCGCGCCATCAAGGTGGCGCACGCCGAGTCGGCCGGGCCGATTTTGACAGAGGTCTCCGGAGGCGTGACGCTGGAGTCGATTGGTGACTATGCCGCGGTCGGGCCGGATCGGATATCGGTCGGTGCGCTGACGCACTCGGCCACCGTCGTTGACCTGGGGCTCGATCTCATCTGGCGTCACACTGAGGGGGACTGACCGTGCTGTTGGTAATCGACGTGGGGAACACCGAGACGGTGATAGGGCTGTACTCGTTGAACGAGGCCGATTCGGCCTCGGAGCCCGAGGAGAGCGTCGGCGTCGGGATCGGCACCGAGACCGACCCCACGGCGCCCCGTGGCCTCACGCATCACTGGCGGCTTTCGACCGTCCCCACGCGCACGCCCGACGAGCACGCCGTCCTCCTCACCCAACTTCTCGATCTGGAGGGCCTGGACATAGCGGCGTCGGTCACCGGCATCGCCGTGAGCTCCTCGGTGCCTCACGTCACCGGAGAGCTACGGCAGATGGCGAGTCGCTGGTTCGAGCAGGTGCCGTGCGTCGTGTTGGGCCCGGGGACCAAGAGCGGCATGCCCATCCTCTACGACAACCCCAAAGAGGTCGGTGCCGACCGGGTGGCCAACGCGGTGGGGGCCTATGACCTCTACGGCGGCCCGTGCGTGGTCATCGACATGGGGACGGCCACGACGGTGGAGGCCATCAGCGCGGCTGGCGAATACCTCGGGGGCGCCATCACTCCGGGTGTGGCGATCAGCCTCGAGGCCCTTTACCAGCATGCTGCCGCCCTGCGCCGGGTGGAGATGGTCGAGCCCCGTCACGTCATCGGACGCTCGACCGTCGAGTCGATCGAGTCGGGCACCCTTTACGGCTTCGCAGCACAGGTCGACGGGTTGGCGCGGCGCTTCATGGAAGTGCTCGGGCCGTCCACGGTGGTGGCCACGGGCGGGCTCAGTTCGCTGATCGCACCACATTCGGAGACGATCGAGCATGTGGAACCCTGGCTGACACTGCACGGGCTGCGCATCGTCTACGAGCGCAACGTCACGGACGGCACATGATGAGCGAGGTCGTCCCAGGTTCCGCCGCGAGGAGCGGCGGAGATGACATCCCGTACCGCTTCGCGCGCACCCACGATGCGGCGCTGGTGATCGAACGCTGGTCCCACCTCGCTCCCGGCGAGGAGTCGGGCGAGACGGTCGCAGTCGCAGGTCGCCTGATGCTCTCGCGGCCACAGGGAAAGCTCGCGTTCGCCCAGCTGCGCGATGCGTCCGGGTCCATCCAGCTTTTCGCCCTTGCCGCCGTCACGGCGCGCTTCGACGAGTTCATCCGTCTCAACCTTGGTGATTGGATCGGTGCGCGCGGCGAAGTCGTGCGCACGAAGCGGGGTGAGCTGTCGGTCAAGGTGGCCGAGTGGGAGTTGCTGGCGCAGGCGCGTCGTAACTTCGGTGACAAGTGGCACGGTGTGTCCGATGTCGAGACCCGCTATCGCCAGCGCGAGGTCGACTTGTGGGCGAACGAACGGTCACGGCAGTTGCTCACGTTGCGCAGCAACGTCGTCCAGGCTCTGCGCACGCGCCTGTGGGCGCAGGGTTTTGTCGAGGTCGAGACGCCCATCCTCCACCCGATCGCGGGAGGGGCAACGGCCCGACCCTTCACCACGCATCACAACACGTTGGACATCGACCTGTACCTCAGGGTGGCACCCGAGCTGTATCTCAAGCGACTGGTCGTGGGCGGGTTCGACAAGGTGTTCGAGATCGGTCGCAGCTTCCGCAACGAGGGCATCTCACCGCGCCACAACCCGGAGTTCACCACGCTCGAGCTCTACCAGGCCTACGCCGATTACCACGACACCATGGTGGTCTTCGAAGAGCTGGTGGCCGGCGTGGCCCAGGATCTCCTCGGGACGACCGTGCTGTCATACGGAGGACGCGAGCTCGACCTCACGCCCCCGTGGCGGCGCGCCACGTTGGCGGAGCTGGTCACCGAAGCCACCGGTTTCTCGCTCAGCGTGCGCACTCCCCGGGACGAATTGGTGAAGGTGGCGACTGAGGTCGGCATCGCCGTGGCCGATGACTGGGGGCCGGGGAAGATTCTCTTGGAGATCTACGAGAAGACGACGGAGGCCGAGCTCTGGGGTCCCGTCTTCGTGATCGACTACCCGGCTGAAGTCTCACCCCTGGCCCGGCGCCATCGTGATGGTCCGGACCTGGTCGAGCGCTACGAACCGGTCGTGGCGGGGCGGGAGCTCGGCAACGGGTTCAGCGAGCTCATCGATCCCGACGATCAGCGGGAGCGCTTCACGGAGCAGGCGGCTCGGCACGCCGCAGGTGACGAAGAGGCCGCCGATGTCGATGAGGAGTATCTACGGGCGCTCGAGTACGGGCTGCCCCCCACTTCGGGATTCGGCCTGGGCGTCGACCGTTTGCTCATGTTGCTGGGGGACGTCACCAATATTCGCGAGGTGATCGCGTTCCCGACCCTGCGACCGGAGGCCGTGCGCCCTGAGCGGTAATGACCTGAGCGGTAATGAGAGGTAAGCCCTGACATTCTCCTCACAGCTTCCTCATATTTGAACCGCAGAGTGATGGAGTGCCAGTTCCATACCGGGGCTTGGGGAAGAGACGTTACGAACGTAACGGGAGTTGAGGAGTTGTTCATCATGCGCAAACTCATCGCGGTGGCCGCAGTGTCGGGCTCGCTGATCTTCGGCGTGGCCGGAGGCGTCGGAACGGTAGGAGCAGCCGGTGCGTCGGTCCCCGCCGCGACGACACCGACGCCGGCCGTGACGCCGGCGACGCATGCCACGCGATGCGCCAAGGCGGAGAAGGTGGCGACGAGGATTCAAGCCCGAGAGGCCAAGGCCGCAGTCTGGTTGCCCGAGGCGCAGGCCCGCGCAGCGAAGGCAACTGCCGCCGGCCACACGAAGGTGGGGACCAGGATCTCCACCCGGATTGCCCGAGTGCAGAAGTTGGAGGCCAAGGGCAACACCCTGCTGGCCAAGATCGCCGCCAAGTGCGGGAGCGCGACGAGCACTTCTTGAGCTCGTCCCCGGTCGGGATGTCTAGCCCGGCAGGTCGCTGAGGAGCTCCGTGGCCAGCTGGGTCAGGCCCTCCTGGAGGGCGTGGTTGCTGACACCCGAGGTGGCGTCCCGAGCCCGTTCGACATAGGTGCGGGCTTCGTTGACCGCGACGCCGATGCCCGACGACGCGGCCACTATGGCGCAGGCCTTCTCGCGCTCGGGTTGGCCCAACGGTTGCCCGAGGAGCGCACGGAGATCGGGGCCCGAATCGGGGTCGGCCAGCGCCACCAGCGTCGGCAGGTTGTAGATCCCCTCTGCGAGATCCTGTCCCGCCGGCTTGAGCAGCTCGCCGGCCGTGGCCGTGATGTCGAGGATGTCGTCGCGGATCTGGAACACCATGCCGAAACAGTGGCCGTACTCGGTCAGCGCGTCGACCTCTGCCGTCGGACGTCCTCCGGTGAGCGCGCCGATGCGGCATGACGTGGATGTTAGCGCGGCCGTCTTGCCGGTGATGGCCCTGATGTAGTCCTCTCGGCTGCGGGTGATCTGAAAGGCGGAACGGACCTCGGCGACCTGCCCTTGACAGAGCTTGGCGAGGGTTTCGGCGAGGAGGGCGGCGACCTCGGTGCCCAGGCTCGCCGCGATGGCGGCCGATCGGGCCAAGAGATAGTCCCCGGCCACAATGGCGACCAGATTTCCGAAACGGCTGTTGACACTTTCCACGTTGCGGCGGATCGTGGCCTCGTCCAGCACGTCATCGTGATAAAGCGAGGCCAGGTGGACGAGTTCGACCGCCACGGCGCCCATGAGGTCGTCGTGGGTCGCCTCCCGCTCCCCACCGGTGGCCGCGGCCAGCGCCAGCAGGGGCCGAAGGCGTTTGCCACCTGCGGCGATGAGATGTGTGGTCACCGAATCGAGGAAGCTGTCGCCGGTCACCACGTTGGCATTGAGCAGGGGTTCAACACACAACAGGCCCTCTTCCAGGAGGGGCAAATCGAGGGCCTCCGACGCATTCATTCCCTGTGACGATAGGCGACAGCCGAATAGGTGTGACAGACGTCGGACGGGCACGCCGTCCGGGGTGGGTCTCAGCTTGGTCCCCAATGCGATCCCAATATGATCCCAACATATGACCTGCCGCCGATTGGACAGGGGCTCGCAGGTACACTGGAGTACGAGTTAGAGAGAGAGGCGGTCAGGGTGTTCGAACGCTTCACCGACCGGGCACGGAGGGTGTTGGTGTTGGCTCAGGAAGAAGCGCGTCTCCTGAACCACAGCTTTATAGGTACCGAGCACATCCTGCTCGGGCTCATCCACGAGGGCGAAGGCGTTGCCGCCAAGGCTCTGGAGTCCCTTGGGATCTCCCTCGAGGCCGTGCGGGAAAAGGTCGAGGAGACGATCGGCATGGCCGGTACCGCACCGAGCGGCTCTCCTCCCTTCACGCCGCGCGCCAAGAAAGTCCTGGAGCTCTCGCTCCGCGAAGCTCTGCAATTGGGTCACAGCTACATCGGGACAGAGCACATGCTGCTCGGTCTGGTGCGCGAGGGCGAAGGCGTGGCCGCCACCGTCCTCGTCAGCCTGGGCGCGGATTTGGGACGGGTGCGTCAGCAGGTCATCCAGCTCATGTCCGGCAACCAGGGCAAGGAGTCGGTCGGTGCAAGCCAAGGTGCGGCGTCGGGCGACAACCCGTCGGGCTCTCCTGTGCTCGACCAGTTCGGTCGTAACCTCACGCAGCTGGCGCGCGACGGCAAGCTCGATCCGGTCATCGGNNGTGGGCAAGACGGCCATCGTCGAAGGCCTGGCGCAGCGCATCGTGGCCAACGAGGTTCCAGAGACGCTGACGGGAAAGCAGCTCTACACCCTCGACCTCGGTGCGTTGGTCGCCGGCAGTCGTTACCGCGGTGACTTCGAAGAGCGCTTGAAGAAGGTGCTCAAGGAGATCCGCACGCGCGGCGACATCGTGCTGTTCATCGACGAGATCCACACGCTGGTCGGTGCCGGCGCGGCCGAAGGGGCGATTGATGCCGCCTCTATCTTGAAGCCGATGTTGGCACGCGGCGAGCTGCAGACAGTCGGCGCAACCACCATCGACGAGTACCGCAAGCACCTGGAGAAGGACGCCGCTCTCGAGCGCCGTTTCCAACCGGTGAAGGTGGAGCAGCCGTCGGTCGCGTTGACCATCGACATCTTGAAGGGCCTGCGCGATCGCTATGAGTCGCACCACGCGGTGAGCATCACCGACCAGGCCTTGGTGGCCGCGGCCAACCTGGCCGACCGCTACCTCGCCGACCGGTTCCTCCCGGACAAGGCGATCGACCTCATCGACGAGGCCGGAAGCCGGTTGCGCATTCGGCGGATGTCCACTCCCACCAGCACCAAGAAGCTGGACGAGGAGATCATGAGGCTGCGCGCCGACAAGGAAGCAGCTATCGAGAAGGGCGCCTTCGAGCAGGCCAAGAAGTTGGCCGAGCAGGAGAAGGAGCGCCTCGATCGCAAGGAGGCGCAGGACGCCGAACTGCGGGCCGATGGCGTGGACCTCTTCGATGTGGTGGACGAGGAAGTCATCGCCGAGGTGCTGGCCGCCTGGACCGGCATTCCGGTCTACCGCCTCACCGAAGAGGAGACGGCCAAGCTGCTTCGCATGGAGGACGAACTGCACAAGCGGGTCGTCGGCCAGGAGGAGGCGCTCAAGGCGCTCTCGCGGGCCATCCGGCGCACGCGGGCCGGCCTCAAGGACCCCAAGCGCCCGAGTGGCTCGTTCATCTTCCTCGGCCCCACGGGCGTCGGGAAGACCGAGTTGGCGAAGACGCTGGCCGAGTTCCTCTTCGACGACGAGGACGCGCTGATCCAACTCGACATGAGCGAGTACATGGAGAAGCACACCGTCAGCCGACTGGTGGGCTCGCCTCCGGGCTACGTCGGGTATGAAGAGGGCGGTCAGCTGACCGAAGCGGTGCGGCGCAAGCCGTTCTCCGTGGTCCTCTTCGACGAGGTCGAGAAGGCGCACCCCGACGTGTTCAACACGTTGCTGCAGATCCTCGAGGACGGCCGACTGACCGACGCCCAGGGGCGCTCGGTGGACTTCAAGAACACGGTGCTGATCATGACCTCCAACCTCGGTACGTCCGATCTGCGCAAGACCGCCATCGGGTTCGCCCAGAACTCGGAAGCAGTGACCCACGAGCGCATGAAGGCCAAGGTCAACGAGGCGCTCAAGTCGCACTTCCGTCCCGAGTTCCTCAACCGTATCGACGAAGTCATCGTCTTCCACGAGCTCTCGCTGGCGGAGGTCACCGAGATCGTCGATCTCCTCATGGCGCGGACGATCACGCAGCTGTCGGATCAGGGCATCGGCCTCGAGCTCACTCCGGCCGCACGCACGTTCCTGGCCGAGAAGGGCTACGACCCCCAGCTCGGGGCACGGCCACTGCGCCGGGCCATCCAGCAGTTGGTCGAGGATCCCTTGTCCGAGCGCATCTTGTGGAAGGAGTTCCGGGTGGGCGAGACGATTGTCGTCGACGTGGAGGACTCCCCCATCGACGGTGAGGGACCACAACTCAGCTTCCGGGCCATCGAGGGCATTCAGCCTCCGCCCATGGAGCTGGCCGGTGCAGGTGTCGAAGGGGAGTAAGCCCCTTCGACTGTAGGGACAGCGGGCCGATCTCGTCGGCCCGCCTCCCTTCGGTTTCTCTCGAGAGCTCCGCTTCCATCGGTCGATGCTGGCTGTCACACCGTGTCCCTAGGGTGCCGCCATGGCCCGACGAATCGAGATCTACCTCTGCACGGCATGTGAGGGCGTAGCCCCCCAATGGGTGGGACGCTGCCCGCACTGTGGACAATGGAACACGTTGATGGCATCGGCGACGCGACAGGGGGCCGAGTCGGCCCTCTCCAAAGTCGCCGTGCCCCTGCGCCAGGTGGAGGGCTCCGAGGCCCTCCCCATGCCGACCGGTGTCGTCGAGGTCGACCGGGTGTTGGCCGGGGGTTTCGTGGCCGGCTCTGTGACGTTGGTCTTCGGGCCTCCCGGCGTGGGCAAGTCCACGCTGCTGTTCCAGGTGCTGGCGTCGGTGGCCAACACCGGTGTCGAGGTGCTGTTGGCCTCGGCTGAGGAGTCGTTGACCCAGGTCAGCGGGCGCGCCGCCCGGATCGGGGCGGTGCCCGAGAACCTTCTGGCTTTGGCCGGGAACGATGTCGTGGCCATTGAGGAGGCCATCGTCCATCACCAACCGGCCCTGGTGGTCGTCGACTCGATCCAGACCATCTCCGACGACGAGCTCCCGGGCTCAGCCGGGAGCCTGGCTCAGGTGAGAGCGTGTGTGGACCGCCTGACCAGGCTGGCCAAGTCGAGTGGGGTGCCGATCGTCTTGGTGGGCCACGTGACCAAGGACGGCGACCTGGCCGGCCCACGGGCCGTGGAGCACCTGGTCGACTCCGTCCTGTCCTTCGACGGCGACCGGCACCATTCCCTGCGTGTGCTCACCACGGTGAAGCACCGCTTCGGGCCGGCCGGCGAGGTGGGGATCTTCGAAATGCGCGAGGACGGCCTCCGGGCCGTGCCCGACCCCGGCCCCATGTTGCTGGGGGATCGCATGGCCGGCGTCCCCGGCAGCGTTGTCGTCCCCGTGCTGCAGGGCCGTCGCCCGCTGCTGGTAGAGGTGCAGGCCCTTCTCGGTCCCGGCACGGAGGGGACGCGCCCGAGAACCCTGGGCATCGACGCGGCGCGGGTCACCCTGTTGCTGGCCGTGCTGAGTCGCCGGACCGATGTCGTCGTCGGGCCGGCCGAGGTCTTCGTGGCCGCGGTCGGCGGCATCAGCGTCGTCGAGCCGGCGGTGGACTTGGGCGTGGCGCTCGCCGTGGCCTCCGCCGCCGAGGAGATGGTGGTGCCACCGGAGTTCGTGGTGTTCGGGGAGTTGGGACTGGCCGGCGAAGTCCGCATGGTGCCCGGGGTCGAGCGACGCCTGGCCGAGGCGTGGCGGGCGGGCTTCACCCGGGCGGTCGTGCCGGCATCCACGCCGAGCGACGGCGTCCCGCCGGGCATGGTGCTGCACCGCGTGCGTACGCTCGACGAGGCCCTGACCAGTACGATTCCCGTGTGGTCGACCGTGGCAGCCAGCCGCTGAACGACGCACTCGCGCTTGTCGCACCCGGCACCGCCCTTCGCGAAGGGCTCGACCGCATACTCCAGGCCAAGCACGGGGCGCTCATCATCGTGGGTGACGATCCGGCTGTGCTCTCGGTCTGCACCGGGGGTTTCCTGCTCGATGCCGAGTACAGCCCCCAGCGCCTCTCCGAGCTGGCGAAGATGGACGGCGCCATCATTCTGGCGGCCGACGCCTCGCGGATCGCCCGGGCCAACGTGCACCTCGTCCCGAAAGCCAGCATCGCCACCACAGAGACCGGCACGCGCCACCGCACCGCCGAGCGGATGGCCCGCTCCATCGACGTGCCGGTCATCGCCGTCTCCGAGGCGATGGCCACCATCGCGGTGTACCGCAACGGCCTGAAGCACACGAGTCAATCCTCGGGTTGGCTCATCGACCGATCCAGCCAGGCCCTGTCCACCCAGCAGCGCTTCCGGATGCGCTTCGACGATGCCCTCACGTCGTTGTCGCGACTCGAGATGGAGGACACCGTCTCGGTGCGCGACGTGGTGGCGGTGTTGCAACCCGGGGAGATGGTGCGCCGCATCGCGGAGGAGATCGACGGGCATCTTGTCGAGCTTGGCTCCGACGGGCGCCTGGTCCAGCTGCAGGCGGTGGAGCTCAGTGCCGGGGTCAGCGATGCGGTCTCCCTGGTCCTGCGCGATTACGCCGGTCCATTGGCGCAGGCCCGCCTGCGGACGCTCTCGGCCGACGCCCTCATGGATCTGCCCCAGGTGGTCGCCATTCTGGGCCTGCCCGCGCCCGATGACCAGCTGCACGCCGAGATGGCCCCCCGGGGCTATCGCCTCCTGCACCGCTTGCCCCAGCTTCCCCCCGTCCTGATCGAACGGCTGGTGGAGCGCTTCGGCACCCTGCCCGAAATCATGTCCGCCAGCGCATCCGAGCTGGAGTCCGTCGAGGGCATCGGCACGGCCACGGCGCGTCTCATCCGCGACGGGTTGGCACGCATGGTCGAGGCGAGCATCTTCGAGCGCTACGAATAGTGCGTGAATCTGGTAAAATGGTGAGCTGCCGTCCGGCCGATTGACCTCTCGGGACCGGTGCGGCACCTCTGAAATCGTCGCTGGCCCGGCGCCGTGTCCGTGCAAGGGAGATCCGTGTTCAAGGTCGGAGACAAAGTCGTTTACCCCCATCATGGGGCAGCAGTCATCGAAAAGCGGGAGACCAAAGTCGCCTTCGGGGAGAAGCGCGAGTACCTCGTGCTCCGTTTGGCCTACGGCGATCTGATCCTCAACGTGCCCGCCGACAACACCGAAGGCGTCGGTCTGCGCGAGGTCATCAACGACGAAGAAGTCGAAGAGGTCTTCGCCGTGCTGCGCAAGAAGGAAGCTCGCATGCCGACCAACTGGTCGCGGCGATACAAGAACCACTCCGAGAAGCTGCGGTCCGGTGACATCTATCAAGTGGCCGAAGTAGTGCGCAACCTCTCCATCAGGGACAAGGACAAGGGCCTTTCGGCCGGCGAGAAGCGCATGCTGCAACGGGCCCGGCAGATCCTGGTGTCCGAGCTGACCTTCGCCCTCAATGTGGACGAAGAGACGGCCGAAGAGCGTCTGAACGACGCGCTGACCTAACGGCGCCGCCGTGGCGACGGTGTGGGCGGTCGTGGTGGCGGGCGGTTCCGGTCAGCGCTTCGGCCGGATGAAGCAGTTCGCCCTCCTGGCTGAACGCCCCGTGGTCGAGTGGGCCGTCGCGGCATGCCGCCCTTCGGCCGCCGGTGTCGTGCTGGTCCTTCCTCGAGATGCCGCGGCCGATGTGGCGCACGGGGCCGATGTGGTGGTCGAAGGTGGGGCCACCCGGGCCGAATCGGTGCGCCTCGGCTTGGCGGCCGTGCCCCACGACGCCGACGTGATCGTCGTGCACGACGCCGCCCGCCCCCTGGCTTCCGGTGCGCTGTTCCGTGCCGTGATCGCGGCGGTTTCGTCGGGCGAGGCGGGCGGCGCCATTCCCGGGGTGCCCGTCAGCGACACCATCAAGATGGTGGACGGCACCCACACCGTCACCCAGACGCTCGATCGCTCCTCCCTGGTGGCGGTGCAAACCCCGCAGGCGTTCGGTGCGGCGTTGCTCCGGCGGGCTCACGCCGAAGGGGGAGAAGCCACCGATGATGCCGCACTGGTCGAGGCGCTCGGCGCTACCGTGCGGGTCGTCCCCGGCGATCCGCGCAACCTGAAGATCACCACCCCCGCCGACCTGGGCACGGCCGAACGTCTCTTGAGAGGTTGAGCGTGCGTATCGGGCAAGGCATCGACATCCACCGTTTCTCCGAGGATCCCCACCGGCCCCTGGTGCTGGGCGGCGTGGTCATCGAGGGAGCTCGAGGCCTGGGCGGCCACAGCGATGCCGACGCCGTGTGCCACGCGCTCTCCGATGCGGTGCTGGGCGCCGTCGGTCTCGGTGACCTCGGCCGGCACTTCCCCGATACCGACCCGGTCTGGGAAGGTGCGAACAGCGTCGGACTGCTGACCGAGGTGGTCCGCATGGCGCGTGAACAGGGCTTTGGGTGCGTCAACGCGGACTGCACGGTGGTGGCGGACGCACCTCGCCTGGCTCCGTACACCCAGGCCATGATCGACAGGCTCACTGCGGTCCTCGGCGCTCCGGTCTCGGTCAAGGCCACCCGGGCCGAGGGCCTCGGCGCTCTGGGCCGGGCCGAGGGCATTGCCTGCATCGCCATCGTGCTGCTGGAGCAGCTGTGACCCCGCCGCGGGGTGCACCCCGGCGCCCGGGGAGCGGGGGCAGCGGGGGCGGGCGCGGGGGTGCCGGTGCGCGGGGTGGTGGCGGCGCCCGGGGTGGTGCCGTCGGCGGCCGCGGCGCCGGCCGTGGCGGCGTAAGCCGGGGAGCGGGGGCACGAGCCGGGGGCGACAGCGCCCGACGTGCCCGTCCCCACCGGCCCGATCAGCGTGAGCCGAGCGAGCTCGGAGGCGACCAGGTCGAGGGGCGACAAGCCGTGCTCGAGCTCCTCACCGTCGGGCGGCGCACTGTCCGTCAGATCCTGCTGGCCGAGGACCAGGATCCCTCCCCCCAGCTCGACCGCATCGAGGAGCTGGCGTCACGGCTCCGCGTACCGGTCGAGACCGTGCCCCGTCATCGGCTCGATGCGCAGGCCCGGACCGAGGCGCCCCAGGGTGTCCTGGCCCTCGCCCGCCCCGTCGAGCCCGTGCCGTTGGAGGACCTGTGCACGCCGAGCCGCCAAGGCGTGCAGCCCTTCTTGCTCGTGGCTGCGGGCATCACAGATCCCCGCAACCTGGGCGCACTCCTGCGCAGCGCCGAGTGCGCCGGCGTGAGCGGCGTCGTCCTGCCGCGGCACCGCTCGGCCCGGCTCTCGCCGACGGTGGCCAAGACGGCGGCGGGCGCCATCGAGCACCTGCGTTTCGCCGTGGTCGGCGGCATACCGGCCGCCCTCTCGCAGATGACCGAGCTCGGGGTGTGGTCGGTGGGGCTGGCCGGGGAGTCACCGCAGTCGCTCTACGACCTCCCACTCGGGGACGGCCCGATCGCCCTCGTCGTGGGGAGCGAGGAGAAGGGCCTGGCCCCGTTGGTGCGGCGCCGCTGTGACGCCGTGGTCTCCATCCCCCAACACGGTTCGTTGCCGTCGCTGAACGTGGGTGTGGCCGGTGCCGTGGCCGCCTTCGAGGTGGCCCGCCAACGCGGCGCGACCACGCGTTGACGACGTTGCGGGTCGCCCTCGTCGGATACGGCATGGGCGGCTCCCTTTTCCATGCACCGTTCATTGCCGCTGACCCGCGCCTCGAGCTCGCAGTGGTGGTCACCGCCAATCCCGATCGCCGTACTGCGGTCCTCGCCCGCTACCCGGACGCCAGCCTCGTCGGCAGTGTCGAGGATCTTCTCGTCCGACTCGACGACATCGACCTCGTGGTGGTGTCGACGCCGAACTCCACTCACCTGGCGATCGGCGAGGCGGTGCTCTCGCGCCGTCGACCCGTGGTCGTCGATAAGCCCGTCACCCCGACGGCTCACGGGACGCGCCGACTGGCGCAGCTGGCCGAGACCGTCGGAGCCGCGGTCATTCCCTTTCAGAATCGGCGCTGGGACGGCGACTTTCGCACTGTGGTCGCCCTCTTGGGCCGTGGCGATCTGGGCACGCTGCATACATTCGAGTCGCGCTACGAGCGGTGGCAGCCCCAGGTTTCTGTGGCCCGCGACCGGGCATGGAAGAACGACCCCCGGGACGGGGCCGGCGTCGGCATTCTGTTCGACCTCGGAGCCCATGTGATCGACCAGGCGGTGATGCTCTTCGGCCGGCCGGAGGCCGTCTACGCAGACGTCGCCGTGCGTCGAATCGGTGGCAACGTCGACGACGACGTCTTCGTGGCGCTGCGCTACCCGCATGGGCCAAGGGTGCACCTTTGGATGAGCGCCGTCGCGGCGGACCGGGGGCCTCGTTTTCGCCTGCTGGGAGACGCCTCGGCCTACGTGAAGATGGGAATGGACCTACAGGAGTCCATGCTCTCCGAGGGCCGCTCTCCAACCGAGCCTGGGTGGGGCGAAGAGCCCCCGACCTCATGGGGCCACATCGTCACCTGAGCCGAACGGCGCGCGGTGCCGACCCTGCCTGGGGCCTATCAGCTCTTCTACACCGGGGTGGCTTCGTTCCTCCTCGATGGCGCCCCTCCCCCGGTTGACATGGCGGCGGCCATTACAACCGCCGACATCATCGAAGCGGCGTACCTCTCGTCACGGTCGGGGGCCATCGAGGTGCTGACCGTGTGATGGCGAGACGGCATTCGCCCGGTTGGAGCCCGAGGCAGGAATCGAACCCGCGACATCTTCATTACAAGTGAAGTGCTCTACCAACTGAGCTACTCGGGCGGCACCCCCATTCTAGGCCGTCTGGCGGTGCCACAGGAGAATAGGCAATTTCGCTTAACATCCCTGGTAAACGGCGTGCGCGGGTCTCACGCCATAGGCCATACGGCACCCGCTGAGAGCGGTCGAGTGACCGGAGATGGGGGCCGAAAGAGGGACGGTTGGAGCCCTTTTGGGTTTTAATTCAACCCAGATTCAACCTCACGGTGGTACGCTCGTGGTCCCGTCCTGGACGGCCAGGCACGGTCCACCTCCAGGGTGAGCCAGTTGGAGGTGATCGTTATGGCCCGCAAATACCCGGATCCGTGGGTCCCGAGGACGTTCCAGGCTTGGGTCGTCAAGCAGACGAGGGTCCAGCGGGTGACCGACAGGGCCACTGGTGAGGTCCGGCGGCGCAATGTCGACTGCTGGGACGTCAAGGGCAAGTGTGACGGCGTCCAGTGGTTCAAGCGCTTCCACAAGGCCGGATTGGCCGAGACGTGGAGGGAGCGGGCCGAGCGCGATTTCACGCGCGGGCTGCCCTTCGATCTCAAGACCAAGCAGTTCGTCGAACCGCAGGCACCCGCAGGGCCTGTGGCCCCTTCGGTATTCGCCCTGACAGAGCTCTACTTTCACCAGCACCCCGAATGGGAGCCGGCGACCAAAGAGGCAGCGGCACGGTCGTACAACCGGGCCCGGCGCTGGCTCCTGGCGCCCGGTGCTGAGCTCGACGGCGACGATCTCGTGGCCGTCGAGGACTACCTGGACCACGCCAGCTTCTTGCCAGCTCGCCTGGCAGGGCAGATCACCGATCGGCAGCGGGCCGGGGAGCTGTGGCTGGAGGCCCACTCGGCTCCCGCCGACTCACTGACCTCGAAGGAGGTTGAGAAGTTCGTCTCACGGATCGAGATGAGCGACCGGAAACCCGGGACGCGGCTGTCGGCGCCGACGTTGACCCGGTACCTCCAACCGCTCAGGGCGTCCTGGAACTGGGCCATCGCCCGGGACGACCTCCCGATCGACCGCAGCCCGTGGGTGGTGGTCCGTGGCCGGCGCAAGGTGAAGGGCAAGTCCACGCTGGCGGCTGGGCGGGCTGGTCTGGCGGTAGATGCCGACATGGTGCTCAGCGTGTCCCAGTCCCTGGCGCTGGCCGAGGCGTGCGTCACCGAGGGGGCATGGGGCGGGGTGGTCGAGTGCTTCGTACTGGTCATGGCGCTGTGCGGGCTCCGCCCGGGCGAGGCGGCCGGTCTGGTGAGTGAAGACCTGGAATTGCCGACTGACGATGAGCCCGGATGGCTGGTCGTCCGGCGCACCCACCGTCCGACCCAGGCTCGGTGGCTCGACCCCGACGAGGACCCCGAATGGGGTCCGCTCAAGGACCGGGATCTCACCGAGAGCCGCCGGGTCCCGGTGCCGTCGCTCCTGGTGGCCAAGCTCCGTAAGCATCGGGAGCTCTATGGCGAGGGTTCAGGCGGGCTCGTGTTCCACCGCAACGGCAAAGCCTTCGACAAAAGCAGGTTCGCCCTCAGCGTGTGGGAGCCGGCGTGCGTCAAGTTGTTCCCCCGTCGGGCCGACCTCTCACCCGACGACCCCCGCCAATCCAAACTCTCGCGCCTGCGCCGCCACGACCTGCGCCATGCCGCCTGCTCGTGGTGGCTACGGGAGGGAGTCGATGCGGTCGTCTGTCAGCGCTGGTCCGGTCACCGCACGCTGTCGGTGTTCCTCGACATCTACCAGGGAGTGGCTCCTGGCCGGGAAGACCGGGGTGTCCAGCGGCTCGAGCAGAGCCTCCGTGGAGCGGCATAGGGACGCCCACTCATAGCTCGACCCCGCGCACCACGCCGATCTGTGGATCGCGGTCATCGCGTGGTTGTTCACCGCGAGCCCCGTGGCTCACGGCCTGCGCACGTGTTGCGGCGCCCTCGGCCAGGCGCCGCTGGCTGCTCTGTTCACCGCTCACGGCGTCGTCCGGACTGCCGATGGTCTCCTTCCCGGTGATGTGCCAGCGGTCCCGATAGGCCGCCACCGTCGAGACCTCACGCATCCAGCGGGCTCGCCGGGCCGGATCTTCGGGGATAGTCCCAAGAGCCTTCGCCCAGGGTTGCCCGCTCTCGATTCCTTGGATTGCCACGACGCGGGCGCGCGCTTCCATGGCGTGGTCACGCTCAGCGAGCGCACGGGCCATTTCGGGGTCGGTGACACCGCGTGCCCGGGGAATGAGCCCCGCGACGTAGTCGTCAGACCTTCTACGACTGGACCCGGCTGCCCGGGCCCAGCGGTCCACCCGCGCCGTGACGGTCGCCGCGATGTCTCCGGCACCTTCAAATGAGCGGCCGCTGACCAGTCGTGGCAGGGCGGCATCGACGTCGAGACTACGGGCCTCGGCCCGACGCAACGATCCCGTCAGCTGGCCGAGTGCCTCGCTGCATCGAACCGACTGCAGCTCCGCCTCGGTGAATCCTGCGCCGGCCAGCAGGGTGTCCCAGCGCTCTGCTTGGGCGGCAGTGGCCAAGGTGAGGTACTCGGCCGACAGACGCTCCATTCCCTCCGCTTCGTCCTGTTGGCGCCGCAACATGTCGTGCGCCGCCACGTCGTCGCCCTCGTTGCGCAGTGCGCCGATCAGCACGTCCCTGGCTGTCTGTGGCTCACGTGCCGCGCCATGGAAGGTCTCGGGGTCGGGGTCATAGTGGGTGTCGACATAGAGGCGGTTGACCTCTCGACCCCTCCTGGCCATGACGTAGAGCACCTCACGGGTGGTCGTCGGCGACACCATGGCGTGCGCCGTGTCGACCGTACGGCCCTGCGCTCGATGGGCCGTCGAGGCGTATCCCAGCTCGACGTGTTCGGTCACGTAGGCGGCGGGCAGGACCACATGGCTGCCGCCGTCGAGCCGGCTCAGAGTCATCGTCCCGTCCGGATCGGTCGCCGTCACGGTCCACGTGTCCCCGTTTCGCACCCAGCGACGCCCGGTGGTGAGGCGCCGGTCGTTCTGGCGGGTCACGACCTGGTCGCCGACCCCGGCCGTGGCGTCACCGGCCAGGGTCACACCGTCGTGGGCGACGTGGCCGCTGGCCACTCGGTCGGCCCGGGCCCGAGCATTGAGCTCACTCACGGTGCCGAGGTCTCCGGCGATCATCAGGCTGACCGCACCGGTCTCGACGTCGCCCTTCCATGCCGTATAGAGGGCATCGAGCATCTCGTCCCTTCTGCCGGAAGCGATCCGTTCGTGGGCCTGGTAGTCATCGATGGCATCGGACGAGCCCACTCGCAGGGCGACACTCGCCTTCTTCTCCCAGTCATGATGGAACCGGCGGACGTCGCTGAGCTCGGTGACCAGGTCGCAGCGATCACGGACCAAGGCGGCAAACATCCCGCCTGCTTCGACCGCGGCGATCTGGAAATGATCTCCCACCAAGAGCACCTTGGCCCCCGCGCTTTCGGCGGCGATCACGAGCTCGTCGAGGGCGAATGTCCCGGCCAAACTGGCTTCATCGACGATGACGAGTTGATCCTTGCGGAGCTGCCAGCGGGCCATTTCGACTTCGGAGGCCACGCCCTGCCTGTTGGCCAGAGTCCGCCGATGCTCAAAGAGCCACTTCGCAACGTTCTCTGTCTCGATCCCGAGTTCGCTGGCCAACACCTCGGCCGCGGCGGCGGAAGGGGCCAACCCGCGCACCGAACCCGGGCCGTATTCGCTCTCCCAGACCGCCCGGAGTCCGGCCATGGTGGTGGACTTACCTGTCCCGGCGGGGCCAACGAGTAGATCGAGTGATCGACCTGACGTGGCAATCTGACGGATGGCCGCGGCTTGGTCGGGCCCGAGTAGGTGGTCCCGACGGGGCAGGTTTGACCCGGTGACGACAGCCACCGTGTCGAGTGTCGTGGCGGGCCCGTCGATCCGCTGACCCGCCTCGAGCAACCGTGACTCGGCCTCCAACAGGGCCGCCGTGGTGTAGATCTCATGACCCTTGGCCCGGAACCGGGTGGTCCCATCGGGCCGACGGAACCGTTCGGGCGTGTGGTGCAGCTCGGTTGCCGAGATGAGCAAAGACTGCCCAGCGGCGAGATCAGCGGTGCGCTCAACGCCGGCGATCCGGTCCTCGGGAGAGGCAAAGCGGACCCCTTGGAACTGGCGGTGCAGCTCGGCCAGAAGGTTGGCCCGGGTGAAGGTGGCCCGGCGCTCGACCACGGTCCGCACAGCGACGCTGGCCGCGTCGTCCAGGATCTCGTCGGCCAGATCACCGACGTGCAGGAGGGGGAGTCCGTTGCGGTTGGCCAACTCGGCGACCCAAGAGCTGTGCTCGGTGCCGACGTGCTTCTCCGCCCGGTCCCGCCACTGCCCGGTCAGCTCGCTCAAGGACCGATGTTCCTTGACCGGTCGGGTTTCAAGCGTCGCCTGTTGGCGCAATTTGAGCACCGTGACGTCGCTGGGCTGGTGGCCGTGGGCACTGGCGTATGCCGAGACCAGCTCGTTCTTGCGGACCTCAATGGAGGCCGACCGCTCGGAGAACTCGGCCATCAACGCCTCGGGCACCCCGGTCACCTCCCAGCGGAGTTGGTCAGAGTGACGACGACTCCGATCGTCCCAGCCCCACCCCAACGACTGGGTCAAAAGGTCACTGAGCACGCCCTGGTGGAGCTCGGAGAGGGCGACGACGTTCTTGAACAGGGCCCGCCCGTCGAGGGTCCGCCACTTGCCATCCGAGACGGATCGGGCGCGGTTGGACACGACCACGTGATCATGGAGCTGGGGGTCTCCGGCTCTCGAATCCCAGTGGGTGAACGCGGCGGCCACGACGCCCTCGATGTCTTCTTGGACCACCCCGCCGGTCCCAGAACGCGAAGAGAACACCTCTCGCTCGGCGTAGGTGAGCACCACCTCGATTGCCTGGCGGTGGCAGTCATAGATCGTTGCCTTGGTCTCGGCATCGGCCAGCGCCCAGGCGGTCGACACCGACTTGCTGGGCGAAAATGTCAGGTCGAACCCGGCCACCGGCGCACGGAATCGCGCCCCGGCCGCCCGCTCTTCGGTCTCGATCCGGCGCACCTCTTCGACCCGATCGGCGGTGCCGAGGGAGGAGACGACCGTCTGCATACGTTCCGCCACGCGCTTGGCCAACGACAGATGGGCGCGGTTGGGCTGACGCCCCAAAGGCTGGCCACTCACCGGATCGGCGCACGTGCCGAGCATGTTGAACAGATGCTCCTCGCTGACCGCCGACCCCTTCTCCACCCCCCGACCATCGTCCAGCGAACGCAAGCCGGCACCGAGAAATACGCCCGGCGGGGTGCCCGACTCGGCGTAGTAGTCGCTCAAGCTCGTGGACTGGCGGGACCCACCGTCCCCGGTCGCAACCGACTCCATCAGGTAGCGATAGCCCGACCCCAGGGTCATCTTCCGAAGCGAGATCACCCGTCGCTCCCGTCCCAGGGACGACGTTCGTCCCTCGGTCAATGCGGGGATGGCGACCACGATCGACCCCCTTTGACCCCGGACCGGTCAACTCAGTGCAAGACGTGTGCGGTGATTGCTGGTGGTTGGTTTGGGTGGTTATGGGGTTGTGGTTGATGAGAGGGTTCGGTGGTTCAGGTCATGGCAGCGGCTTGTGATCTTTGGGCGGTTGACGCTGGCGGTGGCGTGGGAAGGGCTCGAGGGTTTGGTGACTGAGACGATTCCATGTTCGTTCTTTGCGAACGACGCCGCTGCGTCGTTCGATTGACGGCGACTCCCGCCGGCGCTGTGCGGGGTCAAGTTCCGGAGAGGGAAGCCCTTTGGCCGAGCGAGAAATTCTGGCGGGTTCGCCCGCAGGGGCTGGTTCATAGAGCCGACCGTCTTCGGCAACGTCGACAACTCCTTCACCATTGCCCAAGAGGAGAACTTCGGACCGGTGCTGAGCGTGATCCCAGCCGACAGCGAAGAGCACGCAGTCGAAATCGCCAACGACGCTATCTACGGCCTCAACAATTCCGTCTTCACCAACTACGCCGATCGGGCATACGACGTGGCAAGGCAGCTTCGCTCCGGCACCGTGGGCCACAACTCATTCCGGACAGATTTCGGCACCGCTTTCGGCGGATTCAAGCAGTCCGGAATCGGGCGTGAAGGTGGGCGTGACGCGCCTCCTGCTCGTCGAGGTCCGGTAGCCCATCTCGAAGGGATCGCCGTCTCGAGCGGCTTGGAAGCCAAGCCAACCACTTGAGCAGACCCCCGCCTGGTCGCGAATGCTCAAAGCATGCGGCGGGCAGTAGCATGATCGAAGGCCCGAAGGAGAACCAATATGGCCACATCAACCACAGGCGCGACCGCTGGTGACCCGAAGCAGTTGGCCCCCGTGGGCTCGGTACACGTCGCCAAGCCACCCATTGACCACGCGCCGGGTGGCTACGTCGTTCCTTTCGTCCACACGCGTATCCCGGCGCCGGTTGTCCAGATCGGATTCTGGGGCGGTCTTGCCGGCACGGTGGCGTTCGGTGTCATTGATTTCCCACTGGCCGCCCTCCTCGGCGCAGGAGTTGTCGTGGCTCGTCACCGACGCGGCCGCTGACCGACTTTTCCGAGCAAACTACGGCGACGGCGACGACTGACCTTTCCCCAGCACGGTTGGGGCAGGCGTGCGGAAGAATTCATCCAATGCTCGCCTTCCGGTCTCGCTACCGTCTCGATTCGTTCACTCTTCGTCTTTACCATCGAACTAGCACCCAAAGTGTCGGACGAATGGGAGGGCTTCGATGGAGGTATTCCTGCAGCGACTGCTCCTTGAGCTGGCAGCCATTGCGCTCCAGGTGGCCATTATGCGATTGGTCAGTTGGATCCGTACGCGCTCAGCCGAGGCCAACACAACTGAAGGGATCGCCNNCAACCCTCTCTCGGGGTTGCATGAATCCCATAAGGGTTCTCCGCGCGGTGAGCGGGGCGCCTCGAACCGTTGCGACGGCCTTGGGCGATGCCGTGGGGGCCACAGTCGGCCCAGCACTTGACCGGATGAACCCTGGCCGGCGCCAGCGTCGCGTCTGGGTGGCCGATGGACGGGCGCACATTGAGGTTCGCACTGTCGGCCGTCCGGGCCACGAACACGTGGCCCGGCACGTCGAGCGTGCATTGCTCAAGGTCGAGGGCGTGCACTGGGCGCAAGTGAACGCCGTCGTCGGGCGAGTCGTCGTGGTCTTCGACCCAGAGGGCGTCGACACCGACGACCTCCTCAATGTCATCGAGGGCGTGGAAGAGGCTCACGACGTCCACAAAGAGCGCTTTTCCCACGATAAACCCGAGCACCCTGCAGACCTCGAGCCGATCCGGCGCAATCTCATTGCGATCGGCGCCGATGTCGCGGGACTCGGAGCCAGTGTCGTTGGTCAACTCCTACGGTTCAGTCCGTTTCCAACCGAGCTGGCATCGATCGTCTCGCTGGCGGAAAGCGAGCCCCGTATTCGTCACTTCCTTGAGGATCACCTCGGCGTCCCGGCAACCGACCTCGGTCTCGGGCTTTCGAACGCCTTTGTCCAGGCCATCTCCCAAGGTCCCCTTGGCCTCGTCGTTGACATGACCCACCGAGCCAACGTCGTCGGTGAGCTACGGGCGCGCCGGTCCACGTTCACCCGGCGTGAACCTGAACTGTGTGCGCAAAGCTGCGAACCATTGCTCGAAGCGGTGCCTCACGAGGCACGGCCGGTGCCGCTGCCGAGCGGTCCCGTCGAGCGCTATGCGGACCGTGCCGCGTTCGCCTCGTTGGGCGCCTTCGGCATCGCCTTCGGTGCCACGAGGAGTCCTCGGCGTGCCGCCGGCGCCCTCGTGGCCGGTCTGCCAAAGGCCGCGCGCCTCGGACGAGAGGCTTTCGCGGCCCATTTGGGCCGCGAACTGGCCCGCCGTGACGTCATCGTGATGGACGGCGCCGTCTTGCGCAGGCTTGACCGCATGGACACCGTTGTCCTCGATGCCGCAGTCGTCATGACCGGTCGGGCCGTCGTTCGAACCGTGGAAGTACTGCACAACGACGCGACAGAACTGGCTCTGGTTCAGACAAAGG
>PMLV01000217.1 GCA_003160635.1 Acidimicrobiaceae bacterium | reverse complement strand
CTCCAGGCCACCTCGGCCGGGTCAACACCGGCCGCTACGAGCCGGCGTATCCGCCGCTCAATCGGCCGCAAGTGTGCCTCGCTGGTTACTACCTCAGGTTCCACCACGACTCCACGATATCTCGGACGGCTCTTACCCAGTTTGCCTCGTCGAAGCGGCATGGGCGTGCGCGGTCGAAATGGGCCTAATTCTGCCCGGGAGGGTCAGAGGCGTAAAGGTCCGAGCGGGGCAAGCCGGCGGGCCGCCCATATTCGGTGATACCGACCGCAGGTGATATCGGAGCGTCCCAAGCTATCCCTGCCGATCTTCCCCGGGCAACGATCCCTTTTCGACTATGAGTGACCTTCCATGTCCGTGACGTGAAGTTGGGACTCGAGCGAGCCCCAGGAGGAGGTATTTGGGAGGGCCTCAACTGATCCGGTGATGTTGTTGCGGCGGAACAAGAGTCCGGACTGTCAGCTCAGATCGCGGGCTTTGGTCTGGCCGCTGTCGGTGAGGGACACGACCGTACCGGCAGTGAGGTGTAGGCCCGCCTCTATTGCGTATTTGAGCGTCCGCGGCCTCCGATGGTCGACCAGGCGGGCTGTGCCCGCAAACTGTGGCCGAACCCGGTACGCGTCGGCCTGGAAAATGGTTATGGAGCGTCATCTCAGGGTATGCGCATGACTGAGGCAGAAGGTAGGCCCCGAAGATCCGACCATACGACAGGAGCGAACTCATGGCCGATCGACCCATGACCACAATGTCCACCACCGACGTTGTCGAGCTTCTCCTCGCCGACCACGAGGAAACGAAGGCCCTCCTGGGCCGTTTCGATCACATCGCGCCGACCGAGCGGGCCAGTTATTTCTGCGAAGTGGTCACCGAGCTCGTGCGCCATGAGGTCGCCGAAGAGCACGTCGTCTACCCCGTTATCCGGCGGGCCACGCCGGGCGGAGACCAAGAAGCGACAACTCGGATCGCCGAACAGTCGGAGGCCGAAGAGCTTCTCGCCCACATGGAGAAATTGGACACCTCGTCTGCGGAGTTCGCCACCGAGTTCGCGACCTTGCGGCGGGTGGTGCTCGACCACGCCAGCTCGGAAGAAGCCAGCACCTTCCCTCTACTGAAGGAGATGGAGGACGCCGATTCGCGCCTGGCCCTGGGCGGACGATACGAGCACGCGAAGGCCGTGGCTCCGACGCACCCTCACCCGCACACTCCCGACACCCCTCCGGGCAACTTGATCCTCGATCCGGTGGCCTCCCTCTTCGACAAGGCGCGAGACGTAGTGAGGGGCGCCTAGCCGACTCTTTTCGATTCGGTTCCCCCTTGCACTTTCCTGGCTACGATCTGAGCAGCGAGCGCAAAGTCAAGTCCGATCCGCAAGATGCCATCGCCGCAGTTCACGAGACGCTCCAGGTCCATGCCCCGTAGGAGTTTCTCAAGTTCCCGCTTCTACCGACTTGCCAAATCCACTTCGAAGTGTCGACGTCAGCTTGACCCCTTCGGGCAGATCACCTAGCGCCGTGAGGGTTTCGACCACCTGGTCGAGGCGGTGCGGCTTCGGGCTCAAACTGCGTACCGGAGAAGGGCCGCCGTGGCTCAGTGATGACCAGCGCATCCCAGCCTCGATTCATATCTTTCAAGTCACGGAGGATTCGGCGCGTCTGACGGTCCCAGAATGACGGTCCACCGGAGGATCGGCGTACGGTGATCGGTCAGTCCGGCTCGGCCCCGCCCGATGTGATCCGCAGCACGTTCCGCTACGGGGACGGCGTTCGTACTGTTCCGCGCGGCATGGATTTCACAGCTCGATCTCCGGATAGAGGCGATGGCGGGCGAGCAGATCCATACACCGACTTCGGCAGGTCTCGGCGAGCTGAGCATCGATCCCGTACTTCGCCTTGGCCGTAGAGGTGGCGGGCGTGGTCGCCCTCAGCGCCTCGGCGATCACATCGGCGACCTCGTCGAGTTCCTCCGGCCCGAAGCCCAGCGTGGTGAGCGCCGGGGTACCGAGCCGGATGCCCGAGGTGTACCAGGCACCGTTGACGTCGTTCGGGATCGAGTTGCGGTTGGTGACCACGCCGGCATCGAGTAGCGCGGCTTCGGCCTGTCGGCCGGTGAGTCCGAAACTGGTGGCAACGTCCATGAGGACGAGGTGGTTGTCCGTCCCGCCGGTGACGAGCCGAACCCCTCTGCGCAGCAGCCCGTCGGCGAGTGCCCGGGCGTTGTCTACGATCCGAGCCGCATAGCTGGCGAATGAGGGTTGGCGAGCCTCGGACAGAGCGACGGCCTTGGCCGCCATCACGTGAGGCATCGGGCCGCCGAGGACCATCGGACAGCCCTTGTCTACGTATGATGCGTACTCCTCGGTGCACAGCACCAGTCCACCCCGAGGACCCCGCAGTGACTTATGAGTCGTGGACGTCACGACATCGGCGTGAGGGACTGGATCGAGGTCCCCGGTGAGCACGTTTCCGGCCACCAGCCCAGCGAAGTGGGCCATGTCGACCATGAACGTGGCCCCGACGTCGTGGGCGATCTCGGCCAGGGTGGCGAAATTGGGGTTCCGGGGGTAGGCCGAGTACCCCGCCACCAGCACCAAGGGTCGGAACTCCCTGGCCTGGGCGGCAATGGCGTCGTAGTCGAGGAGTCCGGAGATAGCGTTGACCCCGTAGCTGGCCTGGTCGAAGAGCTTCCCGGAGATGTTTGGTCGGAACCCGTGGGTGAGATGCCCACCGGCATCGAGAGCCATGCCCATCATGCGCTGGGAGTGCAGCTGGTGACGCAGTTGGTCCCAGCTCACCGAGTCAAGGTCGTTCACATGACGTACTCCGACCTCGTCGAGCACGGGTTGTTCGACTCGGTGGGCAAGGATGGCCCAGTAGGCGACCAGGTTGGCGTCGATCCCCGAATGAGGTTGGAGGTAGGCGTGCTCAGCGCCAAAGAGCGCCTCGGCATGGTCGGCAGCCAACCGCTCGATCCGGTCGACCATTTCGCACCCGGCATAGAGGCGATGGCCCGGGGTGCCCTCGGCGTACTTGTCCGACAGCCAGTTGCCCATGGCGAGGAGCACGGCCGGCGAGGCGTAGTTCTCCGAGGCAATGAGCTTCAGTTGGCGACGTTGCGACTCCAGCTCACCGACGATGGCCTCGGCCACATCTGGTTCGGCGGCAGAGATCACCTCCAACGCCGATCGATAGGCAATCGCGACAACTGGATCGGGCATCACGCGCTCCTTCGGACGACATCGAGTGTTCGCCCAGGCGCACGGCTCTCTCCGGCTCATTGCCGGCGGGTCGATCCCCGGTGGTGCTCCACCTAGACGCCAGTAACGACCCGCTCCAACGATAGCCCTAACGAGGTCCGGAGAAGCAAGGCACCCGGTCGAAGGATGACTTGGAGGCGCCCGTGGAAGGATCCGCTACCGGGGAGGGGATACTTTGCACGAAGGCGAGAGCCTTTTCTGGTTTCTGGGAGTGTGCGGATCGTGATCGAGGTAGCCATAGTGACGTCGGACGGCTGGCGGTTGCGGCGTGAGCTCAGGCTGGCCGCACTGGCGGCGGCTCTAGGCGTATTCGGCTCGACGCTGGCGGAATGGAGCGGGGCTGCGGATACCGAACAGCGGTGGCGCGCCCGCCTCGAGGATGTGGCGTTGAACGCGTAGTGACTTGCGATGGCGAGGCGGCGGGCATGGTGGGCGCAACCGCACCCGACGGCGATCACCGAATCCGAATCGGGAACTTCGCCCGCTGCGGCGGGGGTCGGCCGTCGCACGGCGGAGTGCCTCGCTGCGCTTCGGCATGCTCCCAGGGCTCAGCCGATTTGACACAACGCGCGATCGAGATTGGTGGAAACGTGGATTCGCACATCCGAAGGGGTGCAGATAGAGATGGATGTTTGGCCATTAATTGGTCGGTAGATCGCTCTGGCTGAGGATTTCTCGGCACGTCGGTTCGGTGCAGAGTGTTGCCTGCGTTGATGGCACGGTGAAGAAGCAGACTTGCTTACGTATATAAGTGAGCCAGCCCTACCCGTCAAGAACGACGTTCACCCTTACGACGTTCACCCTTACGACGTTCACCCTCTTGTCGGTTACATGTTTCACATGCAAGCATGACCGCCTTCTCATTTTGGTCCGTGCCAACGTATGTCTGAGTTCCACAACCGTCGCAGGTGAACCTTTGGTGTTTAGTCTTGCAACTTCCACATGAGAACGATTGTGTGCCCCGCGAGACCCTGTTTCGGACACTACAGAGACTGCATGCAATCATTCTTAGGCTGGGTGAACCACCATTTTGTGGACTGCGGTTCTTTTCCGCGATCAGCATCTCGGTGCTGGCTATGTGTTTCTCAATGGATGGAAGGGACTTCTCTCCTTCATTGGCCTTAGCGTGAAATCGAGCCGCCGCCTCCATCTTCCCCTGTGCACTGAGTTGGCAAAATACTGCCATGTTCCATGCAATTTGCGCCATGTGGAGTTTGAGTTGAACGCGGCAGACTTCGAGACGATCATGGTCTGTAGTCGCCGCCGCCTTCAATCGAACGAGGGACTGGTTGAGCGAATTTGTGCGGTCAGCGAGCATCTTGAAATCGCTTTCTCGCCCACTACTTCCGTCTGCATTACGGGCTGACGGCCTCGAGACTGCCGAGTTGGTGCAGGACCGGTCGTATTCTGCGCGACGGTTGTCATCAGAGAGAGTTTCGAAAGCCTCGCGAACGAGACGAAAGAGGGCATTTGATCCGCCCCGGTCAGGGTGCGCTTGTATCGAGAGTTGACGATACGCCGCCTTGATCTCATCCGGAGCCGCCGTAGGCGACAATTCGAGGATATCGTAGAGGGTTGAATCGGCCATTTATCTACTCTGCTGTCGCATTGGAATTACCACTTCACCTCGTCAGATGCGAAAGCCAGCTTTTGGCTTGCCATCGCATCGCCGCCGCGATCAACGCCATCTCTGACCGCTCCGAAAATCGTTAAGGACAGACATCCGTCATCGGCTCCAAATTCAGAAGTCCGCTACAACGATGGGGAATGCACATCACCCGAGACGCTACGTAATCACAACGCTTGCCCAACTCCGTAGGTGATGCGCTAGTTCATCGGGAGGACTACCGTCGCGACTGCTGGTGGGGAATTAGCGGGCTTGCGGCCTTTCGAGGCCCGAGAGTGGGGCTAGCCGTCGTACCGCGTTGAGCTTTCGACGTCGCAACGTCCCTGGCCTATCCCCGAAACTGTTTCGTTGGCGTGCACGGCAGGATTGGAACCTGAGACTACGAAGGAAGACAGTCCCCACCAGTCCGGAGATGGTTGCCCCCTGCTCACACCCGATGGCCAGGCGCTGCGCATCGTGAGCACGCAATTCAGTCATCACCGCGTTCTCTCCGCTTCCCACAAGCGAACGGCATCCGGTATCGCTCAGTTCGTTCTGCGACCGCCGGCCGGAGTGCCCGTAGGGGATCGACAAATGAGATCGGTTCAGCCGCACTGCGATTCCAGGAATGGCACACCCAAGTCCCTCATTTAGCACCGCTTCGCGCCACCTCGCTCAGTTCGATGGCCAAGACCCTGGAATGGCTCCAACCGGGGCAATGACAGTCTCTGGTGC
>PMLV01000115.1 GCA_003160635.1 Acidimicrobiaceae bacterium | reverse complement strand
GCGTCAAGCGGACCTGACGACGGGCACCGGCTCAGCGACCCGGCACCGGACCTTCGACGGCACCGGGCACTGCCAGCTTGACCGGTGGGGCATTCCGCCAATCAGCGATCCCGTCCTCAGCCAGAGCGGCCGGGTACCTGTTGTCATGGATCTCCGCCCAATGGGCGTGATTCAGTTCGTGCAGAGTAAAGCAGGCTTTCAGGGAATTATAGAAGCCCATGTTGTCGACGCTTTGGTTGACCGACTCTTTGATCAACAGAGCCGTGACGGTGGGCAGCTCGGCAATTCGCTTGGCGTATTCGACGGTGCGCTCCTCGAGCGCATCAGCCGGGAAGATCTTCGAGACCATGCCCAGGCGGTGCGCCTCTTCGACGTCGATCGCGTCACTCGTCAGGAGTAGCTCTTTGGCCCGCCGGGGCCCGAACTCCCAAGGGTGGGCAAAGTACTCGACCCCGCACATGCCGAGGCGAGCCCCGACCACATCGGCAAAGTAGGCATTGTCCGCTGCCACTATCAAGTCGCATGCCCACATCAACATGAGCCCGGCTGCATAGACCGTCCCCTGCACCTGCGCGATCGTGATCTTGCGTAGGTTCCGCCAGCGCAAGGTATTGGAGAAGTAGTAATGCCACTCTTGGAGCATGAGCGACTCGGCGCCCTGCCGTGTCGCACCATCACCCTTGAAGCTGGGATGCGTCTCGCGTTCGGCCTGGGAGAGCTTGGAGCCCATATCGTGGCCCGAGGAGAACAGCGGACCGACACCACCGAGGATCACGACGCGGACCTCGTCGTCCTTCTCGGCCGTACGAAAGGCGTCATCGAGGTCGACCAGCATTCCCCGGTTCTGAGCATTGCGCGTGTCCGGCCGGTTCAACAGGATCCGGACGATCCGGCCCCCTTCGAGGCTCTCGTACTTGACGAACTCGTACTCAGGCATACGTGATGACCTTCTCCTCGTCTTGTTCTCGGTGACACGATAATGGAATCTACGTTCTCACAATGGGACGAACAGCCTTGGTCTCAGAGAAGCGCTGGAGCCTCCAGACCGTAGAAACGCTGCGCATTCAGACCAAGGACGTTTGCCTGGTCGGCCTCAGGTAGGTCCTCGAGCCGTGACCGAATCTCTCTGACGACCCCAAGACTGGCGTCTATGTGTGGATAGTCCGATGCCCACACAAAGTACTCTGAGCCGACGGCGCGAATGATCGGCGCAATCACCGTCTCGTCGGGATCGGCCGAGACGATGCATTGCCGGTAGAAGTATTCACTGGGCTTCAGGCTCATCGGCGAAATCGTGCGCATGACCTCGAATTTGTGATCCATCCGGTCGAGCCACGCGGCGATCCAGGTAGCGCCCGACTCGAGCACCGTGCAACGAAGCCGTGGGTGATTCTCGAACACCCCGCTCGCCAGCATCTCGGTGAACGCCGCCATGACGTCGATCGCAAGAAAGGCGAAGCCAAAAAGTGCACTGCCTCCTGTTCGTTCCATTTGAGGGGACCGAAATGCGGGCTGGTCACGAACGATCACATGAAATCCGACCGGCATGTCAAGATCCTCCGCCGTTGACCAGAAGCGGTCGAAGGCGGGGTCGCTCAGACCTCGTCCGCCACGTGACGGCACGTCGGGCGACAGGTAGATCGCCGGGCACCCGGCCTCTCGGGCTCGGATGACCTCCTCCACCGCTCCCTGCTCATCGATGAGGGAGATGTGGGCAACGGGCACGAGCCGGCGACGCTCATGCGAACAGAAGTCAACGATGTAGCGGTTGTACGCCCGCGCATAGGCCGTGGCAAGAGCCGGCTCAGTCACATGACCTTCCCAGCAGATTCCGATCGTCGGGTAGAGGATCGCAATATCGATACCCTCGTCGTCCATGACCTTCAGCCGAGCCGATGGGTCGTACCCACCAGCCGGACAACCGTCTTCGTAGCGGAGCCGCCCTGTCGTGCGATCAAGTGCATCGGCTGGGTCGAGATGTATCCCACCCAGACCTGCTAATCCGTTACGCATTGCCTCCAGCGGTCGCCCGTCGACGAGCAGCACCTCATCACCCCGGTCATCGATGGCGATGCGGATTGCCCGTTCCCGGAACGCTGGATCGATGTAGTCGAGCCACGTGTCTCTGGGCTCGAGAACATGACCGTCCGCATCCACGGTGAGGAATGGACCCCCCATGTCAGACTCCTTTTCTTAAGAGAGACATCTTGAGCATCCCATATTCATATTCACGATGCCATAGCGTCTTCGGGCGAGACCCGTCGGTCACGCGACGCTGAGGACCTCCACGCATAGGTAGCACCTGGACAACGGATGGCTTACGATGACGCACGTTCAACGGACAAGCGCCACGCCACATGGGGAGGGGACGATATGGGGACATACAATCACACCGGGCAGGTGGTCGCTGACCTGGAACGGGCGAAGCGCTTCTATCAAGAAGTATTCGGCTTCACGTTCTGGTACGAAATCCAACCACCGGACGAAGCGACGGCCAAGCTGAATTGCCTGGATCCGCCGCTCGGGATAACTGCTTCGTACCTTGTCCTTGATGGCTTCGTGCTCGAGCTCATGCACTATTCGGCGCACGGGGCGGCCGCACCGTACCGCGCGCGCACGATGAACGAACCGGGGCTGACCCACCTCTCGATCTCTGTCGAAGATGTGCGATCTGCTGCGAACAAGGCAGTCGAGTACGGCGCTGAGATCATCGAAGAGAGCGACCTCGGGATGGCGCTGTTCATTCGTGATCCCGACGGCCAACTTCTCGAGCTGCTCCCCGAGACCTACCGCGCCAGACTGCCGCCAAAGCCCTAGCTCCGGCACCGGGCACTGCGGTTGGGGGGCGCCAGGCGCCATACGGTACGCTCGAAGTGGAGGACGCAAATGGACCTTTCATATAGCGATGAGCAGCAGCACCTGCGGGAGAACCTCTCGAGTTTCTTCTCGAAGGAGTCGACGCCCGAGCGCGTGCGGGCCGCTGAGCCGAGCGGATTCGACCCCGAGCTATGGGACAAGATCGCCGCCATGGGCCTGCCCGCCATGGCGGTCCCCGAGGACCTCGGCGGGGGTGGGGCCTCGGTGGGGCGTGCTGCGACCCGAATCGGGCGCCGCCCCGCTCCACGGCGAGCTCGAGCACCACTTCCGCTCGACGGTCGTGGGCACCATCTACGCCGGATCGAGCGAGATCCAACGCGAGATCATCGCCGAAGGCCGCCTCGGCCTACCGCGGGGGCCGTCCCAAGTGACCGGACCGGGAGCAGCCGCGGCCGTGGTGCGGGGTTAGGGCCTTTTGACCACGGGTGTCGCGAAACTCGGTTGGCTCACATGCTCTGGTGCTAGCGTCTCGGCCTGTGGCTGAGGAAATGCCGTCTGAAATTGCCGCCACTCTTCGTGGGATGGTGGCCGTCGATCGTGAGGCCTGCATGGGTTCGGGCAACTGCGTGTACTGGGCCCCGAACGTCTTTCAACTGGACGACGACGGTATCGCTGTCGTATGCGGAGACCTCGCTGGAAATGAGGAGGCGGTTCGAGTGGCGATGGTGAATTGCCCGACATCTGCCATCCATATCGTCGACGCGTCGGCGTAGAACGGCTCCTGGGACCTCGGCGACGTCTCCGAACCGCGCCACAGACCCGCCCTACGAATCAAGAGAAGAGCAACATTGGCCCGCGAGGGACGGCGCGGTACCCTCCTGGCGAAAGGGCGGTTGGAATGACCGAGGCGATCGAGCCATTTGTGATCAACATTGATGATTCGGTCCTCGACGACCTTCGGGACCGTCTGGCGAGGACGCGATTTCCCGACCAGATAGACGGTACCGGCTGGGATTACGGGATACCGATCCATTACTTGCGTGAACTGGTCGGCTACTGGGTCCAGACGTACGACTGGCGCGCAGAAGAAGCACGGTTGAACCAGTTCGATCACTTCCGCACCAACATTGACGGGCAGGCAATCCATTTCGTCCACGCTCGATCACCCAACCCTGACGCCTTTCCGCTTCTGCTCATTCACGGTTGGCCAGGCTCGATCGTCGAGTTCCAACAGGTCATCCCACGGCTCTGCCTTCCAGAGGCCCACGGAGCCGAATCGACCGACTCGTTCCACGTGATTGCACCATCCCTACCCGGATATGGCTTCTCAGAGCCCCCCCGAACCCCAGGGTGGGACATCAGGCGCATCGCACATGCCTTCACCGAACTCATGAGCAGGCTCGGCTACGCACGATACGGAGCGCAGGGAGGTGACTGGGGTGCCCAGATCTCCACCCGGATCGGCGCGTACGACCCCGAGCATTGCGCGGCTCTTCACCTCAACATGCCCATTGGAAGCCCACCGGCGGATCCAGGACCCATGAGCGAAGAGGAGCAAGCCGACCTGGCCGCCATGGAGCAATTCCAGCGTGAGGAGTCGGGCTACGCCAACGAGCAGGGAACCAAGCCCCAGACGTTGGGGGTCGGACTCAACGATTCGCCGGCAGGACTCTTGGCCTGGATCGTCGAGAAGTTCCGGGCCTGGAGCGATTGCGACGGTGATCCCGAAACCACCTTCACAAAGGATCAGCTCATCACCAACGTCATGTTGTACTGGACAACGCAGACGATTGCCTCTTCCGCCCGGCTCTACCGAGAAACCATGCACGGGGGGGCACTGAGCGAACCCACGCCGTTCATAAATATCCCGACTGGCGTAGCCCGCTTCCCCAAGGAAGTGTTGCGTTGGCCCCGCTCGTGGGTCGAGCATCAGTACAACCTCACCCACTGGACCCCCATGCCTCGCGGTGGACACTTCGCGGCCATGGAACAGCCCGAGTTGTTCGTCGATGATGTGAGACACTTCTTCCGCACGGTGCGATAGATCGTCAGAGGGTGAACCGCANNCTACCTGGGGGATAATCCGAGAGGGGGATGCTCCGCATGTCGGACTTTGGTGAGATAACCGCGCTGGTGAATTCCTATGCCCTCTTGCTCGATGCGGGTGACATGGACGCAGTGACAGCACTCTTCGCACACTCGACCTGGCGATCAGAGCCAAACGGCCAGGTGCTGCGCGGAATCGAAGAGATCAAGCCGGTCTACGAGCAGTTGAAGACCTACGACGGCAGTCCGCGCACCAAGCATCTCCTGACGAACTTGACGGTCGACGTGGAAACAGGGGCGAGCACCGCCTCCGCCCATTGCTACTGGACGGTCCTCCAGAACATCGCGTCCGGCAGTGCCATCAACATCATCCTGTCCGGGCAGTACGCCGACAAGTTCGAAAAGGCTGAGGGGGCATGGCGCTTCTCCGATCGACTCATCACCGTAGATCTCACCGGGGACGCGTCGGCCCACGTCACCTGAGCGGCTCGCAGGGGGTGCGAGCCCGCTCTCCCCGACGCCCGAGTCTCAGCGATATTCGGCCGGAGGACCTTCAAGAATCACGGTCTTGGTCTCGAGGAACGGCAGCAGGCCTTCAGTCCCGCCTTCTCGGCCGATACCGGACTGCTTGAAGCCACCGAAAGCAATGCCGAAGTCGGTGTGGAAGGCATTGTGACCGACCGTGCCCGACCGCAGCCGTCGTGCCACCTGGCGCGCCCGGTCCACGTCGCGGGTGAACACTGAGGCGTTCAATCCGAAGATCGAGTCGTTGGCGATGCTCACTGCCTGATCCTCATCGTCTGCGGGAATGACGGCCAGCACCGGCCCGAAAATCTCCTCTTGGGCAATCGTCGATGAATTGTCCACATTTGCGAAGACCGTTGGCTCCACGTAGTACCCCCGCTCGAGGTCCTTCGGTCGGCCACCGCCGGTCGTCAGAGTCGCACCTTGTTCCCGGCCCGCGGCGATGTAGCCCTCGACCCGATCGCGCTGGCGGGCGGAGACGAGTGGGCCCATCTGTGTGGCTGGATCGAAGGGGTCACCCACCCGGACATGCGAGAACGCACTCGCCAATGCGTCGACGAACTCGTCGTGCCGATTCCGGTTGACGATGATCCGAGTGAGAGAGGAGCACACCTGGCCGCTGAGTGCACACTCCGCACCCGCCAGGGTGGCGGCAGCCTCGCCCAGATCCATGTCGTCGAGGATGACGGCAGCAGACTTCCCACCCAGCTCGAGGGTGCAGCGGGCAATGCGCTCGCCGCAGATTGACGCGATCCGGCGGCCGGCTGCGGTCGAGCCGGTAAACGTGATCTTGTCGACTCGCTGGTCGCGGACCAGCAGTTCGGATACCTCCCGGTCAGCCGTGACAACGTTCAGGACTCCGGCGGGCAGACCGAGAGACTCTGCGATCTCGGCCACGACGTAGGCTTCGCCGGGTGCTTCAGGTGAGCTCTTCAGGACGACCGTGCAGCCGGCCAGCAAGGCGGGCGCAAGCTTGTAGGTGAGAAGACCGATCGGGGCGTTCCACGGAATAATCGCCCCCACGACGCCGACGGGTTCGCGAACCAACAGCCCGAACTCGCCCATCGACGGTTGCGCCCTTTCCTCGAAGGGAAAGGTCTTCGCCAAGTCGGCGTAATAGTCGAATCCACCGGCGATGCTCTCCGACCCATATCGGGCGATGAGGTAGAGCGCGCCCGATTCACGTGGCCAGATCTGACCAATGTCCTCTGCGCGTTCACGGATACCGGCTGCGATGCCTCGCAGGAACTCGGCCCGTTCTTCGTGGCTCATCATCGGCCAAGGTCCCTCATCGAAGGCACGCCGTGCCGCCGTCACTGCCCGGTCAATGTCTGCCGGCTGAGCTTCAGCCACCCGAAAGTAGACTTGTTCCGTACCGGAGTCGATGACGTCGATGGTGCTGTCAGAGGACGGCTCNNGTGCGTGGAGTGATTGGTGTCCATTTTGCGATCCGAAGGTAGCGTAGCCATCTCTTGCCGCATTGCGTAGCGAGGCTACGTCGGCGGGGTGGTCGATGTCGCTGCATCACGCTCTGCCACGAGCGCGGCGCGGCTGAGCTTCATCGCATCGCTGCGCGGGAGTGCATCGACGAGCTCGACCGTCTTAGGAACCTTGTAGGGAGCCAGTCGACTCCTCCCGAAGGTGATCACGTCGTCGGGCGACGGTGGATTCGCAACGTCCCGCGGTTGCACGACTGCGTGCACTCGTCTTCCCCATTCCGGATCGCTCAGGCCGATAACCACCACATCGGCGATCTGTGGATGCTCGCTCAAGGCTGACTCGACTTCTGCCGGGAACACGTTGACGCCGCCGGTCACGATCATGTCGACCCGGCGATCGGCCAGGTAGACGAAGCCCTCGTCGTCGAGCGAGCCAAGGTCGCCGACGGTGGCGAAACCGTCATCGGTGAGGGCGATGGGCGCCACGTTCTCGCCGACGTAATAGGCCCCGGGACCAGTGGGCGACCGTAAGTACAAGCTGCCGACCTCACCGATCGCAGCCTCCTTTCCGTCAGCGTCAAGCACTTTGACCTCGGTACCCGTCGGCCCTCAACCGTGACCGCACCCTGGGGGCAGGCGCGCCCGGTGACACGTCACCCTTTACGAAGGGAGGGTTCGCCGGGAGCTCGTCGACCTTGTGGCCGTCGATCACGTCGACCCGTCCCGGCATGACGGTGAGTGTACCGATCCCCCGCCATTGGGAAATAGAC
>PMLV01000246.1 GCA_003160635.1 Acidimicrobiaceae bacterium | reverse complement strand
GGTAACGGTTGTTCCTTAGACGCCTAGTGGGTATTCAGCTGACCGGACTTGCTCTTCAGGAACTACCAGATGTGGAGGATGTCACCATCGTTCAGCTACAAGATGTTGTGGGATAGTCCGGTCAGCTGAATAGCCCCTAGACGCCTTTTGCCACGCGGCGGGCGCTTGGCAGTGATCGCTGAGAGGACGACAGCGACAAAACGATGGAACAGAACATACGACTCGGCAGGATCGCTGGAATACCCGTGGGCATCAACTGGAGCGTCCTCGTCATCTTCTGGCTCATCGCGTGGGAGCTGGCTGACCTGGTTTTACCCGGATACGATCCCCACGAGTCCACGACCATCTACTGGGTCGTGGGGATCTTCGCTACCGTGCTGTTCTTCGCCAGCTTGCTCCTCCACGAGGTGTCCCACGCCGTCGTGGCCAAGCAGAGCGGGGTCGGGGTCCGGCGCATCACCCTTTGGTTGTTCGGAGGGGTATCTGAGCTCGAGAGTGAGGTGTTGGGTCCAAATACTCGATGCGCCGATTGACCTGCGGCTTCTCGAGAAAGAGGCGGTGCGGTGGCACCAGAGGTAGGCACCTCGACGAGCCTCGACCCTCCCGTCTCACCGATGGTCGTACCCACACGCTGGCGCCCCGTGAAGCTCCAGGTCAGGGCATTTAACGAATAAATGGACCCTACAGGCGCACCGCGGCCCGTCGACCCAGTCGAAGATGTCCGTGGGCTCCGTCGGCCCCTCAGCGGCCAGAACTCCGCCTCGCCTTCGTCGGTCATCGACATCCACGTCGATCACTGTCTCGCCAATGCCTGGCTCAGGACGGTCTTGAGAACTTGCCTCAAGATTGAGGACAGCCGGACCTGGCCCTAGCAGGTCGTGGCCGCACGTGACCCGGGGGCTCCACCGACAGGACCACGCAGTCCCCGTCATCTCCGGGTTAAGGGGACGGACGGGGCGTGGCGTTTTAGCGGTCGAGTCCGAAGATCCGCACCGCGTTGCGCCCGCAAATCCGGGCCCGCTCGTCGGTGTCGATATGCCCCATCATCTCGTTGATGACCTTTCGGGAGTAGGGCCAGTCGTTACCGTGATGCGGATAGTCCGAAGACCACATGATGTTGTCGATGCCGGCGCCGTAGCGGTTCTCGATCCCGTTGCGGTCCACGATGAACGTGGCCGACATGTTGCGGTACCAATAGAAGCTCGGCGGCTCCTTGATTGGAATATTCCCCCAAGAGCGGTTCCGCCAGTAGCGGTCATCGATCGCCTCAAGAAAATGGGGGATCCAGCCCACGCCGGTTTCGATCATCGCAATGTGCAGATCTGGGATGCGCTCGAAGGCGCCGGTGAAGAGCAATTGAGCCATGGTAGCGGGCACGATCGAGAAGACGCTACCCAGCCCGGCCACTGCCTTGGCGTTCGCGTCTGACTCCTTGCCGCCGTAAAGGGTTCGGCTGCCGGCCTGCTTGGCCGCATTGCGTGCCGCTTGACGAGACTTGCGCGACACAATGTTGATGTGGATGCAGACAGGCATCTCCTCTTCGGCGGCAGCTCTCCAGAACGGATCGTCTTCCCTCGAGACCGATTCGCCTCCAGCAGGCCAACAAGAAATCACGACACCTTTGAACCCACGGGCCTTGGCCTTGCGGAGGGACTCGACGCAGTCCTCGACGCCAGTTGACGGCATGACTGCCATGCCGACGAGGCGATCGCGGTCAGGACCACAGAACTCCTCCCACAAGAAATTGTTGTAGGCCTCGATCCCCGCACGCACGAAGTCATCGTCCTCGTCACCGAGAAAGTGGCCGACCGTGCGTTGGGGCGGGAACAGGATCTCCGCATAGGTCCCATCGATGTCCATGTCCTTCAACCGCTCGGCGCCGTTGTAGCAACCCGGCCGGGCCTCTTCATACGTGACGCCGGTCCAGCGGAACTCGTCGTAGGGCTTGCCCGGAGTTGACACGAGTCCGATGGGATCGGGTCCCGCTGAGCCGGCAAAGAGCCATGCATCACCGCCGTCGGCGTCTTTGGTCAGCTTGGGCGCCTTGTCCTGATACTTCTTGGGCAGCCAGGTCTCCCAGATGTTCGGGGGCTCGAGAATGTGGCAGTCGCTGTCGACGATCCTGTCGACGATCCTGTAGTCGCTCATCATCATGGACCTCCCTTTACGCGGCACGAAGTCTTAGTCCGATCGGGCTGTGTGTCAACCCCCCCGCCAAGAGCCCCTAGTCGAGATACAAATGCATCTGAGCCGGGACCCCGGGCGCCAAACGAGCCGCTTCGGGCACGCTGCGAGCGGCCGACCCGGGCACCATTTTGGCTGTCCACCGGACGTCGGACGCTACCGGAACGTCTTCTCGGTTCGGCGAGGGTGTTCAGGTCGCGGGACTGAACATCGGAACGGTGAACTTGTCACTCGATTCCTCGAACCTCACCGTGAGCTTCATGCCGACCTGCAGGTCCTCGAACGGACAATCGACGTTGTTGGTCATCATACGCGGTCCTTCGTCCAGATCGACGATCGCCGCGACATAGGGAACCCGGTCGCGGAAGGGAGGGAGGTCGTTCTGGTACACGATCGAATACGTGTAGAGGGTGGCGTGGCCGCTCAAGTGCTGGTGCACGTCGAAAACATCGAACCGTTCGGCCCGAAAGACAGAGGCTGGTGCGGTCTCTTTGGCCTCGTCCCCCAAGTGTGTCCCGCCAAGAGTAGTTGCACCCTCCACACGAGGATCGTACGTGCCAAACGGTAACCTTGTCATCATGAGCACAACGCATTCATCGAGTGCGACGGCACCCCTCGCAGGCATGCGGATCGTTGATCTCTCTAGTGGAATTGCGGGGGGCTACTGCACCAAAACCCTGGCAGACGGGGGGGCCACGGTGGTGAAAGTCGAGGCCCCCGAGGGTGACACGCTCAGGCAATGGGCCATCGGCGCCGACCTCGAACCCGGGACGGACGGGCCGCTCTTCGAGTTCCTGGCCTGCTCGAAGCGCAGCGTCGTCGTCGATCCCGCGTCCCCCACAGAACGGGCACAGCTGGCGTCCCTCCTGGCCGGCGCGGACATCATCGTATGGACCCGCGGATCTCGCATCGCCGAACTGGCAGGGTGCTCTCCGACCGCTCTCCGTCTCGCCGCACCTGCAGCAATCGTCGTCGCCATAACCCCATTCGGTCTTGAAGGACCGTGGGCAGATCTGGCCTCTAGCGATCTCACGATCCAAGCGTGGTCCGGCTCGGCGTTCTCACGAGGTTCACCTGAGCGACCCCCGGCGCAGATCGGAGGGCGGCCGACCGCCTGGCTCGGCGGCCTCTTCGGCGCGGTGGGAGCGCTCACCGCGTGGCAGCGGGCGGTGGTCAGCGGCGTCGGCGAGCTCCTCGACGTGTCGATCCTGGAGTCCTTGATCCTGACCGGGGAGATGTACGGCACGACCACGCAGTCGACGGTGCCGCCGGGCAAGCAACGCGGCCCTGAGCGCCTGCCCGCACGCTCGGTGATGATTCCCTCGGTCGAGCATGCCAAAGACGATTGGGTGGGATTCATGGTCGCGACGGCCACCATGTGGGAGTCGTTCAGCGTGATGATGGAGCACCCCGAGTGGATCGAGGACAAGCGTCTCTACGCGTACAAAGGGCGGGCTTTGCGCCGCGAGGAGCTCGAAGGGGCGATTCGGGATTGGGTGGGTCGTCGCAGTGCCGACGAGGTGCTCGAGATGGCCGACCTCCTCCGGGTGCCGGCGGCCCCGATCGGCAATGGCGAACGGACGACCGGGTTCGACCATTTCGTCGTACGAAACTTCTACCTCCCCAATCCGAAGAGCGGCCTTCTGCAGCCCGATGTGCCGTACACGCTCGGCGCAGGTGCCGCTCGTCGGTACCCCGAGCCCGCCCCCCGCCTCGGCGAGCAGTCGCTGGCGGAGGAAGCGAGTGTGGCTCCCAGCGTGAAGGCCCCGAGATCTCCCTCGGCCCAACCTCGGCTGCCCCTGGAGGGAGTGCGGGTCGCCGACTTCACGGCCTTTTGGGCTGGGCCGATCGTGGGTCACTTCCTGGCCATGATGGGGGCCGACGTCATACACGTTGAATCGGTGAAGCGGCCCGACGGCATCCGAGGCCACACGGTGGTGACCACCGACGACGACCTCTGGTGGGAGTGGGTGCCGAAGTTCCACGGTCCGAATACCAACAAGCGTGACATCACATTGGACATGGCCACCACTGACGGTCGAGCACTCGCCCGCCGCCTGATCGCGCAGTGCGACGTGATGCTGGAGAATTACGCCCCTCGGGTCATGGACCAGTGGGAGCTGGGATGGGAGGCGGTCAGCAAGCTCCGGTCCGATCTGATCTTCGTGCGCATGCCCGCCTTTGGGCTCACCGGTCCGTGGAGGGAGCGGACAGGCTACGCGCAGAACATGGAGCAGGTGTCGGGGATGGCGTGGATGACCGGCTTTCCCGAAGGCCCCCCACACGTGCCGAACGGCATCTGCGACCCTCTGGCCGGGACCCATGCGACGTTGGCGCTCCTTCTGGCCCTCGAACACCGCCGCAAGACAGGCGTGGGCATGTTGGTGGAGGTTCCCATGGTCGGGGGCGCCGTCAACGTCGCCGCCGAGCAGGTACTCGAATACCAGGCGTTCGGGCACCTCATGCGCCGTGACGGGAACCGGGGCCCCGAGGCTGCCCCCCAGAACTTCTATCGCTGCGCCGACATCGAAGGCAACGGGGAGCCCGACGCCTGGGTGGCGATCGCCGTCGAGACCGACCAGCAGTGGCAGGGCCTTCGCCGGGCCATCGGTGGCGCCCCGCCGGCCGACTGGGACCGGGCCGAGGTCCGACGAAAGGCCCATAACGAGATCGACGAATGGATCAGCGCGTGGTGCCGTCACCGGGACGGGGACGAGATCGTCGCGCGCCTATGGCCCGAGGGGGTCCCCGTCGCGAAGGTGTTGGCACCGGCCGAGATGCAACACGTTGCACAGCTGCAGGCGCGGGGGTTCCTCGAGACGGTCACACACCCCGTTGCCGGCGATCAGCTCCACTACGCGTACCCTGTCCGCTTCAGCGCCGGCCCCGAGCGGTTCCACCGGCGACCCGCCCCGACTCTTGGGCAGCACAACCACGAGGTTCTCGTCGCCCTCCTCGGGGTCGATCCCGAGGAATACGAGCGACTCGAAGCCACCGACGTGATCGGGACGAGATTGCTCGGTGAGCATCACACGAGGTGAGCCGCGGACCGGAGTGCGCGAGCATAGAGCGGGCATCTCGGCAACGCCGTTAATCTGCCGGCGGGACAAAGCACATTGAACGAGGAGATCGGGGGAGAGCGTGGGTTCGGAGAACGAGATGTTCGATTTGGTGATCGTTGGCAGCGGTGGTGGGAGACTGGTCGCCGCGCTTGCGGCGGCGGATGCCGGGCTCAAACCGGTGATTATGAAAAGCAAGCACTGATCGGTGGTTCTACCGCGATGTCCGGCGGCATCATGTGGATTCCTGACAATCCGCTGATGCGAGCGGAAGGGGTACATGATTCCTGCGAGAACGCCCTGAAGTACTTCGAGTCGGTAGTAGGCCCTCCAGATCAGGGCTCGTCGATGGAGCGGCGCCAGGCTTTCCTTCGCTACGGGCACGAGATGCTGTCGTTCATCGAGGAAAAGGGCGTCCGCCTGGTGAGGTGTGAGGGCTACAGCGACTACTACGACAATCGCCCGGGAGGCAATGCCCGCGGCCGGGCGGTCGAAGGGGTCCCATGGGATGGCCGCCAGCTCGGTGCGTGGCACGAAAAGGTCGTCCCCGGCAGGGCGCGCAGCATTGGGATGGCAGCAATGACGAACGAGATGCCGAACCTGCCGGTGTGGAACCGCTCATGGAAGTCCTTGCGCACAACCCTACGGGTAACGGCGCGGACGCTCGTGTCGGCCAGAAGAGGCCAGGACCTGTTCACGAATGTCGCTGGTGGGTCAGTTGACGAAGATCGTCGTCGACGCGGGCATACCCCTGTGGCTCGCCACCGCGGTAGAGGAGCTGATCCTCGAAGATGGCCGGGTAGTGGGGGTGCGGGCCAAGCGCAACGGGCTCGCGGTGGTGGTGCGCGGGGAGCGAGGGGTGTTGCTCTCAGTGGGCGGGTTCGAGCGCAACCCCGAAATGCGCCTGAAGTTCAGCGCTGATACGCAGCCGAGCGACGGTACCTGGACGATGGCCAACATGGGGAACACCGGCGAGGTCCTGTCGGCGGCCATCGCTGGGGGCCAAGACCGACTACATGGATGAAGCGGTGTGGATCCCCACCCCCCGCTGGGAGCTCGGGGCGGGACTTTCCGTTGGCCGACACTACGCAAAGACGATATTTGTCAACAAGAACGGACAGCGGTTCTGCAATGAATCGAATTCGTATATGGAAGTAACCAAGGCCATGTACGCCAATGACGCCGTGCCGGCATGGCTCATCTTTGACGACCAGTTTCGCCGCAACCGTGTGTGGGCCCCAGGCCTGCCGAAGCTACGGCACTTCAACTCGGTGTTGCCGGGTCGCATGCCCACCGAATTCGTCAGCAACGGCTGGATCAAAAAGGCCGACTCGATCGAGGGGTTGGCCAGCCAAATTGACGTCGACCCGGCAACGCGCCACGACGGTGCAGCGCTTCAACGAACATGCGCGCAAGGGGCTCGATCCGCAGTTCCACCGTGGCGAGTCGCAGTACAACCGGGTACTTGGGGACCCGGGCAGCAAGCAGAACCCGGCAGTCGCGCCGCTCGACAAGGCGCCCTACTGCGCAATGGAGATCTATGCCGGCGATGTGGCACCTCCGGTGGTGTCGTGACCAATCAGTACGCACAGGTTCTTGACCAGGCGGACCAACCGTTCCCGGGCCTTTACGCGACCGGAAACATGAGCGCGACGGTCATGGGCCGTTTCTACCTCGGCGCTGGTGCCAGCATCGCGAACACGACCGTGTTCGGATATGTCGCCGCCCTCCATGCGGCGGGCCGGTTCGGTTCCAGCTCCTGAGGTCCTTTCCCAAGGTGCTCGGTCGGCCGGCCTCCCTCGGGGTCGGCCTTCCTCGTGGCCGGCTTTCGGCCGCCCCGGGCCTCCCTGCTCACTACTCGTGTGACCTTCCCGACGGCAGTCCGCGGCTTGTGCAGCACGGGCGCGGATTTGATGCCATCGTTGTCAATGGCCGCACGACATGGCTCGATGGACAGCACACTGGCGAGTTCTCTGGTCAGCTCCTCCGTGGTGCAATCGCAACTCGTTGACTCCCCTCGGAACGCCATGGCGCTGACGTACCGTTACATTCTGTTTGAGGTCGGTCGTGTAGTGAGCTGGCGAGGTGGCCGACCGACCTCGAGAATCCCGGAGAATGCGAGCGTAATGGCGAACTTCATCTGGAGGTGAAGAATCCAAGTGATGTCCGAGTTGCAGATAGAAGAGGAGCTTAATGGACAGCGCCTTGTCGGTGAGGTGGCGATCGTCACGGGTTCGACATCGGGCCTCGGCATAGGGATCGCTCGACGGTTCGCACGGGAGGGAGCCAGCGTAATCGTCACCGGTCGCAATCACGCAAGGGGCAATGAAGTGGCCAGTCAGATAGGGGCTCGCTTCGTGGCTGCTGACCTCACTGTCGAAGGCGAGTGTGAGCGCTTAGTGGCCGAGACGGTCCGTCTAGCGGGCCCACCGACCGTGTTGGTGAACAACGCCCATTGATACAGGCGGCGGTGACGGGCCAGTGGGTAATACAAGCATCGAGCTTTGGCATCGCGTTCTAGAGATCGTCTTGGTCTCAGCGGCGACAATGTGTCGATTGGTCTTGCCACACATGCTTGAGGCTGGGCATGGTTCCATCATCAATATCTCGTCAAGAGCCGCGGCCCGAGGCACGACTGGAACGGCTGCCTACTCGGCCAGTAAGGCTGGACTCGAAGCTTTGGCGCGATCCGTAACAATCGATTATGCGCGAGCGGGTATTCGATGCAATGTTGTCCAGCCGGGATACATAATCCATGATTTGCGTGATGCTTCAATGTCGTCCGAACGACTGGAACGATACAGTGCGATGCATCTGACGAGGCTGCCTACAGCCGATGATGTCGCCGCGGCAGTTCTCTTTCTTGCCAGCAAAGAGACTGAGGTCATCAGTGGGATAACACTGCCAGTCGATGGCGGGAGCAGCGCGGTTCGCGGAAGTACACTCGGCTAAAAAAGACCGCAAGTCTCGAAGGACCCGAACGACTCGGGGGAAAGGAGCTCCATGCTGGCCGACACGCCGCCGGAGAGGCGGGCAACCATCGTGGGTATCGGACAGACCGAGTTCGCAAAGAGCATCGACCGCAGCGAACTGGCTCTGGCGTGTGACGCCGTTCTCAGCGCCTGTGAGGACAGCGGCCTTGCGGCCACCGATCTCGACGGCGCCACCCGCTACGACGTCGAACAGGTGACCGACTGGGACCTCTTCTATGCCCTCGGCATTCCGCACTCCAACTTCTTCGCCGGCACCCCCTCGGGCGGGGGAGGCGTCGCCAATCTGGTGGTGCTGGCCGCCCTGGCCGTCGAGACGGGCATGGCCAAACACGTGGTGGCCTTCCGCTCCAGAAAGCGCGGCCGCAGTTCGGCCTTCGGGTCGGGACCCAATGAAGGTGGTCGGCCCTGGGCCAAGGCGGGGAACCGACCGGGGGCCACGCGCCAATGGCATCACGTCTTCGGGCTGGCCAGCCCGGCGCAGGAGATGGCGATCATCGCCCGTCGGCACATGCACGTCTACGGGACCAAGGCGGAGCACTTTGGGATGCAGGCGGTCGCACAGCGCCAACACGCCGCCACCAACCCGGCCGCCATCATGCGCCAGCCGATCACGCTCGACGACTGGTGGCAGGCCCGGATGATCGCCGATCCCATCCGACTCGTCGACTGCTCGCTCGAGAACGACGGCGCGGTGGCCCTGATCGTGACAACGGCCGAGCGGGCCCGGGACCTGCGACAGCCGCCGGTCTTCGTGCAGGGCGGGGCCGAAGGAGAGCATCCGATCCACGTCGAGCTGGCCGTTTACTTCGCCGAGACGGGAGACTTCAGCGGGAAGGTGACCGGCGGGCGCTCCATCGGCCGCCGGCTCTTCCAGTCGGCGGGACTTGCTCCCGACGACGTGGACGTGGCGATGATCTTCGACCATTTCACGATGGCCGTCCCGCTCACGCTCGAGCAGTACGGCTTCTGCGGCGAGGGCGAAGGCGGCCCCTTCATCGAGTCCGGTGCCACACGGTGGCCGGGTGGCCGACTGCCCGTCAACACCCACGGTGGGTCCAACGGCGAGGCGTTCATCCACGGCGTGAACCATTTAGCCGAAGCGGTGCGCCAAGTACGTGGAACCGCCGCCAACCAGGTCGAAGGCTGCGAGGTGGCGTTCGTGAACGGGTCGATCACCGACTTTGCCGGTGCGGTGCTGCTGCACCGCTGAGCGGCGGGCGCGCTGAAGGGAGCGACATGCGAGACGACTACCCGAAGCCGCTGACCGTGGGCGACGGCGCGCCCTTCTGGGAGTTCTGTCGCCGCCACGAGCTGAGGGTGCAGCGGTGCGAGTCCTGTGGCCGCTATCGACACCACCCCCGGCCGCGCTGCCCGAACTGCCGCTCGGACGCCTTCGCATGGGCCGAGTGCTCGGGCAAGGGCTCAGTGTACTCCTACACCATCTGCCACCCGCCGGTGCTGCCGGCCTTTGCGGACGCCGTCCCCTACAACGTGGCGGTGATCGAGCTCGCCGAAGGCCCTTTCATGGTGAGCAACGTGGTCGACTGCCCGAACGAGGACCTATTCGTCGGCATGGCGGTGGAGCTGTGCTTCGTCGAGATCGACGAGGAGCTTACGATCCCCCAGTTCCGGCCAGTCCAAGAGCCGCGGGCCACCAATGAGGGCCCGAGTTCACCGACGTGAGATGAAAGAACGGGTCGCCGCCGAGCGCCGTGGCGCCAGGACGACAGCTGAGCCTGGACGAGAGCACGTGGAGGTTATTGCCGTGAAGGACCAGAGCATCGGACCCCTCCAAGGGACATTGGTCATCGATCTTCTGCCGCCGGTCTTCGGCATGACCGGCCGGATCCTGTCCGACCTCGGCGCCAGCGTGGTCCGGGTGGACTTTCCCGCCGGAGCCATCGAGGCCCGCTGGGATGCCCGCTGGCGTGAAGGGTCCTGGACCTGGGACCTCGGGAAGCGGGTCATCGGACCCGACGATGGCGAGCTGGTCGGCCTACTCGGGGAGGCGGCGATCGTCCTCCGTCTCGCCGACTGGCCGGCCACCGTGCCCGCGGCCCCCCGAGCAGTCGACGTCGTCGTCAGCCCCTTCGGCCAGGGGGTTCCCCGGTCCGGCTGGGTGGCGAGCGACCTCGGCGTGGCCGCCTCCAGCGGCAACCTCTGGGCGACCGGTGACCCCGACCGGGCACCGGTGGCGTGCTCGGCGCCGCTCAGCCTTGTCCACGGCTGTCCGGAAATGGCGGCGGCCGCTCTGTTCGGGCTGGCTCGCGGGTCGGGTCGGGTCGACGTCTCCCTGTCTGAGGCCTACACCCAGGCCTGCATGGGTGGGATCGGGAGTTTCGGATGGAAGGGGGATCGCGGTGAGCGTATCGGCGCCTCCATCGGCGCCACCAAGGAGATCTGGCCGTGTGCCGACGGGTGGGTGTCGTTCGGGCTCCGGGGCGGGAAGGCCCGCCAACCGAGTCTCCAACGCCTCGCTGAGTTGGCGGCCGAGCGTGGTGATCACCGGCTGGACGGGGTCGACTGGTCGACCTACCTCCCGTCGGAGGCCGGGCCGGAGCTCCTCGCCACTATGACCGATGTCTTCGGCGCGCTCTTCGGTTCGTTGACGCTCCGCGAGCTCGACCGACTGTCGGCCGAAGACCACGTCCTGGTGGCCCCGATTCTCGACGCGGCGGCCATCCGTGCAAGCAACCAGCTGGTGGCGCGCGAGTTCCTCAAAGACGGGGACCATGCCGGGGTTCCCCGCTCGGTGGCCGCGGCCCGACGTGCGGGCGAGGAGTGGTCCTGGCTCGGACCGCCCGACGCCGCGACCGGGCCCGAAGCGGTGGCCCCAGGTCCAGACGGGCCGGGTCCGTGGCACGGCACCCGGATCATCGAGTTCGGGGCGGGGGTGGCCGGGCCCCTCGTGGGCCGCTATTTCACCGAGCAGGGGGCCACGGTCATCCGGATCGAGAGCACGAGCCGGCCAGACTTCCTGCGGGTCTATGCCCTCGGTCCGTCCAACCCGCACGGCCTTGAGGGGAGCTCGTTGTTCGTCTGGACCAACGCCGGCAAGTTCGGGGTTACCCTCGACCTCAAATTGGACGAGGCACTGGCGTTAGCGCGTCGCTTGATCCACGACGCTCACGCCGTAATCGAGAATTTCACCCCGGGGACGATGGAGCGCCTCGGTCTCGGCTATGACGAGCTGCAAAAGGACAACCCCAGCCTCGTCCTTCTCAGCCTGTCCTTTCGAGGCCAGAGCGGTCCCCAGCGGGGCGATGCCGGGTTCGGCGCGCTCGGCTCGGCTCTCTCGGGCTTCAACTACCTCACGGGTTGGCCCGATCGGGAGCCGGTCGGGCCGGCGAGCACGATCACCGACTCCCTGGCTCCTCGCTTCGGCGCGGCCATCCTGGCCGCCGCCCTCGTCGCGCAGCGCAAAGGTGCGGTCGGTCGGCACTACGACGTGTCCCAACTGGAGACGACGATCTACACCCTCTCGCCGTGGTTCGCCTGGTGCAGCACCGGCCGCCCGTGGGAGCGGGAAGGCAACCGCTCGCCCTACGCCGTCCCCCACGGTGTCTTCCGGTGCGCCGGGGACGATCGATGGGTGGCCATTGCCGCGTGGTCGAGCGACGAGTGGCGGCGGCTGCGCGAGATTATCGGGTGGGAGGGGAAGGACCTGGAAGAACTGGAGGATCGCCTGGCGGCGGTCGAGGACATCGAAGCGGCGGTCGAGGCCTGGACCTCGGCGCGCCAAGCCGACGACGTGGCCGCAGAGCTGCAGGCGGTGGGCGTCGAGGCCGTGCCGGTGGCTGACTACATCGACCTTGTCTCCGACCCCACCCTCGTGGCTCGCGGCCACCTCGTCCCACTCGACCACGAGGTGCTCGGACCGATGGCGACCGAGCGCGCTGGTTTCCGACTGAACCCCGACGAGGGCGGTTACGACCGACCGGCCCCATTCCTCGGCCGCGACAACCGCTACGTCTTGGTGGAGCTCCTCGGGCTGGCACCCGACCTCTTCGACCGCTACGTTGCCGACGGCGTCATCCGCTGAGCCGGCTCGCCTCTGGCGCCACGGGTGCTGTCCGTTGGGGCGGCGGCCCCTCAGCCGGCCGGCCCACCTCTGCGCAGAACTTCTGCTCCGTGAGACCGCGCAAGGGCCTACTTCAGGGACGTCCCAATGAGGCCAGCCTCGGAC
>PMLV01000288.1 GCA_003160635.1 Acidimicrobiaceae bacterium | reverse complement strand
CGAGCCTCCGCCGGCTCGCACCTCAGACGGGTGTCATTGCGGCTGCAAGACGCGGGCCCTCAGCAGCAGTGACCCTGCGCCGGTGACGTCGGGATGTGCCCCGCGATCGTCGAGATCACCCCGGTGCGAGCGTCGATCATCCGGATGGCGTTGTTGAAGAAGTCGGCGACATAGACGTCCCCCTGCCGATCGACCGCCGCTCCGAGCGCCAGCCCGAAGGTGGCCCGGGAGGCCGGTCCGCCATCACCGGCCGTTTGGTGTGGCTCGGGGATTGTCTCTGCGCCCGTGCCTGCCACCAGGACGACCTTCCCATCGCTCAGGTCGATCTCCAAAAGTCGGCGCCCGTACGCCTCCGTCACCAAGAGCTTCCGGTTGGCGAGCACGGTCAGGCCCACCGGATCATGATCACCCCCCTTCCCCGCCAGGGCTGGCGCTGCGCCGGTCGAGAAGATGGTCGAGAGCGCCCCCGTGGTCCCCGACACCTCGCGGATGGCGCCGCAGCCGGTCGCCACGAAGACGTCCGAGGAGCCGTCGACCGCCAGACCCACCGGAGGACAGGACGGGACCGCCGCGGCGCAGATCCCGTCGTCGGGAGCGCAGGGGGCCCGGCCCCCCGTCACCCTGGTGATGACGCCGCTGCCCAGGGACACCTTCTGGACTTCGTCATTGCCGCCGTCGGCGAGGTAGAGGTAGCCGTGTGGACCGAAGGCGAGCCCATCGTTGAGGCCCACCGAGCCGACGGCGGGGGCGGCCAGGATCAGCGAGGCCCGCACCGCCGGTCCCCCGTTGCCGCTGGGACTTTCGCTGGCCAAAAAACCGGTGCGACCGTTGCCGGCCACCGTCGAGATGATCCCCGTGGTTGCCGAGACCTTGCGTATCCGGTTGCCGTCCTCGAAGTAGACGTCGCCGTCCGGGGCGACCGCCACGCCAGCCGGCCCGGAGAGCCTGGCCTGGGGGCCCGGGCCACCATCGCCCGAGAAGCCGAATGCTCCCGTGCCGGCCACGACCTCGAGTTGCCCGGTGGCGTGATCGACCTCGAGCACCCGGTTGCCGTCACTGAAGTAAACGTCTCCCTCCAGGTTCACCGCCACACCGATCGGACCGGTCAGTTGGGACGAGGTGGCGGGACCGAGCGAGGGACCCTGCACCCTCCGCTGCGCCGGGGGCGCGGGCGGGTGGGCCGGCGATGGCGGCCGGTGGGTGGGTGGAGGTGGAGCACCCTGGGTCGCGACGACAAGGGCCGCCACCACGAGGAGCGCCGCGGCGACCAGGCCCGCCTGCCGACGACGACGGCGCCGGTGCAGACGCCGCGCCTCCCTGATGAGGGCATCGGCTCCCTCGTGCTCGCGGGACGGGCGTGGCGGAAGGGTTTCCGTCACCGTCATCGCAGGCCCTCGATCATCTGAATCAGCTCATCGGGCTGATAGCCCTGCAGCCGGGCGTACTGCACCAGCTCCCGCACCCGGGTGACCACGGCGCTCCGCGCCGGCGCGTGCCCGCTGACGGTGATGCCATGGCCCCGCCGGAACTCGACCAGGCCTTCCTCTCGAAGCTGTCGCAGCGCCCGGAGGACAGTGTTGGCGTTGACCCCGAGGACCGTGGCCAGATCCCGGGCCGGGGGCAGTCGCTCGCCCGGACCGGCTTCGCCGTCGGCGATCGCACGGCGGAGTTCGGCCGCCACCTGCTCGTGGAGGAGCGTCCGATCGGCCGGGTCGACGCGGAGACCATCCATGGTGCTAGTGATGTTAACACCACCGGGCCACCCCAGGTCAGCCGGGCCGCACCTCGGCCGCGATGGTGGAGAGGATCCCGTTGACGAAGGAGCCCGAGTCATCGGTCGAATAGGTCTTGACGAGCTCGACCGCCTCGTCGATGACCACGGCCATGGGCGGCCCGTCGGCGTCGAGGAGCTCGGCCACGGCCAGGCGCAGGACGAGGCGGTCGATGACCGCCATGCGGTCGAGCGGCCAACCCACCGACGCGGCAGTGATCAGTCCGTCGGCCTCGACCCGGGTGGCCGCTGCCCCCTGGAGCAGTGTGCAGACGTAGGCATCGGGCTGGACCGGGAGCTCCTCCAAGACCCGCAAGGGGTTCTCCCCCTTGATCTCGGCCTCGTAGAGGAGCGACAGAGCCCGCTCTCGTTGCTGGTGCCGGGGAGCGGCGGACTCTTCGGGCACCGTGGCCCGGCTCAAGCTCGCGTCAGATACTCGCCCGTGCGGGTGTCGACCTTGATGGTGTCGCCGGGGTTGATGAACAGCGGGACCTGCACGACCAACCCGGTCTGCAAGGTGGCGGGCTTGCGCGCCCCGGACACCCGGTCTCCTTGCACTCCCGGCTCCGTCTCGGTCACCGCCAGCTCGACCGACGCGGGGAGGTCCACACCGACGATCTCGCCGTTGTACATCTGGAGGTTGGCCTCGTCGCCTTCCTTCAAGTAGTCGGGTGCACTCCCGAGCGTGTCGGGCGGCGCCTGCATTTGCTCGTAGGTGCTCGTGTCCATGAAGACGTAGTCGGAGCCGTCGCGGTACAGGAACTGCATGTCGCGCTTGTCGATGATGGCCTGGTCGAGCTTCTCGTCCGCTCGATACGTCCGCTCGATCACCGCGCCACTGCGCAGGTTCTTGAGCTTGGTGCGGACGAACGCGCCGCCCTTGCCGGGCTTGACGTGCTGGAACTCCACGACGCTGAAGAGGCCTTCGGGCAGGTTGAGGCTCATGCCGTTCTTCAGGTCGTTAGTCGAGAATGCCATGGATGTCCTTCGTGAAGCGGGTTAGGGGTCGGCTTCCGCCTTCGGTCACCACCAGGGTGTCCTCGACACGTACGCCACCTTGGCCGGGGAGGTAGACACCGGGCTCGACGGTGACGACAAAGCCGGGAGCCAGGGTAGCAGTGCCCAGTTGGCTGACCGTCGGCGCCTCGTGGATGTCGAGGCCCACCCCGTGGCCGGTCCCGTGTTCGAAGAGATCGGACCAACCCGCCTCGGTGATGATGGCGCGGCAGACGTCGTCCACCTCCTTGGCCAGGATCCCGGGCCGCACCGCGGCGGCACCCGCGGCCTGGGACGCTCCCACCACTGCGAACACCCGGGCCATGTCCCCTTCCGGTTCGGCACCGACGCAGAACGTCCGCGTCATGTCCGAGCGGTAGCCCTCATAGGTGGCCCCGAAGTCGACCACGACGGGGTCACCCCGACGGATGGGACGGGGACCGGGCCGGTGATGCGGCATGGCCGAGTTCTCTCCCGCGGCCACGATCGTCTCGAAGGCCGTGCTCTCGGCCCCACCGCGGCGCATGGCGGTGTCCAGCGCCAGGGCGAACTCCTCCTCGGTCACCTCCTGGGACATGAGTGGAAGCACCTCGTACAGCGCCGCGTCGGCGATGGCGGCCGCACGCTCCATGCGCGAGATCTCTGCGTCATCCTTCACCTCGCGCAGACCTTCGACGGCGTTGCTCGTCGGCACCAACTCGGTGGAGGTCAACAACGAGGCCCATGTGCGCTGGCCGGCCCAGCTCACGTTGTCGGCTTCCAGCCCGACCCGGGGCGAGGCCGAGAGAAAGTCCGACACGGCCTGGCGCTGGTCGGTCATGTTGCCGATGGTGATGTCCACGTCCGCCCCCGCCTCACTCACCTGTTTGGCGGACTGGGTCCGGTAGCGGCCATCCGTCGTGAGGAGTGCAGCCTCGGGGGTCACGACCAGCAGGCCGGCCGATCCGGCGAACCCGGTCAGGTACCGCACGTTCGGCAGCGTGGTGACCACGAGTGCATCGATACCGTCGAACCTGGCCCGGAGGGCGTCCAACCGGCCGGCGACGGACATGGGGGGTAGTGACGTCATGAAGCTCCCTTCAAAAGCTGTGCGACGGCGTCGACAGCGAGCTCGTACCCGAGGCCCCCGAAACCGGCCACGAGACCTGCGGTGACCGGCGCCAGCACCGACGTGTGACGGAAGGGCTCGCGGGCGGCCGGGTTCGAGAGATGGAGTTCGACGGCGGGCCCGTCGAAGGCCGCCACCGCATCGTGCAGGGACCACGACGTATGGCTCAGCGCACCGGCATTGATGATGAGCGCATCGGCCCGGCCACGGGCGGCGTGGACAGCCTCCACCAACGCGCCCTCGTAGTTCGACTGGAGGTGTTCGATGGTCAACCCGTGACGGGCCGCCGTGGCCTCGGCCCGGGCCACATGGTCGGCCAGGGTCTGGGTCCCGTAAATGGCAGGCTCACGCTCGCCGAGCAAGTTGAGGTTGGGTCCCGACAAGAGGACGACGAGGCTCATGACCGGGCCCCCGCAACCACGCTCACGACAGTGCTCCCATGTCCGCCAGGGTAGCGAGGACGTCGGCGTACGCCACACCACGCACCGGTTCGACCCCCCGGGGCCCGTCGAGCACGAAGGTGAGATCCTGTTGCGCCTTCTTGTCCCGGCCCATGAAGGTCACCAGCTCGGAGGCGACGGCACCCCGCGGAAGGTCCATCGGCAGGTCGTAGCCCCCGACCACGGCCCGGTGCTGCGCCACGCGGGCGTCGTCGATCCGGCCCAGGCGGCGGGCGAGCAACGCGGCGAAGATCAGGCCGATGGCGACCGCCTCGCCATGCTGGAGGTCCCACTCGGGATGGTCCGTCATCCCCGCGCCTTCGAGCGCGTGCGCCAGGGTGTGCCCGTAGTTGAGGATCATCCGGCGATCCCCTTCCCGCTCGTCGGCGGCCACCACCTCGGCCTTGATGGCCACACACCGCGCCACCTGCTCTTCCATGNNCATGTCCGTCTCGCGCATGTCCGTCTCGCGCTTGTCCGTCTCGTCAGGGGGGCCCGGGCCCAGGAAGGCGTACTTCGCCATTTCGCCCCTGCCGCACGCCCACTCCCGGGGCGAGAGCGTGGTGAGGGTCTCGGTGTCACAAAGAACGGCACTGGGCTGCCAGAAGGCACCGACCAGGTTCTTCCCCTCGGGCAGATTCACCCCGGTCTTCCCGCCGATGGCCGCGTCGACCTGGCCCAAGAGGGTCGTCGCGATGCTCACGTAAGGCGTCCCCCGGTGGTACGAGGCGGCGGCGAATCCCGCCACGTCGGTCACGATGCCGCCTCCCACCGCAATTACGACATCGGAGCGGGAAAGCCCGCTCTGGGCGAACCGGCGGCAGAGGCCCTCCACCGTGGCCAGCGTCTTGCTGCCCTCCCCCTCGCCCATGGTGCAGACCTCGAAGGGCAGGCCCGGGTCCAGGCCGGTGAGCCAACCCGCCTTCTCCACTGCATCCTGGGTCACCACGATCGCCCGCTTGGCCACCACCGGCATCACGCGGGACAGCTCGTGGCGAACTCCGTCGCCGATCAGGACCGGGTAGGAGCGCGGGCCCAGCGCAACCTTGACCTCACGCATCGGCCGGGGTCCCCTCGCTCACCTGGCGGCCGCCGGCGTCGGGGGCGTCGGGCCCGGCGCCGACGATCCGCGTCGCCACTTCATCGCCGCTGAGCTCGTCCACGTCGATGATGTCGTCCGCCACCTCGGCATAGAGCGGGCGACGGACGGCGTCGAGCCGTCGTAGCGCCGCATAGGGGTCGCCGTCCAGGAGCGGCCGCCCCACGCCGTCACCGACCCGGACGGCCAGGGTCTCGATACGGGCCCGTAGCCAGACGACACGCCCGCACGCCCGCAAGAGGGCTCGATTCTCCGCCCGCAATACCGCACCGCCCGCCACGGAGACCACGACGGGCCTGGTGCTCGTGCACGCTCGACGGAGCGCGTCCGTCTCGGCCTCCCGAAAGGCTTCCTCACCGTCGCGGGCAAAGAGCGCGGGGACGGACAACCCGGTTGCTTGCTCCACTTCGGCGTCGGAGTCGAGATACTCCCAGCCGAGCTCCTCGGCCACCAACCTCCCCGTCGTGGTCTTTCCCGCACCCATCATGCCGACCAGGAGTATCCGCTCGGTCATTGCTCGACGGGCTCGGCACCGATCGCGCCCGACGGGGTGGTGCCCAAGGAGGCGATGAAGCCATCGTGGTTCCGCACGAATTCGGCCAACGAGTCGCCACCGAACTTGCGCAGAGCCTCGGACGCCAGGACGAGCGCGGTCATCGTCTCGGCGACGACACCCATGGCGGGCACGGCCGTCACGTCGGTGCGCTCCCGGAAACTGACGGTCGACTCCTTGGTGACCACGTCGACGGTCTCGAGGACGGGGCGGTTGAGGGTGGCCAACGGCTTCATGGCCACCCGTGCGACCAGGAGCGCCCCGTTGGAGATGCCGCCCTCGATACCCCCCGCCCGGTCGGTGGGCCGCACGTATCCCAGTGCAGGGTCGAACCTGATGGCGTCGTGCGCCTCGGAGCCTCGCCGGGAGGCGTTCTCCCACCCTTCGCCTATCTCCACAGCCTTGACCGCCTGGATGCTCATCAGGGCCTGTGCCAGCAGCGCATCGAGCTTGCGGTCCCAGTGCACATGGCTCCCCAGGCCCACGGGCACGCCATAGGCCAAGACCTCGGCCACGCCACCCAGCGAGTCACCCTCCTTGGCCGCCGCCTTCACGGCGGCCACCATCGCTTCGGTGGCGACGGGGTCGAAGCAGCGCACCGCGTTCTCATCGACGAGGTCCAGGTCGCCCGGGCCGGGGCGGGGGCTGTCCGGCGAAGTGACGGCGTCACCGAGCCCGACGATGTGGCTGACGATGGTCACGCCGAGGTGGGAGAGGAGCAGCTTGGCCAGGGTCCCGGCCGCGACCCGGGCCGCCGTCTCCCGGGCCGACGCCCGCTCGAGGACGTCACGGGCGTCATCGAAGCCGTACTTCAACATGCCGGGCAGATCGGCGTGCCCGGGACGGGGCTGCGTCAGCACGGACGTCGGGCTTCCGGGCTCGGCCGCCATCTCCTCGGTCCATTTCGGCCACTCCGAATTGGCGATCACGATCGCCACCGGTGAGCCCAGGGTGCGGCCATGGCGGATGCCTGCGGTCAGGGTGATCTCGTCGGCCTCGAAGCGCATGCGGGGGCCCCGCCCGTAGCCCAGACGACGACGTCGCAGCTCGTCGGCTATGTCAGAGGCCTCCACCGGCAGCCCCGCCGGCAGACCTTCCACCGTCACGATCAGGGCGCGACCGTGCGATTCACCGGCTGTGAGAAAGCGCAACACGTGCTTACGCTAGTGGACGTGTACTCGTGCCCCCTGTGCTCGTGCCGCCCTCTGGGCTAGAGCCGCCCTCTGAGCTTGAGCCGCCCTTTGAGGCCGTCCCTCCGGACGGCGACCTCCGAACATCATTCGGCGCACTCCCGAGCCGGAACCCCGGAATGGCGGTCGAGACCTTGTGGTCGACCAGGAGGCAAGGGATGTCGGCGTCCTCGTTGACGTAGTAGCTGGCGCACACCCGGTGGAAGCCGTCGGCGATGGTCAACGGCACGCCCCGGCGGAAATCCCCGCGTACCAACAGGACCGGGGAGAGAAGCTCGCCCCGTTTGATCTTCGCCAGGTCGGAGGCCACGTGGACGTTGTCCTCCGGAAGCAGTTCCAGCCCCGAGGCCCGCAAGAGATCCTTGGCCTGATGCCGCACCGAGGGGGCCTGCTTCAACGCCACCACCAGGCGGCGCACCTCGGTGGGCTCACAGAGCAAACCGAGATAGGAGGCCGCGGCCGGGTAGTCGTGCTCTTGGGGCACCTCGCTCCAGTGCTCCTTCACACCGACCCAACGGTCGGTCACCACGACATGCGGTTTCGTGGCACCCAACGAGGACCTCTTGGGTGCCGACCCGTTCTTTTTCGCCATCAACGCCCCCTTCGACCGTCAGACACTAGGACGACCGAGAGAGGATCCGCCGCTCAGGAGTAGAAGGGGTTCTCTCCGCCACTGTGGTCGGTGACATCGATCACGCGCTTCAGCTCCGACACCTCTTCGAGCAAGGTGGTCTCGATCCCCTGCTTCAGCGTCATCTGCGACATGGCGCAACCCTGGCAGCCGCCGGACAGCCGGAGGTAGGCGATGCCCTCGTCCGCATCGAGCGCGAGCAGATCGGCGCGGCCGCCGTGGCTGGCAATCGAGGGATTGACCGACTGCTCCAACACGCTGACGATGCGCAGTGCCAGCGGGCTGGTGATGCCGGCCGCCAGGACTTCAGGCGGCACCCCCGGTGAGCTCTCTTCCGGAGTGGGCGTATTCGGGTTGACCAGAACCAGCCCCCCGTCGCCCTCGGTGGACCATTCGAGTCGGGCACCGCGCAGGCGGTCCACGCTGCCCGCCGGCACGACGACCTGCACGTCGCCGTCGGTGTGCACCGCGTCCTCTTCGGCGGCATCGGACGTTGCCTGGAAGAACAGGTCATAGACGAACGCGCCGTCCTGCACGCCGCGCACCTCGAGCCATAGGGCCAGGCTGGCCGGCTCGGGTTCCTGGTCGAGCGCTTCGCGCACAACGCGATGGGCTTCAGGGGTCAACGACACGATGGGTGTCGTGGTTGTCAGATCTTCGGCAGTAGTGGCCATGAAGTGCAGTCTACGACCTCGAGCCCAGGGATGAGGCCACCACCCGCCGATGGCTCGGAACCGTCGTCAATGACGACGAGCGGGGCGACGTCGCTTCCACATGGAAAGACGTTGTATCGTCAGTGTCGTGGCGAGACCCCCCGTCGACACCCGTGAGTGGGTCAGCTTCGAGGACGAAGGCGAAGAGCGCACGTGGGTGTTCGACGTCACCTTCTTGACCAGCAATTGGAAGTGCATCTTCGGCGAAGGATGTCAGGGTGTCCTCACAGGCCCGGCGCCCGAGCTGGTGCAGGGATGCTGCAGTTACGGTGCGCACCTGATCGACAAGAAGGACGCGCGCCGCGTCGAGAAAGTGGCCAAGACGCTCACGGCGGAAGAGTGGGAGAACCACGGATCCAAGAAGCCGGTGATCATCACCAACAAGCACGGCGAGCTCGTGACCCGGATCAAAGGCGATGCCTGCGTCTTTCTCAACAGCCCCGGATTCGCAGCCGGCGCCGGCTGCGCGCTCCACCTGGCCGCCCTCAAGCGTGGCCTCAACCCGCTCGTCTACAAGCCCGAGGTCTGCTGGCAGCTCCCCCTCCGTCGTGAGGACCAGGTGGAGGAAGACGGACACGTCGTCTCCACCATCCGCCAGTGGGACCGCCGTCACTGGGGAAAGGGCGGACTGGAATTCCACTGGTGGTGCACCGAGGACCCCGAAGCATTCGTCGGCACCAAACCCGTCTACCAAGAGATGCAAGCAGAGCTGACCGAAATGGTCGGCGCCACCGTCTTCGAGCAATTCCAGGCGTACCTCCGACAGAGGGACCAGCTGCGCGCCCAGCGCGTACCCCTGCCGCACCCCGCCGTGCGCACGCGGGATCCGCAGGCTACAAGTCCGGCCCCGGAGAATCCGGCAGCACAGAATCCGGCAGCACAGAATCCGGCAGCACAGAATCCTGCACCGCAATTGGCGGATCTGGCATCACGGGCAGCGAATCTCGCCTCGCAGGACGCCGGGTCACCGCGCGCAGGTTTCGGGGAGGATCAACACGTCACCTCACCCGAACAACGCACGTACCTGCCCGAGTAACTACCTGCCCGAGTGGCCAACTCTCAATCGTTGAGCGGGTCTTCGTCCGCGTACGACGGCGACGGCGTAGATCCCAAGATACGGTCGTACTTGTCCTCTTCCGCCAAGCACCAAGAGGCATGCACGTCATCGGGCTCGGCGCCGCACTCCACGCACCGGGCCGTGGACTCCGTCGCTGATCTCTTCAAGCTTCGCGCCTCTTCAAACCGGCGGTGGCGTCCCTTTTTCACGAGAACTCCTTGTCAACCTGGGATCGGACTACCGCGTCCCACCCCTTGGCGCGGCCACGTGCCTCTTTGACCGCCGGGCCAGTGTAGTGGCTGTGGCGCCGGATCCAGTTCCGCCAGGTGGCGCCTGCCGGCCATTCCGCCGAAAAGCCCTACGCTGATGGTCGTGTTCGACCCCCAGGAAATGGTGGCCCGCTTCCGGCAGCGGGCCGAAGCCGTCCGCACCCGCGGTATCCCGCCCATCGAGGGACCCGAGCGGCAACGCTTCCGCGAGCAGGCCCAACAGGATTTCACCGACTATGCCATGATCGGCGACGCCGAGGCTGAGCTGGCCGACGGCATCCTCACCCTGCGGATCGACCTGCGCCCGAAGACCGGCTCCGCCGACACGGGCTAGCTGGTCGCACGGGTGATTCAGGCGGTTCAACCGCCGTAGTGCATCCTCGTGTCCTCCATGCGGAGGACGTCTGCCGGCTCCCCCCCGACGTCACTCACCTCTCCGATGAAGAGGGTGTGGCTCCCGAGCTCGTCCCTCCGGACGAGCGTGCACACGACGTACCCCGCCGCCGCCGCCAGCACCGGCAGGCGGGTGGGCCCGACCTCGCGCACATCGTGCCCCGCCATCGACACCACGGCGCCCTCGTCCGAGCGCACCACCTCGTGCACCGGCTTGACGAAGCGGCGCACCACATCTCTGTCCTGGCGCGCCAGGAGGCTCACGGTGAAGGCTCCCGATCGCGTCACCAGATCAGCGGTCACCGAATCGTCCTCGAGCGCCACCGCCACCAACTTCGGCTCGAGGCACACCTGCACCACGAGATTGGCCGTCATCAGGTTGAGGGCATCCTCGAACCGGCTCCCGATCAGATAGAGGCCGGTGGGTAACGCCCAGAGCACGCGACGGCGCTGACGGTCGAACTCGTCGTGTTGCTGTGGCGTGGGTGACTCAGGCATCGGCGGCTCAGTCGTTCATCCGAAGATACTGATCGGGCCGTTTTCGGTCGTCGTCGTCGTCGACGGCAACCGCCCGTCGATCGACTGGATCCGGATGGTCACTCGCCCGTAGAGCGCCTCGGCCTTGGCGGTGTCGCGTTCGGCTTGCGCCAGGAGCTTCTTGTTCGTACTCCCGGCGTCGTAGCACACCGTGCCCGCCGCTCCCTCCAATCCGTACGCCGTCGACAACCAGATCGTCACCTGGGCGTCGGGGCTCGGCAGCTCGTCGTTGGCCATCTGGGCATCGTCCTCCATCGTGCCGCAGGCGGCGTGGACCGCGCCCGTCCCGTTGGGCACGTCTTTGGGGAGACGTGCATTGTCGGCCATCAGCGTGCCGATGTCCTCGCCGAGACCGGTGCCCTTCACCCACACCGACATCCGATGTGCGGCGGATCCGGTCTGGTCCTCACCGGCACAGGACGTAACCCCTACCGCGAGCACGGCCAGACATGCGAGGGTCAGGACGCCGCGCGTCACTCCGTGGCCGCGCGAAGGACATGGACATCGTGTCGACCCTTGCGCACGACGATGTAACGGTCGTGGAGGAGATCGTCCGGGCCGAGGACCCGGGCCACGTCGGATTGGCGCGCGTTGTTGACATAGGCACCCCCGCCCTGGATGGTCCGGCGCGCCTCACCCCGCGAGGCGGCCAGACCGCTGCGCTCCATGGCGTCGACGAGAGAGAGCCCGTCGGTGATCGACTGGCGTGCGATCTCGGTCGACGGCGCGTCCTCGGTGACCGCCAGCAACATGTCCTCGCTCAGCGCCGCGATCTCCTCGCCGAACAGCGCCGCCGAGGCTTCCTCGCACTTGGCCACTTCGGCCTCGCCGTGCACCAGCGACACCACCGCCCGCGCCAGGGCTCGTTGTCCGGCGCGACCTTGGGGACGCTCGGCCGTCTCGACATCGAGTGCCTCGATCTCCCCATGGGACAAGAAGGTGAAGAACCGCAGGTACGGACCGACCATGGCGTCGACGGTATTGAAGAAGAACTGGTACATGGCAAAGGGACTGGTCCGCCGCGGGTCGAGCCACACGGTGCCGGTCTCGGTCTTGCCGAACTTGGTCCCGTCGGCCTTGACCACGAGTGGCGTCGTCATGCCCCAGACCTCGTCCTGGCAGACCTTGCGGATGTACTCGACACCCATGGTGATATTGCCCCACTGGTCACTTCCACCGATCTGCAGGTCGCAGCCGTAGTCGACATGCAGGCGCATGAAGTCGTAGGCCTGGAGCAGCATGTAGCTGAACTCTGTGTAGGAAATGCCCTGGTCGGGACGTTCAAATCGAGTCTTGACCGACTCCTTGGCCACCATCTGGTTCACCGTGAAGTGCTTTCCCACGTCCCGGAGGAAGTCCAGCGTTGTCAGCTGGCTCAGCCACACGCTGTTGTCGAGCAGGAGGGCGTCGGACAGATCGAGGAATTGGCCCAGTTGGGGCCGAATGCCCTCGAGGTACGCGCCGAGGACTTCCTTGGTCAGCATGGACCGCTCCTCCGTCTTCCCCCCGGGATCGCCGATCATCCCGGTACCGCCCCCGGCCAGCGAGATGGGCCGGTGACCGGCCAGTTGGAAGCGTCGCAACGTGCAGAGCTGGAGCATGCTGCCCACATGCAGGCTGTCCGCCGTCGGGTCGAAGCCGGCATAGACGGTCATGCCCCCCGCGTCGAGTCGCTTGAGAATGGCGGGGTCTGTGACCTGGTGGATCAGGCCACGAAAGGCGAGGTCCTCCGAGAGTGTCGGCATATCAAACCTTATGCTGTCACCACAAACCTCTGCCCTCTTGGGGCGCAGGTTGGCAGTTCCTCGTTCAGGCCGCCGAGGCGACCCGACCGAGCGACTCCCCGCTTGTCTCGGGGCGGGCCACAGCCGGCCAAAGATCCACTCGTTCTCGACGGTGGTTATCCATCGAGATGCGTCGTGGATCACGCCGGGTCCGGCCGGGCAGATGCCGACCGGCTCGACGGTGCATGATCTCCAACCGTGTGAGGTCAAAGCTATCCCCGCCCAAAGAACCTCTTTGGGCGATGTTGGCCGCTCCCACCAGGTCGCGGTGTGCCACCAGGGAACAGGTCGGACAATGAAACGTGCGGCCCTTGGGTTTGGCCACCTTGGCCCGACACCTCGGGCCGGTCGAGCTGGTGCCGCGTTCATCGACTAGTTCAACCTCGATGCCGGCCACTGCTGCCTTGTCCATCAAGGCGCTCATCATCTGCCCGGGTCGCCAGTTGCGCACGGCCAGGTTCTGACGCTTGCCGGCGTCGTGGCCCAAAAGACCTCTCGGGTCACCGACGACCAAAATGCCGATGCCCTCTTCCACCGCGAAGTCGACGACGGCCCGGGCCGCTTCGTGGGTGGCCTGGGCCACCCGGCGCCGGTGGCGCGCTTCGCGCCGTCTGGTGGTGGCCCGGTGGTTGCGCCAACGCCGCGAGCCCGCCTGGCCCCGCAAAGGGGCGCTCCGGGCCAGCGCCCGGGCCCGGGCCTTCTTCTCGGCCAAGTGGAGCCGGTGCTCGGCCCGGATGGCCCGGCCCGACACCAACAAGGCGGCCCCCGAAGCGACCACCGCATAGGGATGGATGATCCCGAGGTCCACTCCGGCCACCCGGGCCGGATCGGGCCCCGCTCCGGGTGCACAAGAGGCGACCGGCACCTCGGCGGTCACGTCGACGAAGAGTCTGGGGCCTACGTTGAGGAGGGTGACCGAGCGCACCGAGGCGGGCGCGTAGGGGACGGGCCTGGAAAGGCGCAGGATCAGCGGGGGACAGCTGCGAGCCGTCGGCAGGCTGAGGTGTCGATCTTGAATTACAAAGGTTCCGGCGTAATAACGCGAGGGCAGCAACGAGCGACGGCGTCTCGGGTACCGGGCCTCAGCGTCTCCGCCTCGTCGAGCGGCATTGGCGTTGAACCAGGCATCGGAGTATCGGCGCAGGATCGAACGCGCCCCGACGGATGAAAGCTCTCCGGCACACCCGGGTCCGGCCGCCGAGACCTCCCGGCACAGCGCCTGATAGCCCACCACCGGGGCATCGCCACGTCGGTGGCGCAGGGCGTTCAACTCGAGGACGGCGGCCCACAGGTCGCCCCCCGAGCGCAGCAGGGCGAAACAGCGCTCGCGTTGTGCCGGCGTCACCCGCAGCTCAACCCGGGCGGTTCGGTGAAGGACCTTCGATGCTTGTCGCTGTCTCGGCACGCACCCATGGTGCTCGGGGGTTGTGACATCAGAGAGTCTTGGCTACGCAAGTAGCCTGTTGATCGCATGAACCCGCCGTTACCGATCGACGGCGTCTTGCCGCCCGATCTCCAGGGAACCCTCGTGCGCATCGGACCTGGTGCCGGAGGTGGTGTTCTCGGTGCAGGCGGTGGTGCCGGCGGTGGTGCCGGCGCAGAGGACGACGAGGGCAGCGTTGCGACGCCGTCCGGGGCGCTCCACGCCATCGAGCTGCGCGATGGTGCTGCGGTGTCATACGTCACTGCGCCCTCTTCGGCCGATGCCAACGTCTTCTGGCAGGCGGGCAAGGTGCTGGCCCTGGCAGAGTCCGGCCTCCCCCAGCAGTTCTCCCGTCTGCTGCAGCCTGAGGAGTTCGACGGGGGCCTGCGCGTGCCCGTTGCCTCGCACGTCCATCGCGACTCCGTCACCGGAGGGCGGATCCTCTTCGGCGTCGAGCAGGGCACCGAGACCGCTTCACCGTTCCTCAGGATCGGTGAATGGGACGCGGCGGGGGCCTTGACGCACCGGATGGAGGTGCAACTCGAGAGAGCAACCTGGCAGCACGATCTCGGTGTCACGGCCCGCCACATCGCCTTCATCGAGTCCCCGACCGAATTCGCCGATTTCTTCGCGGACGAAGGTTCGAGGCAGCCCGCCATCCCCTACCGCTGGACACCGGGCGCCGAGGGCTGGGTCGGCGTGCTGGAGCGCGACGGCGATGGCTCCGATGTCCGCTGGGTCAGGGTCGACCCGTGTCTGGTCACCCACGTGCTCCACGCGTACGAGGAAGACGATGGTGCTGGTGGGGCCATGGTGCTGTACGTCTGCCGCTACGAGGTTCCCGAGAAGGGTCAGCCCATCGACCTCGACGTGCCGGTCGTCGACGGCCTGGGCATCGGGATGAGCCTGATCGACGGAGGACTCCCGGTACTCGAGCGATGGCGCATCACAGGCGACAAGCTGGAACGGAGCCAGGTGGATGAGCGCCTCGTCGAGTACGTCACTTCCGACCCGCTCTGCGAAGGTCGGCCATTCCGCTACGGCTACGGGGTGGAAGTTGCGCCCAACTGGGATCGCAGCGTCGATCGTGAAGTCGACCACCTCGGCCTCCTGCGTTTCGATGTGGCACGCGACGAGGTGCAGGCCTGGAACCCCGGCCAGTACCGGACCGCGAGCGAACCGCTCTTCGTACGGGCCGAGGACGGGAGATCCGATGACGAGGGCTGGCTCCTCACCGTCGTGTACGACGCCACCCGGGGGGCCAGCGACATCTATGTGCTCGATGCGTCCTCGTTCGGGCGTAAGCCACAGGCGGTCATCCACCTGCCCGAGTCGGTGGCCCTGCCGTTCCGGAGTCACGGGACCTGGATCTCGGCGGACCGTTACCGCTGACGACCTGTGACGGGCGGGCGCGACGGGTGGCCTCGAAACGGGACCACTCACACGCGATGTCACACCCTTTCGTCATCCTTCATGTATGGCAAACGCATCGCTCCGTGACGGGCCCCGACCCGAAACCGTCTCTCGCAGCACCGACGCACTCGTCTCCAAAGTCACGCAGCATCACCGAGCCGTTTCGGCTCACCAACGCCAACTTCTCTCAGCCGTCGCCGAACTTGACCGGCGAAGGGCGTGGCGGATCGACGGAGCGACCACCATGGTGGCGTGGTTGGTCCAACGGTGTGCCGTCACCGCGACCACGGCGCGCGAATGGGTGACCGCAGCCGAGAAGCTCGAGAATCTCCCCAAGATCTCCGAGGCGCTCTCCCAGGGCAAGCTCTCCTTCGACCAGGTGAAGCCACTGGTCCAGGTGGCCAAGCCCGACACCGATGCCCATCTGGCAGAGGCGGCGACGAAGTGGTCGGCCAAGCAGGTCCGGGAACTCGCTGTTGCCACCAATCGACAGACCGACATCCAGGCTGCCGGTCTCTACTCTCGTCGTTTTCTCCGCTTCGACGATCGCCGCCGCTCCTTTTCAGGCTGCCTGCCCGAGGATCAGTACGCCCGGGTCAAGGGAGCACTGACCGCTCGAGCCGGACGTCGCCCGAAGGACGCTGCGACATTCGAACAGCGGATGGCTGACTCCTTGGTCGATGTGTGCGGCAGCGGCGGTGCAGGCGCAGTCCCGTCGCATCGCCCGACGGTCGTCGTGCACGCCGATCTCACCTATCTCGCCGGCGGCGAAGGTGCCGCCGAACTCGACGTGTTGGGTCCGCTCTCGCCCGAGGTGGCGCGTCGACTGGCGTGCGACGCCAAAATCATCCTGTCTGCCGATAACGAGAAGGGCCAGAGCATCCAGCAAGGAACGGCCGGCCGAAACCCCAGCTCGGCCCAACGCCTCGAGATCCGGCGGCGTGACAAGGGCTGCCGCTTTCCGGGGTGTACGTACACCGAGTTCACCGATGTCCACCATGTCGTGCACTGGCTCAACGGCGGGCCCACGGCCATACCCAATCTGGTCACGCTGTGCGACCAGCATCATCGCGCCGTGCACGAGCTCGGTTGGAAGATGTCGGGCGATGCGAACATCTCGCTCTCGTTCCGCAGCCCGACCGGGCGCGTCACGACGTCGACCCCATCTCCAACCTTTCATGGGTCGGGCGCGGGACCGCCAGGCTGAAGTTCGGCCTACGGCTTGCTCCCCGTGTCGGCAGCCTGGCTGGTCACATGGGCTTTCATCCGCTCGAACTCCTCCTCGGTGATCACACCGCTGTTCTTCAGATCTACGAGTTTTGAGATTTCATCGGCCATGGAAGGACGGCCCGCCATCCAATGGCGCGCGAAATCTTCTTGGGCCTGTGACCCCTGAATCTGGTGGGCGCGCATCTGGTTGCCGCGGAAGATGAAGTACGCCAAGATCCCGATCAGTGGCAAGAGGATGACGAAGATGACCCAAGCCGCCTTCGCCCAACCTGGGAGATCGTGGCTGCGGAAGATGTCGATGAAGATCGATATGGCAAGCCACACCTCGATGAAGAACAGAAAGAACCAAAGTATCGAGTAGGCCACCTGGCCATCGCCGAACGTCGATGCGATCATTGCCATCCTCCTTGGTCAACGAGCCATTGCATTATCACTCAGGTCAGCGCGTGACAGACAGCCTCATTGACGGCGTCATGAAGGGCGACGTTCTCTGCCCGTCCCCCCACCTTCACTCGCACGAGGGTGGGCATGGTCGACCCCGAGGTCTCGTTGAGGGCCGCCTCCAACTCGGGCAGAGTCGTCACCTCGCGTGCCTCGAGCCCAAAGCCGCGGGCCACGTCGCTCACATCTGAGGTCGGCGGTGTTCCGAAGAGCAACTCGAACCGACGGTGATCGAGGGCTGCGGCCTGCGGTAGGAACGAAAAGATTCCGCCGCCGCCGTTGTCCAGCACCACGAGCGTGCACGGAGCCTCGGGCACATTGACCAACCCCGACACGTCGTGCAGGAAGGCCAAGTCACCGAGGAGCGCCACGGTTCGTCGACCGGATGCCGCAATGCCCAGGGCAGTCGAGACCACACCGTCGATCCCATTTGCACCCCGATTGGCCATGACCGCCGGTGGCGCCTCGAGCGTGGGGGCGAACCACTCGAGATCGCGCATCGGCATGGAGGCCGCCACCATCAGGGTGAAGTCGTCCGCCGACGCGTGCCTCGCGAGAACCCGGGCCACGAGCGGTTCGCTGAGTTCGCTCCCGAGGGTTGCATCGATCGCTCCTTGGGCCGCCGCCTCACGGACCTGCCATGTCTCGAGCCACCCGGTGAAGGGAGATTCGTTGGCCCCTTCAAGGGCAGCCTTCATCCAGCTCTTGGCCGGGACGTGGTGGAATTCGCCGACGACCACGGTGGGATCAGTCCACTGCCACCACGGATCGACGCAGATCACGCGGGCGCCGTTCGCCGCCGCTTCCGAGACGTACTCACCCAGTGCCCTGGAAAGCCATGGCGCGCCGAGCAGCACCACGGTGCCCGGCAGGACGGTCTGCGGTGCACGCACGATGGCATCGGCGGCGGCGATCGTCCCCGGGACGCGGCAGCCCGATCGGGGGTCGGCCAGGACCGGCCACCCCAGGCGCGCGCCGAGGAGGAGCAGTTCGGCCGGATCGTCCGTGGCGTTGGCGCCCGCAATGATGATTCCGGTGCCGCTCAGGGGAGCGTCGAACGGCGCCGACACGGCGGGGGTGGCCACGGATAGGGGGCCTGGTCGCGCCGGCAACGGTCCCGGATCGCCGACCAGCGGCTCACGGAATGCGAGATTCAGATGGACGGGCCCCGGTCCGAGAGGTCCCCCGTGGGCCTCGACAAAGGCCCTGGCCGCAAGGGGCCTCCACGATCGAATGTGCGACTCCTCCGGAACCCCGGGATCACAAGCCCAACGGGTCGACGTCGTAAAGAGCCCCACCTGGTCGATCGTCTGCGACGCCCCCACGTGATGCAGCTCGGGAGGCCGGTCGGCGGTGCAGACGATCAGAGGCACCCGACCCTGATGGGCTTCGACCACCGCCGGGTGAAGCTCGGCTGCGGCCGTGCCACTGGTGACGCAGATGACCGTCGGCATGCCGGTGGCCATGGAGAGTCCGAGGGCAAAGAACCCGGCGCTGCGCTCGTCGAGGCGCACATGGACGTTCAGGCGGGCCGCCAGGGCGAGGGCCATCGGAGTTGACCGCGACCCGGGGCAGATCACCGCGTCAGTGACACCGGCATGGACCCATTCGTCCACCAAAGTCGCGGCAAAGGTGGCCTGTACGCTCACCGTGCGTGCCACTCCATGTTGAACAGCGCAGTTCGGGCTCCGGCCCGCCGGTCGTGCTGCTGCATGGTTTCACCCAGACGGCACGCTTGTGGGGATCCTTCGGTGACATATTGGCGCACGACCACACACTCATCGGTATCGACCTGCCCGGCCATGGCGGGTCGGCCGACGTGCGCGCTGACCTGCCGACGACGGCCGGCTTGGTCCGCGACGCCGTCATGGCCAGCACCGGCGAGGGCCCTTGTGACCTTCTCGGCTACTCGCTCGGCGCCCGCGTCGCCCTGCACATCGTCACGGGCACCGATCTGGACGTCGGCCGTCTCGTTCTGATCGGCGGCACCGGAGGTATCGAGGACGCCGCGGCCCGGAACATTCGACGCGAGGCGGACGAGGCAACGGCAGCGGCACTCGAAGCCTCGGGCGACGTCGAGTCCTTCATCGATCGGTGGGTACGCAGCCCGATGTTCTCCCGGCTGGCCGAGGGCGCCGACACGGAAGAGCGACGACGCAACGGTGCCGCCGGGCTCGCGTCGAGCCTGCGATTGGCCGGAACCGGCACGCAGGAACCCTTGTGGAATCAAATCCCCGACCTCGTTCCCGCCCTCCTCGCCGTGGCCGGCGCTGACGACACCAGGTTCGCTGCCCACGCGCTGCGCCTTGCCCACACAGCACCGCATGGCACGGCGTCCCTCATTCCGGGAGCAGGTCATGCGGCGCACCTGGCGCAGCCCGAGGTCGTGGGGAGACTCGTGGCTCATTGGCTCGCTACGACCTGACCAGCAGAAGTCCGATGGTGAGCAGGAGACCTACGGCAAGCTGCAGCCGTGCCGTGGCGGCCAACATCGGGAGGAGGTCCCTTCCGTTGCGATCGCTCAACGCCAGGCGCGCTGGAGGGATCGCCAAAGGGAGCGCCGCCAGCGCGATGACCGACCAACCTCGGTAGTGCTGCAGGACGCCGATGGATGCCGCCGCCGCCACGAGCGTTCCCACGTAGAGATATCCGGCCCGCACACGACCGAGCCGAACGGCGACCGTCTTCTTCCCCGTCTCCTTGTCGGTCTCGACGTCGCGCAGGTTGTTGGCCTGCAGAAGGGCCGCGGCAAGGAGACCTATCGGAACGCCGCCCCAGAGCGCGAACGACCAGGGAAAACCGACATTGAGGGAACGGCCGTCGAACACGACGGATGCATGTTGCACGTAGGCGGATCCGGTGGTGGCAATCAGCCCGAAGAAGACGAAGACGAACGCTTCGCCGAGCCCCCGATAGCCGTAAGGGCGTGAGCCACCCGTGTACGCCCACCCGGCCAGACCGCAGAGCGCGCCAATCGGGATCAACCAATACGAGACTCTGATGGCCAAGATGAGGCCTGCGATGCCCGAGACCCCGAACGCGATCAGTGCAGCGATCTTTACCTGCCGAACCGTGGCCAACTTGCCCGCAACCAGCCGGACGGGGCCGACCCGGACCTCATCGGTGCCACGAACGCCGTCGGCGTAGTCGTTGACGTAGTTGGTACCGATCTGAAGGCCCAGTGCAACCACCAACGCCAGGAAGGCGTTGACGACCAAGAGCCCGTGTAGACGAGGGAGATTGGTCGTGGCCGTGTAATGGGCCTCGTCACGCAGCGGTACGTACACGTTGACGAACGCATGACTCGCGACGTACCCCGCTGCCGTCCCCACCACGACGGGGACAACCGCGGCCGGCAGGGTCCGTGGGCGCGCGCCAGCCACCCACAACCGCCATGGGGTTGTCACGGGCGGCGGGGGAACTTCGAAAAGTCAGGACTCCGATGCTCGACGAACGCGTTGCGCCCTTCCTGACCCTCTTCCGTCATGTAGAAGAGCATGGTGGCGTCGCCGGCCAGCTGCTGTACGCCGGCCAATCCGTCGTCGGCCGCGTTCATGCCTGCCTTGATCATTCGTAACGCGATGGGAGACAGGCTGAGGATCTGGCGACACCAGGCCACAGTCTCCCTTTCGAGGTCCTCCAATGGAACAACGGTGTTCACCAAACCCCATTCGAGTGCCTGCGCGGCATCGTATTGACGGCACAGGAACCACACCTCCTTGGCCCGCTTCAGACCGATGGTGCGCGCCAGGAGTGAGGACCCGTATCCCCCGTCGAAACTCCCGACTTTGGGACCGGTCTGTCCAAACCGGGCGTTCTCTGCCGCGATGGACAGATCACACACGAGGTGCAGGATGTGCCCACCACCGATGGCGTACCCGGCGATCATGGCCACGATCGGCTTAGGGATGCGCCGCATGAGGATCTGCAGGTCGAGCACGTTGAGGCGCCCGATCCCGCGTTCCGCCACGCTGTCGTCACCCATGTAGCCGTCGTCACCACGTATCTTCTGATCCCCGCCCGAGCAGAAGGCGTCAGGGCCCTCGCCGCAGAGGATGATCACACCGACGTCGGGGTTGTCCCGGGCCAGCGTGAATGCGTCCGTCAGTTCGAACAGGGTCTGTGGCCGAAAGGCATTGCGGCGTTCAGGGCGGCAGATCGTCAGCTTGGCGATCCCATCCCCGACCTCGTAGCGAATGTCCGAGAAGGATCCCAGCTGCTCCCACTTTGGTGGATCGAGGGGACGGAGATCGTCGAGTGGGTCATAGGGACTGCCGGTGACGACGGTGTGCACGGCGACCTACGCTACCGGCCAGTGCCTGAACTCGTCGCACTCGACCTGCCCGGAGGGGCAGGCTTCGTCGATACGCTGAGGGCAGTCTGGGACTACGGCGACGCCGTCGCACCTCTGGACCCTCGCCTACCCCGCGCCGCTCGTGACGCCTTGTTGGACGCGTTACGACCTTCCCGGGTGGTGGCTTCGGACGGTGAGCACCACGTTCTGCCGGGGGGCTTACCCACAGAGGACGGCGATGCGCTCGTGGTGGCCACGAGTGGATCGTCCGGCCAGGCCAAAGCCGTGATCCTCACGCACGATGCTCTTTTGGCCTCGGCTCGGGCCACCTCGGATCGTCTGGGCATCGACCCCGCCCGTCACTCCTGGCTCGCCTGCCTCCCTTTGGCGCACGTCGGTGGGCTCTCGGTCGTGACCCGCGCCCTCTTTACGGGAACGCCGCTGACCGTGCTTCCGGGGTTCGACGCCGAGGTCGTGGAGGAGCTCGGACGTTCCCATGCCGTGACACACGTCTCATTGGTCGCCGCCGCACTGCGCCGGCTCGACCCGACCGTCTTCACCGGCATCCTCCTCGGCGGAAGCCGTCCGCCCGGTGACCTTCCCCCCAATGTGGTGGTCACCTACGGCATGACCGAGACGGGCTCGGGAGTGGTCTACGACGGGGTTCCTCTCGACGACGTCGAAGTTGCGATCGCGCACTTCGACGAGGGCGGGGACGGGGGCTTAGGGGGCGGGGACAGCAGCGGCGGCGGCGGCGGCAGCGGAGAGATCCTCCTACGCGCCCCCATGCTCATGCGCAGCTACCGCGACGGCACGACCGGGCGTGTGCTCGGGCCCGACGGCACAACGACGTGGTTCGCCACCGCTGACGCGGGATTCCTCACCGAGGCCGGCACCCTGTCGGTGGTGGGCCGAATCGCCGAAATGATCACGACGGGGGGTGAAAAAGTGTGGCCCGACGAGGTCGAGCGGGTCCTCTCCACCCATCGCAATGTGGCAGAGGTGGCCGTGTGGAAGCGCCCCGACCCCGAATGGGGCGAACGGGTGGTGGCCTGGGTCGTGGCCACCGGCGCCGTGCCCAATATCGAAGAGTTGAAGGAGCTCGTCGCCGGCACCATCGCGCCGTGGGCGGCGCCCAAAGAGGTCGTCTTCACGGACGCACTGCCTCGGACGGCGTCGGGAAAGGTCAGGCGCCGTGCCCTGAGCTGATCGAGCTCGATCGAACCTGCTCCACGTTCACCCGTTACGTTCACCCGTTCGCCCGTTCAACCCTCCCGACAGGTTCTCCCGCTCATGCCGCGGCACCTTCAGCCAGATCCTCGAGCATCGAACGAAGTTCCCGGCCCATCTCGCGTGGATTCCCCGAGATCTCGCCGACCTCCTCCCCGGTGGCGTCAAGGGCGTCCCCGGGTTGAAAGAACGACACCCGGAGCCCCCGTCCCCCCGGTACCGCCATGACGACCCAAGGCTCGCCGATCCGCCCCGACTCCCGCGTCGCCATGACGGCCAGCGGCGTCGGGACGACGCTGATGCTCCACGAGTGCGTCTCGGCCGCCCGCGCGATGCGAGTGAGCTCGGCGGGCGAGGTCACGACGAGAGACGATTCTGGGGCACCCCTTCACCGTAGGCCCGTGAGCGCCTTCAGGGGGCCATCCCCGTCAGCACCGGGCTTCCAGCGTCAGCTCACGCCCCCCGAAGGCTGCACTGTGGTCCCCCCGTCGACCACCAGTGTTTGCCCGGTGACCCACGACGCCGCGTCCGAAGCGAGGAAGAGGGCAGCCGTGGCGACGTCGTCAGGCAGGCCCAGGCGTTGCAACGGGATGTGGGCGACCACCCGCTCCCCCGCCTGGCCTTCCCAGAGAGCCCGGGCGAAATTGGTCTTGATCAGCCCAGGAGCCAGCGCATTCACCCGGATGTCCGGCGCCAACTCGTACGCCAACTGCTTGGTGATGTGCAGGACGGCGGCTTTTGTCACGTTGTACCAGCCGATCCCGGGCTCCACCTCCAGACCCCCTATGGAGGCCACATTGATGACCGACCCCGCCAATCCGGCCTTCACGGCGTAGGAGGTCCACATCAGGACCGCCAATTGGTTGACCTCGAAGGTCTTTTGCGCCCGGGGGACGTCGATGTCGATCATCGGCCCGAAATAGGGGTTGGTAGCGGCATTGTTGACCAAGATGTCCAGCCCGCCGAAGCGCCCGATCGTCTCGGCCACGCGCCTGCGCCTGCCCGGCGTCGGCCACGTGGGCGGCTTTCCAGGCCACCTTCGAGACATCGGCCCCACCGGCCACCAGGCCCGCCACCGCATCGGCCAGGTCGCCCGCAGTGCGGGAGGAGAGCATGACGTTGGCCCCTGCCTCCAGGAAGCGGCCGGCCATGGCCAGGCCGATCCCACGGCTGGCCCCGGTGATGAGAGCGGTCTTACCTTCGAGCGTGAGCACACGTTCCATCCCAGGAGCATTCCACGCGGGTCAGGGCGTTCGACGCGGGTGGTCGCCCCGCCGCGCCGTAGCATCGGGTCTCGTGAACCATCTGGCGGACGAGACGAGCCCTTACCTCCGCCAGCACGCGGACAACCCGGTCGAATGGTTTCCCTGGGGCGACGAAGCCCTGAAGCGAGCCAAAGAGCAGGACAAACCGATTTTCCTGTCGATCGGATACGCCTCGTGCCACTGGTGTCACGTCATGGCCCACGAGAGCTTCGAGGACGACGCCACGGCGGCGGACCTCTCACGGTGGTTCATCTCGGTGAAAGTCGACCGGGAGGAGCGGCCGGACCTCGACTCGCTGTACATGGCGGCGACCCAGGCCCTCACCGGATCCGGCGGATGGCCGATGTCGGTGTTCTGCACGCCCGACGGCCGGCCCTTCTACGCCGGCACGTACTTCCCGCCCGAGGACCGCCATGGCATGCCGGCCTTCCGTCGCGTCGTCGAGTCGCTCGGCACGGCCTGGCAACAGGAGCGCGCGGGCGTGCTGGCCCAGGCCGACGCACTGGTCGACGCCGTGCGACGAGAGGTTCGCCTGGCCGAAACGATGGCCGAACCAGGCGGTGCGACCCAGCCCATCCTCCCCGAGGGCATCGACGCCGACGCGCTCATCGACCAGGTCGTGGTCGGTCTGGCCGGAGGATTCGACTCCCAGTGGGGCGGCTTCGGCCCTGCACCCAAATTCCCACGCCCCTCGTTGGTGGAGCTCTGCCTGCGCCATCACCGGCGCACCGGCTCGGAACGCTCCCGGCAGATGGCGCTCACAACCCTCGACGGCATGGCCGGCGGCGGCATGTACGACCACCTCGTGGGGGGATTCTGCCGGTACTCGACCGATACCCGCTGGCTGGTGCCGCACTTCGAAAAGATGCTGACCGATCAGGCCCTGCTGGCCCGGGCCTACCTCCATGCCTGGCAGGAGACCGGCCATGACAACTACCTCACCGTTGCCACCGAGACGCTGGACTTCGTGCTCCGGGACCTTTCCACGCCCGAGGGGGCGCTCTACTCCTCGTTCGACGCCGACGCCGGTGGGGTCGAAGGCAGCCACGCCACCTTCACGCTCTCGGAGCTCGAGGCCGCACTACCCGCGCACCTCGTCCAACCGGCGGCGGACTGGTACGGCATCACAGCGGCCGGCAACTGGGAAGGACGGTCCATCCTGTGCCGACCGGTGGGCGCGCCCCTCCAACGCCCGCCGCTGATCGAAGAGGCCCGCCAGCTGCTGGCCGCCGTGCGCGCCGGACGGGTGCAACCGGCGCGAGACGAGAAGGTGCTGGCCGAGTGGAACGCCATGGCGGCCGCCACCCTGGCCGAGGCCGCCATGGTGACCGGCTCGGCCGAGTACGGCCGGCGGGCCGTCGATATCGGCGAGTTCCTCATGTCGGCCATGTACGAGGAGGGCCGCCTCATGCGAAGTTGGCAGGGGGGCCGGACCCGGCATCTCGCGGTGGCGGCCGACCACGCGTGGCTCATCGAAGCGTGTGTCCGGCTGTCCGAGCTCACCGGCGATGCACGGTGGCGCGCCCGGGCCCATCGGGTCGGCGACGAGCTACTCGACCGATTCTGGGACAAGGAGTCCGGAGGATTCTTTACCACGGGAAATGACGCCGAGGCACTGATCGTGCGGCCCAAGGAGTACCTTGACGGCGCACTTCCGGCCACCAATTCGATCGCCGTGCACGCCCTTCTTCGCGCAAACGCGCTCGACGACGACCCGAGGGGACGCGACGCCGCCGAGCGCACCGTTTCGGAGGCCGCCACCCTGCTGACGCGCCACCCGGGCGCGCTCGCCGACCTGGTGGCCGCACTGCCCATGCTCGCCGGCCGCCAGGAGATCGTGGTCACCGGCGAGCGACCAGACCTCTTGGCGGAGGTGCGCCGGTCGTGGCTCCCCCGCGCCGTGGTGGCATGGGGTGAGCCGGACGACTCGCCGCTCTTCGCCGGGCGGCCGGAGGGTGCTGCGTTCGTCTGCCGCGGCTTCTCCTGCAATGCCCCGGCCAATGACACAGCGACCCTCTTGATGCAACTCGAGGCGCTACCCCGATGAGCGAGGACACCGTGGGCCCGACCGCCCGTGACCGCCGCTCCCCCGAGGTCCCCACCGACCCGGCCCGGCTCCTCCGGCGCTCGGCCAGGCGGCGGGAGAAGATCCCCACGGCAGGGGGTTCGACGCTGCACCTTCTCGTGTTGTCCTCGACGTTGGAGGACACGACGGTGGTCGATCTCGCCACCCGCACCGTGATGCGTGTACGGGTGCCGTGGCCCGAGAACTACGACCCCGACATCACCGCCTTCGACGTCGTTGAGGTGACCCTGGCCGAGGATCCCGAACGTGACGACCTGGCCCAGCCCGAGGCCACCACGGCAGCCGATCTACCCCGGCACGTGGGCACGCTGCGAGGCCGCCAGCTCCGCAAGCTGCTCCGGCGCATGGTGGCAAGCCCGGAAGGGCCGCTGCTCGGGTTCCCCGGGCCGTCGGCACCGTACTGGGAGTTCCGCGGGTTCCGCCCCTCGGTTGCCCTGATCGAGCCGACCCGAAGCCCTCAGCTCATACGACGCCAGGCGGATGGTTCGACGTGGGTGCGCTTCGGATGGGACCGTGACGACGTCTGGCTACCCGTGGAGGATCGTCATGCGGCGCGTGCCCTCGATGCCGCCCGACGGGAACGGCTCAGCGGAAAGAGCCTTGCCACTGCCCTCGGATTCAATCCGCAGTACCTACTGGTGACGGTCAGCCCGCCCCGGGATGGCCACTGCTACAAAGTCTGCGCCGCCGTCCTCCCCCGCGGCTGAGCCCACCACCCGAAGCCCATGCGGCCCGCCGTATCAGCGCCCGAGCTTGCCGCCGGCGAGATCCTCGGCCATGGCCCAGCCAAAGGTGACGAGCCGATCGCCCCGGGCGGCGTCGAAGTCACCGAAATGTCCCTCCACGCCCTCGGGGATCTTGACTTTGGGAGCGAAGAAATCGAGGCCACCTGCGACGGAGCCATCACCCTTGAGCACGAACGTACGGTCGTCCAGCCGGCTTTCACAGCCGAAGCGCTTGGACAGTCGACGGGCCCAGGCCCGCTCCTCTCCCGAGGACTTGTGCTCAGGGTAGGGAACGACATCCTGCAGCCCTGAGAAGGCCCGGAAGCCTTCGGGCGAGAGCAGGCGCGTCCCGAGGAGGACGTCTTCATCGGGGAAGGCCAGCAGCGCGCGCCGGTACTGATCGGCCATGATCCCCTTGAGCGTCGCCTCGGCACGGGCCGTCCGGTCAACGAGGGCCAGACCCACCAGGAGCGACGGAGTGCCGCCGATCCGTTCCAGCGTGCAGAGGGAATAGCCCCGAAGCTTGTTCCCCTCCCGTGCCAGCGTGATCAGCACCCACGCCTCGCGCTCCTTGGAGAGGAACCCGATGTCAAAACCAGGGGGGCGCTCCGCACAGAGATCTGCCATTTCCACCAGCTCAGCGTCGCTGAGCGCAGTGCAATCTTTGGTGCTCACTACGATCGGCATGGGGTAAGTCTACTGGCTCTGCCGGGGGCTTACCCAACCGGCGCACGGCCAACGGCGACGGCGACGACCCGTGACGACGGGTAACACCCCTGGTCGTGCGGGGTTATGACAGGACGGCGCCCGGCCCCAGAAGTCGCTTCAACTCACCCACGAGACCATTGCGACAATCCACGTTGAACTCGGGTGCGAGGCGCAGAACCTTCGCTCCCACGTGCAGGAGCACCGACGACGGCCCTGGATGCCCGCTCAGAATTCCCTTGAGACCCGTGAGGGTCGTCGCGGTCAACACGCCGAGCGGCAGCGCGATGTGCACGTCCTCCGCTCCCCGTTCCAACCTGGGCCGACTCACCTCCATGCAGACGATCTTGGGCTCGTCCTCCCGGGTATCGAGGCGGCCGCGCACGACGAGAATGGCGTCGTTCTCGATCAGCGCGCCGTAGTCGGCCATGGTCTTGGGGAAGACGAAGACCTCCATGGCGGCCTGCAGGTCCTCCAAGACGAAGCGGGCCATGAGGTCACCCTTCTTCGTGTAGGTCCGGCGCAGGTCGGTGACCACGCCTCCGACGGCCCGCACGGGCGAACGGTCCCCCGATGCGTCTTCTTCCCGCATATCCGAGAGGCTGCAGTCGGTGTGACGGGCGAGCGCCTGCTCGTACCCCATCAGGGGATGGTCGCTCACGTAGAGCCCGAGCATCTCCTTCTCGAAGGCGAGCCGCTGCGCCTTGTCGAACTCGGCATCGGGAATGGCGATCTTGGCCGTCCCCCAGCCCGGGTCGGACTCCTGCTCGGTCTCGAACGCAGCAAACAGGGAGGTGATGCCGAGGTCGTGCTCACGCCGCCGTTCCAGTGTCCGGTCCACGATGCCCTCCATGACGAGGCAGAGACCCTGACGGGGATGGCCCAAGGCGTCGAAGGCGCCTCCCTTGACCAGTGACTCCATGGTGCGCTTGTTCAAGACCACCGGGTCGACCCGTTGGCAGAAGTCGAAGATGTCAGCAAAGGGGCCGTTGGCGTTGCGCTCGGCCACGATGCGTTCCACCAGGCTCTCCCCCACGTTGCGGACCGCGGCCAGGCCGAAGAGGATCGCTGCGCCGGCACCGTCGCCCGAGAAATCCGGAGCGAACTCGGCCACCGAGCGGTTCACGTCGGGCGGCAGGACGGCGATGCCGCGGTTGCGGCACTCGGCCAGGTAGACCGCCGTCTTGTCCTTGTTGTCCTTGACCGAGGTCAGCAGCGCCGCCATGTACTCCGTGGGGTGGTGGGCCTTGAGCCACGCCGTCTGGTAGGCCACCAGGCCGTAGCCGTAGGAGTGCGACTTGTTGAAGGCGTAGTCGGCGAACGGCTCGATGATGTCGAACAGCGTCGTCCCGAGCTTCTCCTCGTACCCTTGCGTGACGCACCCGGCGACGAATTTCTCCCGCTCGGCGGCCAAGAGGGAACGGATCTTCTTCCCGCAGGCCTTGCGCAGGTTGTCCGCTTCCTCCAGCGAGTAACCGGCGAATTTCTGGGCCACCCTCATCACCGACTCCTGATAGATCATCAGGCCCTGGGTGTCGGCGAGAATGGGCTCGAGATCGGGATGCTCGTAGGTGATCGGCTTGCGGCCGTTCTTCCGGTCGGCGTAGTCGTTGTGCATGTTGGCGGCCATCGGCCCCGGCCGGTAGAGCGCCACCAGGGCCGCCACGTCGTCGAATGAGGTCGGAGCGAGGGAGCGCATGAGCGCGCGCATGGGCGTACCCTCGAGTTGGAACACCCCCACCGAGTCGCCGCGCCGCAGCATCTCGAGTGTGGCCTCGTCGGCCAGGTCCACCCCGTCGATGTCGGGCCGGTCGTGGCCGGACGCCTGCACCAGGTCCAGGGTCCGCTCGATCACCGAGAGGTTGCGCAGGCCGAGGAAGTCCATCTTGAGCAGCCCGAGATCCTCCACGCCGTGCATTTCGTACTGCGTCACGATGGGGGCGTCTTCAGGCTTGCCCCCGGCATCGGGCTTGCGCTGGATCGGCAGGTACTCGGTCAGCGGATCGCGCGAGATGACGACCGCGGCGGCGTGGATCCCGTCCTGGCGCCGCAGCCCTTCGAGGCCCAAGGCCACGTCGATGACCTCTTTGGCATCGGGATCCGTCTCGTGCATGCCGCGCAGTTCGGACGCGGCCGCGTAGCCCTCCTCGTGTCCCTCGGTCTTGGTCAAGCAGGCGTGGAGCGGCGTGTCACGCCCCATCACCAACGGCGGCATCGCCTTGGCGATGCGATCGCCCACGACGTAGGGCTTTCCCAACACCCGGGCGGCATCGCGCACGGCGGCACGCGCCTTGATGGTCGAGAACGTCACCACTTGCGCCACCCGGTCGCTGCCGTACTTTTCGGCTGCATAGCGCATGACGTCGCTGCGGTAGCGCTCGTCGAAGTCCATGTCGATGTCGGGCATCTGCTTGCGTCCCGGGTTGAGGAAGCGTTCGAAGAGCAGGTCGTAGCGGATCGGATCGAGGTCCACGATGCGCAGGCAGTACGCCACGCAGCACCCGGCCGCCGAGCCCCGGCCCGGACCGACCCGGATGCCCGAGTCACGAGCGAAGCGGATGAGGTCCCACACCACCAGGAAGTACGCGGCGAACCCCATGTTGCCGATGACGCCGAGCTCGTAGTCCAAGCGCTCGACCACGTGTGCCGGAACGGGGCTGCCGTAGCGCTGGCGGGCCCCCTCCATGGTCAGGTCCCGCAGGTAGGCCAACGCCCTGTCCTCATAGGCCTCGCCGACGAACTGGGGTGGGACGGGGAACTCGGGCAGGCTCGGTTTGCCCAGCTCGATCTGGACGTCGGCCCGCTCGGCGATCAGCAGGGTGTTGTCACACGCCTCGGGCACCTCCGAGAAGAGGTGGCGCATCTCACGGGCCGACTTCAGGTAGTGCTCGGTCCCCTCGAACTTGAAACGGTTGGTGTCGGAGAGCAGGGCCCCGGTCTGTACGCACAGGAGCGCGTCGTGGGCCACCGCGTCTTCGCGGTGCGTGTAGTGGCTGTCGTTGGTGGCGAGGAGCGGCGCGTCAAGCCGGCGGGCGATCTCGATCAACTGCGGGTTCGTCCGGTGTTGGTCCGCGATGCCGTGGTCCTGCAGTTCGACGAAGAGGTTCTCCCGCCCGAAGATGTCCTGCAGGCGGGCGGCTCGCTTTTCGGCCTCCTCGACGTTGCCGGCCAAGAGCGCCTGCAAGACGACGCCGCCCAGGCATCCGGTGGTGGCGATCAGGCCGCTGTGATGGCGCTCCAGCAGCTCCCAGTCCAGCCGCGGCTTGTAGTAGTACCCCTCGAGGTAGGCGGCCGAGGAAAGCTTCAAGAGGTTCCGGTAGCCCTCGATCGTCTCGGAGAGAAGGGTCAGGTGGTAGTAGAGCTTCTGCCCGCCTTCGGCGTCACCCCCGGTGTCGTCCACCTTGCCCCGGCGGACGGGGCGCTCGTGACGTGACTCCGCAGCCATGTAGGCCTCGGTGCCGATGATCGGGGTGATCCCCTGGGCTCGACAGGCCTTGTAGAAGTCCAGGACCCCGTACATGTTCCCGTGATCGGTGATGCCCAGCGCAGGTTGGCCGTCGGCCACCGCCGCGGCCACCAGCTCTCCGATCCGGGCCGCCCCGTCGAGCATGGAGAACTCGGTGTGGGTGTGCAGATGCGTAAACGACCGCCCCGACACCGGCCCTCCTTTCAACGGTTGAACTTACAACCGTGTTGTTCGTGCGCGAACTCTGGACCTTACCCCGCTTCACGCCACATTGCGTACCCGTAGCACCACCGTTTTGGCGATCTTGTCGTGCAGGGTCTGCCGCTTCTTGTCCCACAAGGGAAACAGCATGTCGAGCAGCCACACCACGCCGAGAATGAACGTGGCCGACCCCAAGAGGCGAAACACCTGTTCCACCAGGCCGCGCCCGAGGGCCCGCCCGTAACCGACGACGTCGTAGGTCACATCTTGGACGACGCGGATGCCGACGGCCATCATGCCGACCGTCTGGCCCCGCCGCCCGCCGCACAACACGGTCACGTAGACGAGGTCGGCCACCCCGGTGAGAATGACGGAGAGCAGCGAAAAGGTCCGCCGTTGCTGCGTCCCGTTGTTGCGCATGTTGAAGTGCACGCTGAGCACGTGGGTGTGCCGGAACAAGATGGCGAGAATGACGAACACCGGGATGAAGATGACGACGTCGATGAGGTACCCGCCCAGCCGCGTCCCCCAGGTGGCGTAGGGAGCACCTCCCGGGCCCGGGCCCCCGAACCCATCGGGCCGGGGGTACTGACCCTGGGGTGGCGGGTAGCCACCACCCGGGTAGCTCCCGGGTGGTGGGGGGAGCGGGTACGAGGGTGGCGCCGCCGGGGGTGACGGTGGAAAGGGCGGTGGCGAGACATGCCCGGGATACGAAGGTGGCCCCCCACCCGTTGGTCCGGTCGGTTCGTCAGGCATCTCGGGCGCTCCCTCGTTTCCCCATTGTGGTGCCCAGCATCTCAGAGATACGCCCCCGGCCGGGGCGTCGAGCTCGCGCCGGCCTGCGGGAGCCCTCGCTGGCGCATCTCCTCGAGCTGGCTGCGCGCCGCCATCTGCTGCGACATCAGCGTGGCCTGTATCCCGTGGAACAGGCCTTCCAGCCAACCCACCAGCTGGGCCTGGGCGATCCGGAGCTCGGACTCGCTGGGCGCCTCGTCGTCAAAGGGGAGCGCCATGCGATCGAGCTCGGCCACCAGGTCGGGGGAGAGGCCCTCCGAGAGGTCGTGGATCGACTGCTCGTAGATCTCCCGCAACCGGGTCCGGCTCTTCTCGTCGAGGGGGGCCTGTCGCACCTCGTCGAGAAGGGTCTTCACCATGGAGCCGATGCGGAGCACCTTCGCCGGCTCCGAGACCGACTCCCGCGCCGGCTCGGCCTCGGGGGCGGCGCCCGCCGCGTCCCCCCCTCCGGCCGGGCCACCGGCCCTATCCGGGCTCTGGCCGGCTTCCAGCACTTCGTCGGGGGCTACGGGCGTCGACTCGTCAGACATCCCTTGATACTGCCACCGGAGCGCCCCGGGTCAGGTGGAGGGCCAGCTGAGCAGGGGGATCATCATCTCTTCGGCCGTGAGGGAGCCGTGGCGGGCCGAGAGGCGGAGCTCGCCCGTATCGGCGGGGTCGAGGAACGCGGTCGGGGTGAAGGGCGCCAACACCACGTCGCCCAGGCGCGCCGAGACCGTGGCCGAAGGGACTCCACCCAGCCATCCCTCTTCGACCATCTCGTCCCGCGTGCGCACCCAGGCGATGTCGCCGAATCTGTCCCGGGCCGCTTCGACCACGGCATCGGTGGCACCGGGCCGCGTGTGGAGCCACCGGAATCGGCCCTCGCCCGAGATCAGGGTCACGCCGTCCATCAGGTCGCTCCCCAGGACCTCGACCGACGATCCGACCTCGACCTGGCCGTGGTCCGCCGTCACCACCAGCACCGCCCCCGGAGGCAGCACGCCGAGCAGGTCTCCGACCAACCGGTCGACGTCACGTAGCTCGTCGTCGTAGTACGCACCGAGCCCACGGGCGTGGGCGACCTTGTCGATGCCGTCGTAGTAGGCGTAGACGAACCGCGCTCCCCCGCCGACGAGCGCACGGACACCGGTCACCAGACCGGCCTGGGTGTGCCAGCCGTGCAGCTCGGCGTCTCCCAGGTGAGCGGCCGAGAACCCGGTCGAGGCGTAGTCGTAGCGCGTGACGACCGGGACCGTCTCGGGTGACCCCGGGAAGAGCGGGCATGGCTGGAAGACGGGTGCGGGCACCCGCATGCGGGCGTCGACACCACCGAGCGACCACTGCAGGATGTTCAGGATCTCGTTCTCGTAGGCCACTCGGTACCCCACCACGCCGTGATCCACCGGCGGGCGCCCCGTCACCAGCGACGTCAACGCACAGGCCGTCGTGCTCGGGGCGACCGAGGTGATGGAGGCCCCGACCCCCGAGAGCAGCGTCGGGGCCAGGGCCGCTCGCTCCTCGAGCTGGTGCCAGCCCAGGCCGTCCAGGACCAGGAGCACGATCTGCCTGGCCCCCGCCACCGGCGACGGCATCCATTGCGGCGGCGGGGTTCGGCCGTAGAGATGGCCGAGCAACCCGGGCATGACGCCGGTCAGGCACGCCCCCCCGAAGGCGGGCAGAATTGGCGTCGCGACCTCGGGAGCGCTCACAGCGTCACACTA
>PMLV01000187.1 GCA_003160635.1 Acidimicrobiaceae bacterium | reverse complement strand
GCAACATGGCGACCGGCGCGTCGACCGCAGATCTCGCGCTGGTCCTGGTCGACGCCACGGCGGGCCTGCGCGAGCAATCGCGCCGGCACATCTGCATCTCGGCGCTGCTCGGCGTCGATCAGCTCGTGGTCTGCGCCAACAAGATGGATCTGATGGAGTGGGACAAATCCGCCTATCAGAGGATCGTCGACGAGATGGGCGCGCTCGCCCACACCCTCGGATTGGCCTCGTGCACCGTGATCCCGATCTCCGCCCTCAACGGCGACAACGTTGTCGAGCGTTCCGATGCGGCACCCTGGTACGACGGTCCGACCGTGCTCGACTCCCTGGAGTCGGCCCAAGCGGGCGGATGGGCCTCCCAGCACGGGCTGCGACAGGGCAACGGAGGCCGACTTCCGGTGCAGTGGGTGCTGCGGCAGCCCGGGGGTGGGCGCAGCTATGCCGGCATGGTCAACGGCGGCCCGTTCCGTACGGGAGATCCGGTCATTGTGCTCCCCCAGGGCCAGTACACCACGGTGCGTTCCATCGAGACGGCCGATGGCCCCATCCCCCGGGCCGAGGTCGGGCTCTCGATCTCGCTGAACCTGACCGACGACATCGACATCTCACGGGGCGACCTCATCTCGTCACTGGAGGAGCCGCCGACGGTGACGGACAATTTCGAAGCCACCGTATGTTGGTTCCACGACCGCCCGTTGAAAGCCGGCGACCGGCTCAAGCTCAAGCACACGACACGGGTCACCCCGGTCGTCGTCGAGAGCGTGGAGGGCATCTTCGACGTGAACGCGCTCGAGATGCAGGATGCGCCCGAACTAAGGGAGAACGACATCGGCGTCGTCCGCCTCCGCACGGCAACTCCTCTCGCCCTCGACTCCTACAAGGTCGACCGGATCACGGGGAGCTTCGTCCTCATCGACGAGATCACCATCGCCACGGTTGCTGCCGGCATGGTCGGACCTCCCCGTTTGCAGAGCTGAGCCCGGGTCCGTGCGAGGGGAGCCAGTCCGCTGACCGCCTTCTACCCGGTCTCACTCGACCTCGAAGGACGCGCCTGTCTCGTGGTTGGTGGCGGTCCGGTGGCGGCCCGCAAGGCGCGCGGGCTCTTGGGTTGTGGAGCCACGTTGACGGTGATCGCCCCCGACGTCTGTGCGGCCATGGCCGAACTGACCCCGCTCACCATCGAGCGCCGCCCCTATGCCAAGGGCGATGCGGGGGCGTACCGTCTCGTCGTGACGGCGACGGGCATCCCGGCCGTCGACGCCACGGTGTCCGCCGACGCCGAGGCGGCAGGCGTGTGGGTCAACAGCGCCGACGACGTCGAACACTGCTCGTTCATCCTCCCGTCTGTGCACCGGGACGGCGCCGTGACCGTGGCCGTATCCACCGGAGGGCGGAGCCCGGCACTGGCGTCGTGGCTGCGGGCCCGGCTGGCCGCACAAGAAGGAACGGGCTTGGGCGCCCTGGCCGAGCTTCTCGGTCGGGCGCGCCAGAGCGTGCACGACGACGGCCGTAGCACCGAGAAGGTGGACTGGGTCGCCCTCCTCGACGGCTCGTTGCCCGAATTGGTACGCGACGGCCGCTTCGACGAAGCCCGCGCCGTCGTCGAAGCGGTGACCGGGACCCGCCTCTCGGACTAGCCGGGCGACTCCGACGCACTCACGGCTGCGCCACCATGAGCGCCGAGCCGAGCGCGACGAGGACAAGCGCCAACGAACCCGACACCACCATCGTCCTGGTGTCGCGGAGAACCTCTTCCCCTGCGGGAACACCGCCCTGGCGTAGGGGGGCCACAGCGACCTGCAGCCTCCGCTCCGCCGGCCAGAGCAGGCCCTCGGCAACGACGACCACCCCCACCAGAATGATGAGCCCCGCCACGACCCATCCGTCGTGCAGCGAGTACGCGCCGTGGCTGAGGGCCAGGAGAAGAAACCCGAACACAGGGACTCCGTACACGCTCCGGCCGGCCCAGTTCAGCCCCGGTCGGAAGTACCGTGCCACAGCGTCGGGCAACGCGGTGGCGCCGCCCAGCACCGTACGGAGTCGTGAGGCCGTGGTCACGCTGGCCACCAGGGTCACGAGGCTGACCACCACGCAACCCACGTGGACGATCAGCACGATGTCGAAGGCCGGCCCGTCCGGCTGGTGGTGCACGCTGATATCTTCACCCAGTTCGTTGCGAGAAGGTGTCCCGTACGTGATCATGCAGCCTTTACCCGTAGCTGACGCTGTACCGTAGAGAACGACAAAACACGAACGAAGAGGCCGCCGATGAGTGGGCAATGGGTAGTGGCACAGCCGCACGAGGACCGATGAACCAGCTACGGCTCGATCCTCTGTCTGGCCGCTGGGTGGTCGTAAGCCCCGGGCGATCCGAACGCCCCTACTCGTTCGTCAGCCGCTCCCCCTGGGTCGAGGAAAGCTCCCGCCCCTGCCCGTTCTGCCCCGGCAACGAGGAGACCACCCCGCCGGCCCTGGAGACCTACGGCCCGACCGGGCATTGGCTGGTGCGAGTGGTCCCCAACCTGTACCCGGCCTTCGAGGGCGACGAGCCCTTCGTCGTCGCCAACCGGGGCCCCGTGTTCACACAGGCCAGCGCGGGCGGCATTCACGAGATCCTCATCTTCTCCCCCGAGCACGACGCCACCTGGGGCATGCTGAGCGAGGAGCAGACGAGCCTGGTGATGGCGGCGCTGCGTGACCGGCTCGAAGAGCACTCCCAGCGGCCCAACCTCCGCTACACCCAGGCCATTGTCAACTCGGGGCGGGAAGCGGGAGCCTCGCTCGAGCATCCGCACGGACAACTCTTGGGTATGTCGTTCATCCCGCGCGAGCTGGCGGAGGAGCAGGCTCGCTTCGCCCGCTTCGTCGGCTCCTGCCTGTTGTGCACCACCATTGAGGCAGAGGAAGACTCGGGGCAGCGGGTGATCTACGCCGACGATCGGGTCGTGGTCATCTGTCCCTTCTGGAGCGCGGTGCCCTACGAGATGTTGGTCATCCCCCGCGAGCACTATCCCCACCTGCACAAGAGCCCGACGCAGGACCTGTTGTCCGTGGGCGAGGCCATACGTCGGTGCCTGGGCCAGTTGGCCGACACGGTCGGGGACGTGGCCTACAACATCGTGTTCCACTCTGCGCCGTACCGGGCTGGCGAGCCGTACCACTGGCACGCGCACATTTGGCCCAAGGCCACCACGACCGCCGGCTTCGAGCTCGGTACGGGGGTGGCCATCAACGTGGTGTCGCCCGAGGAGGCGGCCGACACCCTCAAGGTGTCAGCCCTGGCCCACTAACCGGGACGGAGCGAGCGGACCAACTCGAAGACGGCCACGAGGTTGCGGATGACGTCGCGGTCGGGTCCGGTGAGCCCGGCAATTCCCGGGGTGTTCAAGTAGCCGTTGAGGACGGCGCGGCGATTGCGCGTCTCCCATGCCTGTCCGAGAGGGGCCAGGTCCAGGCGCCCGGCGGGGTCACGCTCGAGCGCGGCCTCCACGCTCGCCAGGTGCAGCGACCACAACAGGTCGGCCACGTCCGCCAAAGGAGAGCGGTGGGTTGGTCCCAGCATCCCGGGGAGGACGCCCCCGGGCGTGCAGTCACTCACCACCCATCCCTGATCGGTGCGGGACGTGCGGTGCAGCTGGAAGTCTCCGTGGGTGCGGATCACCGGCAACCGGAGATCGGCGCCCCGCAACGACTTGGTCAGATCGGCCATTCCCGGGACGTCGAGCAACTCGGGATCGGCCGCGGCAATCACCAACTCGGCCGCATCGACCCAATCCGACACCGGCTCGGGATGTCGATCGAAGGCTCGGTCGAGGGCCAGGTGCATGCGCGCCGTCATCGTTCCGAGTGCGTGCGCCTCGGGCCCGAAGTCGCCACCGGCCGCCTCGGGGCGTCCGCCGAGGGAATAGAGATCCCGCAGGGACGTCATCGCTAGGGCCCAACCCCCCGATCGGTCCGCCAGCGGCTCCTGGATGAATCCCAGATCTCGCCCTTCCCAGGTCCAGCGCACCAACGGCGCCGCCACGTGGTTGAAGCCCGCATCGTCGAGCGCCTGCAGGAGGTCGACGGCGGGCTGCGGTCGGTCCCCCACCCACGGAAAAATCCACAGGTCACCCCGATCCCCGCAGTCGAGCACGGTCGCGTCTTCGTCGTCTCGGACCACGGCCACCGGTCCCGGGCGCGGTGCCACGCGCCGGATGACGGCGAGGGTCAGCGGCGCCAGCTGGGCGTCGCGCAGCGCGTCGGTGCACACGGCCAGACCGTCGTCGTCTTCGAGCAACCCCAGGGCCAACTCGTCGCCGGCGCGGAGAAAGTGAGGCTCGTCACTCACGCTGCGCAGACCGACCACCAGGTGCGCCAACCGGCCATTCACTTCGGCGACCAGGTCGAGCAGGCCCGGGCGCCCGGGAAGGATCACCTCGGCCCGGCGGATGACGATCTCCGTGGACGGGTGCCATTCGTTCACCGGGCGATGCGAGAGCCAGACCTCAACCAGGTTGCGTAGGGCTTGCTCTCGCTCAGGTGTCATTCCATCGACCGCCGATCCTCGTCCACCAGATCGAACCACAGAAACCCGTAGGGCGGAAGGGTGATTGTGTACGGCTCCTCCGTCACCTTGGGAAAGGGCACCCGCCCGAGTACCTCGTGGGGGGTGGTCCCGGCCCACTTGGCCAGCGACAGCTCGGCCGGCTGGGCGAACCGGCTCAAGTTGTGGACGCAGAGCACGGCCTGGAACCGGCGTACCACTTCGTCGCCTGCACCCTCGTTTCCGGCCGGCACCGTTCGTGCCATCACCAGGGCGCGCTCCCAGTCGCGCCCTTCAAGCCCGGTGTCGAGCGTCGACTGGGGGGCGGCGTGGATGCCCGGGGCCGGCGTCAATATGTCGGCCACCTCCCCCGAGCGCATGTACGCCAGCACGGAGGGGTTGGCGCACGGCAGGACTTCCATCTCGCCCACACCCATCACCGGCAGGGCGCGGCGCTCGTTCAGCATGCGCCGGAGCCAGTGCAAGAAGGAGCCCTGGTTGCGCAACTGCGCCTCGACGTTGACCGCGCTGAACCCGTAGACCGGATCCATCAACGGGGGCAGGTAGAGCTGGGCGAAGTCGGCTTTGGAGAACCCACCGTTACGGTCCGGCGACCATTGCATCGGGGTGCGCACCGAGTCCCGGTCACCGAGATAGATGTTGTCGCCCATCATGAGCTCGTCCCCGTAGTAGATGACGGGGCTCCCCGGGAGGGAGAGCAACAGGGCATAGAGGAGCTCCGTCGTGCCCCGGTCGTTGTCGAGAAGCGGGGCCAGACGGCGACCGATCCCCATGTGCCGCTTCATGCGTGGGTCCTTGGCGTATTCGGCGATGAGGTAATCGCGGTCCTCGTCGGTGACCATTTCCAGGGTCAGCTCGTCGTGGTTGCGCAGGAAGATGGCCCACTGGCACGAGTCGTTGATCACCGGTGTCTGGGCCAGAATTTCGGTGATGGGATAGCGCTGCTCTCGCCGCACCGCCATGAACAGGCGGGGCATCAGCGGGAAGTGGAAGCACAGATGGCACTCGTCGCCGTCACCGAAGTAATCCGCCACATCGCTCGGCCAGCCGTTGGCCTCGGCCAGGAGAATGCGGCCGGGGTAGTCGGTCTCCAGCTGCTTGCGGATGCGCTTGATGAAGGCATGCGTCTCTGGCAGATGCTCCCCGGCCGTGCCGTCGCGCTGGTAGAGGTACGGCACGGCATCGAGCCGGAACCCGTCGAACCCGAGGTCCAACCAGAAGCGGACGAGGTCGATCATGGTGTCCGCGACCTCGGGGTTGTCGTAGTTGAGGTCGGGCTGATGATGGAAGAAGCGGTGCCAGTAGTACTGCTGGCGCGTATCGTCCCACGTCCAGTTGGAACGTTCGGTGTCGGTGAAGACCACGCGGGCGTCCGGCCAGCGTTGGTCGTCATCGTTCCAGACGTACCAGTCGGCCTTGGCGTTGTCCCGGCTCGACCGCGACTCGATGAACCACGGGTGCTGGTCACTGGTGTGGTTCATCACCAGGTCCGCAATGACCCGGATACCCCGGCCGTGCGCGTCCTCCAAGAAGGCCACCAGGTCGCCGATGCTCCCGTAGTCGGGGTGCACGTTGAAGAAGTCGCTGATGTCGTACCCGCTGTCGCGAAATGGGGAGGGGTAAAAGGGCAGCATCCAGATGCAGTCGATGCCCAGCCACTCGATGTAGTCGAGCTTCTCGCGCAGGCCCTTGAGATCACCGGTGCCGTCGTTGTTCGAGTCGTAGAAGCCGCGGATCAGGACCTCGTAGAAGACGGCGTGCTGGAACCAACGGACCGAGGGATCGAAGGGCCCTTCCCCCGCGCTCACCGGGATCGGCGGCAGGCTCATCGACCCAAGAAGGTGGCCTTGCCGGGACCGTGCGCGGCGAAGGAGGCCATCCCCCGCGACGCATCCTCGGTACCGGCCACCGCTGCGAAGGCCTCTTGCTCCGTGGCCAGCCCGTCGGCGAGCGTCCCGTCGAGGCCGCGATCGATGGCCCATTTCGCCAGCCCGTGCGCCACCAGAGGGCCGCGGGCGAACTCGGCCGCCCACGCCAGCGCCGATGCAAGCACCTCGTCGGGCGCCACCACGCGGTTCACCAGCCCGATGGCCTCCGCCTCGCCCGCCGGAACGTGGCGCCCCGTCATGATGAGGTCCTTGGCCCGCGAGGAGCCGATCAACCGCGGGAGGCGCTGCGTTCCTCCACCCCCGGGCAGCACCCCCAGCTGCACCTCGGGGAGTCCGAGCTTGGCATCCTCTGCACACACCCGGAAGTCGCACGCCAGTGCCAACTCCAGACCTCCCCCGAGTGCATACCCGTTGACGGCGGCGATGGTGGCCCGGGGCACCCTGGCCAAGGCCCCCAAGGCGCTGGTGAAGTTCGCCCCCACTGCGCCGGCCCCGGCGCCGTCGAGCTCGACGATGTCCGCGCCGGCCGCGAAGATCCGGCGCCCGCCCCACAGGACGACCGCCCCCGGAGGATCGTCGCACAGCTCCGTCGCCGCCGCGAAGATCTGACCGAGAACGGCGCCCGAGAGGGCGTTGGCCTTGGGACGATCGAGCCGGACGAGCGCCACACCGTCGGGGCGACGCTCGACGGTCACGAATGGATCAGGCATTGGTGCACCGTAGTTGACCCATGGCGCGGCACCGCCTCGTCACTTCAGCGACCCATGAGGCGATCGGCGGCCTGGTAGGGGTCGAGCTCCCCCGCGGCCAATGCCTTCACTGCGCTGGCAAACTCCTCGCCCGAGGCCAACTCGTCGATGACGATGGCGCTGCGGGCCATGAGCACGCGCCGCAACTCGTGGGCCATGCGATCCGCCCGCCTCTGCTCGAGAATCCCGCTCGAGCGGAGGTGCAGGCGATGGCGGGCGATCTCACTCCACAGGTCCTCGAGCCCTTCGCCCGTTGAGGCGACGGTGTCGATGATGGGCGGCCGCCAGGCGCCGAGCGACGACAGGTCGAGCATTTGTTCGAGGTCGCGCCGCGCTTCCCTGGCCCCGGGACGGTCCGCCTTGTTGATGACGAACAAGTCGGCGATCTCCAGGAGACCAGCCTTGTTGGCCTGCATGGAGTCGCCCCAGCCGGGTGTGACCACGACCATGGTGGTGTCGGCGGCCGACGCCACCTCGACCTCCATCTGGCCGACGCCGACGGTCTCGACGATGACGACCGGAAAGCCGGCCGCGCCCAGGACGCGCACGGCGTCGGGGACAGCCAGGGCCAGCCCCCCGAGATGCCCTCTCGTGGCCATGGAGCGGATGAAGACCGTCGGATCGAGGGCATGCTGCTGCATGCGGACCCGGTCACCGAGGATCGCCCCTCCGCTGAACGGCGACGTCGGATCGACGGCCAACACACCCACCTGGTCGATGGGCTCGGGCGAGGGCTCGGGCCACCCCGACCGGACCAGCGTGATCAGGCGATCGGTGAGGGTCGACTTCCCGGCGCCCGGTGCCCCGGTCAGCCCGACGGTGTAGGGCACGGGGGCGCGGTACGACAACCTGGCCACCTCCAGCCCGGCCTCCCCCCCGCGCTCGACCAGCGAGACCAGGCGGGCCAGGGCGACCCGGTCGTGCTGCTGCGCCAGAGCCAGCAGCGCTGCGGGGTCTGTCGGGAGGCGTCGGTTCATGTACTGGTCACCTTGGCACCGAGCGAGCTCAGCGCACCAACCAGGTCCTCATACCCCCGGCTGATGTGGTGGGCGTTCGTCACCGTGGTCTCCCCTTCGGCCACCAGTCCGGCCAGCACCAGGGCCACCCCGGCCCGGATGTCGGGTGCGCGCACCCGGGCGCCGGAGAGGCGGAGCACGCCACGCACCACGGCATGATGGCCTTCGGTCTTGATGTCGGCACCCATACGCCGCAGTTCCTCCACGTAGCGGAAGCGACCGGAGAAGAGGTTCTCGGTCAGGATCCCCACCCCGTCGGCGCCGGTGAGCATGGCCACCAGGAGGGGGCTGAAGTCGGTCGCCACGCCCGGGTAGGGCAGCGTTGCCACATCTGCGGCCAGCAACCGTCGGCCTGCGGTGGCGCGGAGGCCATCGGGCCCCATGGTGGTCTCCACGCCCATCTGATTGACCTTGCGCAACAACATCTCCATGTGATCCGGCCGGGCGTCGGCGATCGTCACATCCCCTCCGGTCATGCCGGCCACGGCCACGAAGGTGGCGGCCACCACCCGATCGGGCACCACGCCATGGTGGGTGGGATGGAGCTCGTCGATCCCCTCGATCTCAATGCGTGAGGTGCCCGCCCCCCGCACCACGGCGCCCATCGCACCCAACATCGCCGCCAGGTCGATGACCTCGGGCTCCTTGGCCGCGTTCTCGATGATGGTGGTGCCCTTGGCCAATGCCGCCGCCATCAGGAGGTTGTCGGTCGCGGTGTGGCTCGGGTATTCCAACACCACCCTGGTGCCGACGAGACGACCTCCTTCGACGTAGCCGCGTACCTCGCCGTGGGAGATCTCGAAACGGGCACCCATGGCCGTCAGCCCGTTCACGTGAAAATCGATGGGCCGGTCGCCGAAATCGTCGCCTCCGGGCAGTGGCATGTGCACCTCGCCGCACCGGGCGAGAAGAAGCCCGAGGACGACCACCGAGGCGCGCATGCGCTCGACCAGTTCGTACGGCGCCACGGGATGCAGATCCTGGGCGGGCGGGGTGGTGACGGCCACGTCGCCATTGGCCAGTCGCTCCACCTGGGCCCCGACCGCCCGTAGGACCTCCGCCATGGAGTCCACGTCGTCGATGTCCGGCACGTTGCTCAGCACCGTGCGTCCCTCGGCCAGGAGGCTGGCCACCATCAGCTTGAGGGCCGAGTTCTTGGCGCCCCCCGCCCGGACGGTCCCGCTCAGCGGGCCGTTCGGTCGGACCACGATCTCTTTCACGACCTCAAGTATCGCTCCTTCGGCGAGCACCGAGCGGCCCATTCGCAATAGCCGACCAACTAGGGTCAGGGCCGTGGCTACCCACCCTCAAGCCCCCGACCGCAACCTGGCCATGGAATTGGTGCGCACCACCGAAGCCGCCGCCATGGCGGCCAGCCGTTGGATGGGCCGGGGCGACAAGCTGGGCGCCGATAATGCCGCCGTGGAGGCAATGCGGGTGGTGCTCTCATCGGTGCAGATGGACGGCGTCGTCGTCATCGGAGAGGGTGAGAAGGACAATGCCCCCATGCTCTTCAACGGCGAGCGGATCGGGGACGGCTCACCCCCCCTCACCGACATCGCCGTCGATCCCATCGACGGGACGACACCCACTGCTCTCGGGCGGGGCGGGGCGCTTGCCGTCATCGCCGTGTCCGAACGGGGGACGATGTTCGATCCGGGGCCCTGCGTCTACATGGAGAAGCTGGCTGTCGGGCCCCGGGCCAAGGGCGCCTGCGATATCCGGCGTTCCCCCACCGAGAACCTCCATGCCCTCTCGAAGGCCCTCGGTCGTCCCGTGCGCGATCTCACGGCGGTCATCCTCGATCGACCCCGGCACGACGCCCTCATCGCCGAGGTGCGCGCGGCCGGTGCCCGCATCAGGCTCATCACGGACGGCGACGTGGCCGGAGCGATCGCGACCGGATGGCCCGGAGCCGGCACCGACATCCTGTTCGGCANNGGGGGACAACTGCTTCTTCGCCGCCACGGGCGTCACCGACGGCGAACTGCTCCAAGGCGTGCGCTTCCACGAGTTCGGCGCCACCACGCAGTCGTTGGTCATGCGCTCGAAGTCAGGGACGCTGCGCACCATCCACGCCAATCACGCGTTGGCCAAGCTTTCGGAGTTCAGCTCGGTCTCATTCGTGTGAGCTGGCCACGCTCAACCTGAGCTCGGCGCGGCTCAACGCTGCTTCAGCCTCTTGGAGCGCAACGTCGGGGGCATCGCCACCGGCCGGTTGATCGGCGCCGCCTCCCCGTCCCGAGCTGAGCTCGGCCACCCGCTGCGTCGCCACCTCACGGGCCCGCTCGGCCCGGGGCACGTCGATCTCCTGGGCCAGCTCCGCCACACCCGCGAGGACCGTGACCTTGGTGGAGAGCCCGGGCAACGGGCCGTCTCCTTCCGCGAAGCCTTCGGCCGCGCCGGGACTGGTGTCGACTTCGAGGAAGCCACCGTGCACGGCGAGCCGCAACGTCGTGCCGTCGGGTTGCTCCACCTTGACCTCGCACGGTGCCACGTCGCCCACCAGTGCCGTGTGACCGTCGAGCACGGTGAGCCCGCCTTCCGACGTCTCGAGTACGACCGACTTGGCGCCCCCGGCGACCAGAGACTGCTCAGGCGTCACCACTTCCACGCCGAAGACTCCGTCGGCCACTAGCCGGCCTCGTCCTGCAGCGTCTTGGCCTTGGCCAGTACCGACTCGACGCCGCCGACGTTAAGGAATGCCTGCTCCGGCACGTTGTCCAGGTCGCCGTTGACCAGCGCCTCGAACGACTCCACCGTCTCGTCGATCGGCACGAAGATCCCGGGAACACCCGTGAAGACCTCGGCTACGAAGAAGGGCTGGGAGAGGAAGCGCTGGATCTTGCGCGCTCGGGTCACCGTCACCCGGTCTTCCTCGGACAGCTCGTCCATGCCCAGAATGGCGATGATGTCCTGCAGTTCCTTGTAGCGCTGCAGGACCTCCTGGACGCGACGGGCCACCGCGTAGTGACGTTCGCCCACGATCTCGGGCGCCAGGATGTTCGACGTGGACGCCAGCGGGTCGACCGCAGGGTAGATGCCCAGTGCGGCGATCTGGCGCGACAGCTCGGTGGTCGCATCGAGGTGGGTGAACGTGGTGAACGGTGCCGGGTCGGTGTAGTCGTCCGCGGGCACGTACACCGCCTGCAGGGACGTGATCGACTTCCCCTTGGTGGACGTGATGCGCTCTTGCAGCTCACCCATTTCGTCGGCCAGCGTGGGCTGGTACCCCACGGCCGATGGCATGCGACCGAGGAGCGTCGAGACCTCGGAGCCCGCCTGCACGAAGCGGAAGATGTTGTCGACGAAGAGCAGCACGTCCTGGTTCTGCACGTCGCGGAAGTACTCGGCCATGGTCAGGGCGGCCAGGGCGACCCGCAACCGCACTCCCGGGGGCTCATCCATCTGGCCGTAGACGAGTGCGGCCTTGTCGATGACTCCGGACTCCTGCATCTCCAGCCACATGTCGGTACCCTCACGGGTCCGCTCCCCCACGCCGGCGAAGACCGAGACACCACCGTGCTGCTGGGCCACCCGGTGGATCATCTCTTGGATGATGACCGTCTTGCCCACGCCGGCACCGCCGAAGAGCCCGATCTTTCCACCCTGCACGTACGGCTCGAGCAGGTCCACGACCTTGATGCCGGTCTCGAACATCTGTGCCCGCGGCTCGAGCTGGTCGAAGGCGGGCGCGCTGCGATGGATCTCCCAGTAGTCGTCGACGCCTTCGACCGTGGCCGTGTCGAGCGGTTGGCCGAGCACGTTGAACACATGGCCCAGCACGGCGTTGCCGACCGGCACGGTGATCCCCCGCCCCAGGTTGCGCACGGCGGTGCCACGGACGAGCCCGTCGGTCTGCTGCATGCAGATGCAGCGCACCCGGCCATCGCCGATCTGCTGGGCGACCTCGGCGGTGACCTGCGAGGCGGTCCCCTCCAGGTCGATGGTGAACTCCACGGCGTGGTTGATCTCGGGCAGGGCGTGGGGCGGGAACTCCACGTCGATGACCGGGCCGGCGATGGACACGACCCGACCGTCTTCGAGTGTGCCCGCCGGAACCGTGTCCTGCCTTGCGGTGGTGGTCATTGTGGTCAAGCTCCCTTCGATTGGCGGAGCGCCTCGGCGCCGCCAACGATTTCCATGATCTCAGTGGTGATGGAGTCCTGACGGGCGCGGTTCATCACGCGGGTCAGGGTGCGAACAAGTTCATCGGCATTTTCGGTCGCCGCGGCCATGGCCCGCTGCTGTGCGGTGAAGAAGGAGGCCGAGCCTTCCAGTAGGGCGGCGAAGATCTCGGCCTCGGTCGCCCGGGGGGCCAGCTTCGCCAGGAGGGTCTCCACATCCGGCTCGAACTCCGTGTAGCCGGTGGCACCGGTGGGAGCCGGGGCTGGCGCGTCCTCGTCGGTCTCGGGCAAGGGAAGGGGCAGCAGTTGTTGCGTCGTCACCCGCTGCGTGCCGGCGGAGATGAAGCGGGTCGACACCATCTGCGCCACTTCGATCTCACCACTGGCGAAGGGGGCGGACACGGCCGCCGCCACGGCTCGCGCGTCGGCGAACTCGGGGCGGTCGGCAATGCCGGCAAACGAGTGAGCCACCTCGACCCCGCGGTAACGGAAGTACCCCGGGCCCTTCTTGCCCACGGTCCACAACGTCACGTCGGCGCCGTTGCGGACGTGCTCGCTGACCAGCCGCTCGGTCGCGCGCAGGACGCCCGAGTTGTACGAACCGGCGAGGCCGCGGTCACCCACGATGGCCAGGACCCCGACCCGCTGGGGTGCGTCCGGGGTACCGAGCATTTTGGCGGCCACCAGGGGATCCTCGCTGACCACCTGGCGCAGCACCTTTTCCATGCCCACCCGGTACGGCCGGTTGGCGGCGATGCGCGCCTGGGCGCGCACGATGCGCGAAGCCGCAATCAGCTCCATGGCCTTGGTGATCTTCCGCGTGGACTGCACGCTGCGGATACGTCGCCGCAGGACGCGCTCTTGGCCTCCGGCCATGGTTCAGTCGACCTTCCCGGTGTCGAAGCTCTCCACGAACGACGTCAGCCCCTTGTCCAACTCGTCACCGTCCGGCAAGGCGCCCGTAGAACGGATCCCGTCGAGGACCGTCGGGTGATTGCCCTTGAAATACTCGACCAGCTCGGTGGCGAAGCGCTGTACTTCGGGAACCGGGATGGAGTCGGTCCAGCCCTTGGTGCCCGCATAGATCACCAACACCTGCTCTTCGACCGGCACCGGCGCGTTCTGCGGCTGCTTGAGCAGTTCGGTGAGGCGGTAGCCCCGGTCGAGCTGCGCCTGGGACACCTTGTCGAGCTCGGATCCAAAGGTGGCGAACGCCTCCAGCTCGCGGAACTGGGCCAGGTCGAGCTTGAGTGTTCCCGACACCTGCTTCATCGCCTTGACCTGCGCCGCGCTGCCGACCCGACTGACGGAGTTCCCGACGTTGATGGCGGGTCGGATACCTGAGTTGAAGAGGTCGGTTTCCAAGAACACCTGGCCGTCCGTGATGGAGATCACGTTCGTCGGGATGTAGGCCGAGATGTCGCCGGCCTTGGTCTCGATGATCGGCAGCGCGGT
>PMLV01000204.1 GCA_003160635.1 Acidimicrobiaceae bacterium | reverse complement strand
CGCCGGAGGTGCTCCTCGAGCGCCGAAGGGCGCGTCGGGGGGTAGATCGGCACCGGTACGCCCCCCGCCAGCACGATCCCGAGGAAGGCCTCGAAGTACTGGCGGCAGGTCGGCAGCATGATCGCAACTGCATCCCCCTGGCCGAGCCCGCGGTCATGGAGCCCGCCGGCGACGGCCTCGGCGGCGGTCGACAGGGCGCTGTAGGTGACCTCGTCGATCGTGGACTCCCCGCTGTCGGCGTACAGGATGCGCAGATGGACACGACTCCCATGGGTGTCGGTGTGCCACGCGAGGGTCTCGAGCAGCGTCCCGGCCTGTTCTGGTGGGCCGGGCTCGTCGCCTGTGAGCGGTGCCGGGGCGGCGACCTGGACCGGGGCCGGGGCCGGGGCCGGGGCCCTGCCGTGGGCTCGTCGCACGGCATCCACCAAGTCCAATGGGGTGGCGGCGGTGCCCAGGATCCGGTCCGGGAGCTTGACTCCGCAGGCGTGCTCCAGCCGGGACAGCAGCTCGACCAGGGCGAGACTGTCAAGTCCCAGCTCGGCGTCGAGAAGGCTGTCGAGCCGCACATTGGGTGCACCGGCAGCATTTTGGAGCTCGGCGACGAGTTCCTGCACATTCCGCAGGACCAGCGCTTCGTCGAGCATCTGGTTGGCCTCGTGCGTGTCGGACATGACCTCTAGAGGGTACGCGGCATCTGAGACCGTCGATCAGAGGCCAACGTCACTTGTCGTTCGGTCCTGGGTCCACGGCCGTAGCTATGGACCGATGCAAGCCATCGGACGCGACGGCTCGAGACGACTACGCAGCGGAATCGATCTCCTATGGTGAGCTATCACAGCGACCAACGTCCCTTCCATCTTATAGCCGAAGTCAGCTCGGACTGCCCTACCGCGATCGGACCTGTGCTCGAACAACTCGTCGGCGGCACAGTCACCGAAACGCCCGAAGGCTTCCATGTGGACTGCTGGATGGAAGGGACAGACTCCCGTGAACTCAACCGTGAACTGCTGTCTTCCCTCCGTCGGGTCGAGCGCCGGACCCGCCTGCGAGCCGAGTGGACCGCCAATGGTGAGCGATCGGTTCTTCGACTACGTGCCAAAGGGCACACGTCCAGTATCGCCGGACCAATTTGGAAGATGACGGGGTTTCACGTTCTCGTAGGCGGCGACTGCCCCGGATCACTGGCGCTGGAACGCGTTATCCGCGGTCCGACCTCAGAAGTGCCTTCCACTCCGAGCGCGCCCGAACATTTCATCTGGGCGGTCGTCACCGTTGATTGATCCCGGCTCCGGCGCGCATCGATCGAGGCTCCGCGTGCTCCTGGATGACCGGCCAGCCGTGCCGAACGGCGCCCATAATGCTCAACGAAGTCGCGGCTCTGGATGCCCTGGCTGGAGTTTCGGATGACGTTTCCTGCACCCACAGGTCCGCCCGTCGATGACGAGACGTCTGCCCTCGTCGTGCGCCGGCGAAGGAGAACCCGAGATGGGGCTACCGCCGCATCCGAGGTGAGCTGTGCAAATTCGAGGTGCACTTGGCCGCGAGCAATATCGCCAGGATCATGAAGGAACACGGCCTCGGTCCTGCTCCTCGTAGGCGCGGCCCGACCTGGCGGCAGTTTCTACGCGCCCAGGCGTCGGGCATCGTGGCCACGGACTTCTTCCATGTCGATACCGTGTTACTCAAGCCTCTCTCTGTGCTGTTCTTCATCGAGCTCGGTCGCCGGAGAATCCCGATCACCGGCGCGGCTCATCCGCACGGTGCGTGGGTCACCCAGCAGGCGAGGAACGTGACTGGTGATCTGGCCGACGTGGACATAACCACCAAGTTCATGCTTCGCGACCGTGACACCAAGTACGTGACGAGCTTCGACGAAGTCTTCGCGGCCGAGGGCACCCGCATCATCAAGACGCCCTTTCGGTCCCCCAACGCGAATGCCTTTGCCGAACGGTTCGTGCGCACCGTGAGATCCGAGTGCCTCGACCACCTCCTCGTCGTCAACGAGGCGCATCTCGAACGCGCTCTTCGCGGCGACTCACGTCACTACAACGGCCATCGGCCGCACCAGGGGCTGTCCCAGGAAATCCCCACACCCGAGAACACAGCTTCGCTCACACTGGGGCCAACCTCAGACCACCGCCACCGGCATCTCCCCCGCCGTTCAAGGCAGATAGGTGGACACGACCGTTTGGGCGGGCTGATCCACGAGTACGACCGCCCCGCGCAGCTGGGTCGGTGGGCAAGCGCGCACAGGGGAGCGAACTCGCTGGCTACATCTTTCGGCGGGGGTACTTGCTCAATCGTTACCTCGCCAGAGGGCGTGCGAAGCTCAGCTCATGGCCGTCGGGGTCGTGGATGTGGAAGTAGCGCTCGCCCCACGGTGCGTCCGCAGGTGAGGTTTCCGGATCGAACCCGGCCGTGAGAGCGCGTCGGCACATCGCGTCCACGTCGTCAACCCACAACACGACACGACCCCAGACCCTTCGGGGAGAGCCGACGTTGTCGAGCTGAAGGTTGAGGTAGCCAGTGCCGACCCGGAAGCTGGTGAAAGGCGCCTCCTTTCCTCCGTAAAGCAGATGGAAGCCAAGCACTTGGTAGAAGGCCACGGCCTCAGCCATGTCGACGGTAAGCAGTGTGACCGCACTGATGCTCTCAATCGGCTCCCGTTGTGCTTCCACACTGGCCAGCATTGCAGGAAAGACGGCAGGGCCAGGGTCCTGGCAAGACAGCGCAGTTGCTCGCGACCAGCGGCAACGGCTTCTCGCGACAAGGTGTCCTCGCTGCCGGCTGTGTGCGGCGCTCTTGATTGCGACAAAGTGTCGCCGTGTTGAAAGTATGGGGAGTCGTCCTCATTGGTGTTGGAGTCGCGGTGGGCGCAGTGGGATAGCTGCTTCTCCGCAACTTCCAACAGGCGTTCTTGGGTCGAGTCCATCTCGGTGAGCATCCGCCGAGCCCGAGGGCGTCCTTTCTATTCTTGGTAGAGCAACAACGTCTCTTCGATTTCACCAAGGGCACAGAGCAGCTCGCGCACACTCATGGCCAAGCCGACTTTTGCCGCCTCTCTGCGCATGAGCCGGGACACGGCGAGGGCGAGGGCGCAGTAAAGACATGTACGCGGATCTTGTTGTCGGTCCAGTGGAACATGGGATTGAACGAAACGACCGTGCGGTCGGCTGACCGGGAAGCCTGGTGCTCGCTTAGACCCTCCCCTGCGTCGAAGCCAAAGACCGTGACCTCGGTTCGGTCGTCGTGAAAGTTCACGCGCGATACGACGGCACCGGTCTGAATGTCAATCGCGGCAGCGACCTCCGAAAGTACGACGTGTGGCATCCCGCTCCCCTCTACTGTGTTCCGCACTGATTGGATGCCAGCATTCCTAGTCGCAACTGGACGTCGGGCGAAGGCGCCCTGCGGCGCCGAGCTGACGGCGCCGTGGGACAAGGCTCGATCTCTGATCACATAGACGGGGATGTCGGCTTGAACACGCTTGCCTGGGTGGGGAAGTCGGCTTGAACACGCTTGGCAGGGCGGGAAAGTCGCCCTCCCTCGCATTGCCGAGGAAGCACACTGACGCAGTGACAGCACCGACCGCCTGTCAGAGGGGATCGCCGGTGCCGCAGAAGTCAACCATACTGGTGCGGAGGGTCTACGAGGACCGGGCGTTAGGCGACGGAACGAGAGTTCTGGTCGACCGGCTTCGCCGCGGTGGACGATCGACCCCGAGTAGCAGGTGCCCCCCGTCGTCACCTCGACGTCCGCGGACTCGTCGGTGAGGACCGACTGATCGACCGACACCCGACCCTCTTGGACGAAGCTGCACGGTCGTTGGGCCGGCTCGCGAGATTGTTGGCGGCATCAACTCTGGCTGGCTGAAAGAAGTAGCAGCGCTCGCCTGGATCTGCCTCTTGTAGACGACGAGGAGGACAGCACCGGTCAAACGGATGCACACCTATGTGGGGGAATCGGTTCAGTGGACCTTTGGCCCTACCGCCATCACGAACCCGGTGGAACCATTGTCATGGGCTGGCATGTCGGTAACGTCTCAAAGCCGGTTACCAGTCCTTGAGATGTGGTGACGGCTTTTGCGAGTGAGGCCGAACAACGTAAATCTAGAAAGGTGGTGGCGCCGATGGAAGGTACTTTTTTCCTTCTCCCGCCTGGCCATCGACTTTTCGTCGTCTTCGATGACCCCGGTCAGGGACTTGCAGCTCTAAACGAGGCGGATGCGTCGGGGTTAACTGACGCAGAAGATGCGTGGATGTTTTCCGGTGAAGACGGTCTGAAATCCATAGACCCCGGATTGAGCCGACATGGCATAGCCGTCGGCATCGTTCGAATTCTCCAACGCATGATGACGAGCGACTGTCAGTACTGCGAGGGGCTCTCTCGATCGTTGCGTGCCGGGGCTATCGTGATGGCTCTGAAAGCCGACGAGCAGGTGGTCGAGGACGTGAGCGACGTGCTTCGCCGTTACGGGGGACATTCATTGGCTTACGGTGCTCACTGGAACTTCGTGCCGCTGCCACACGCTACCCAGACCACGAGTGCAATATCGGATTTCGTCCCTGGTCTCGACCAGCCACCGGGGTAGTTACGGCCCGACGACTCGCACCATTGGTCAAGACCAAAGAGCAACTGGATTGAGAAGTTAGCTGGACTCTCTCGTTTTGCATGGTGACGGGCAGGTCCGCGGTGGGAACGTCCTCATGGATTCCATTTTCATGCCGCGTGGATGCCGCGGCTCCCAGCAACATGAACGGCCCCGAACCCCGATGGCCCATGAACTGCGGCTTCCGGATCGCAGCGAAATACAAATGGACCCCGAATGTGTGCCTGCATAGCCCCGTATTCAGGACGCGGCCGGCCGCAGCCTCGCGCTGTCTTCGCCCCGACTTCTCGAGCCAACTCCCGTCGGGAGCTGATCGCCGATCCTCGTCACGGACGCGGACAGATAGCTATGGGATAAGGGTGAGCGTGTCCACGTGGCGGGGTCGGACGACGTTGAAATGACGGTGATCCAGAGTTGCCAGCTCAACGATCCCGAAACGTTCGGCCAAGGCGACGAGACACGCATCGGTAGCACCAAGAGGCAGGTCCGAATACTGCTCCACCAGTTCGGCGCTCGGTCCAGGTCGGCCGAAGTGAGATCGGCCACAGTCAAGAAGCCGGTAGCGAACGAGCGCAGGAATTCGGCTTCGATCGTGGAACCGGCGTCACGAGCAAGGAGGCAGGACACCTTCGCGATGACCAACCCCGGAACGAGCCGCGGTGGCTTGGCCGTGACCAACGCTGCTATAGATGCTTCGTGATGCGCGTCCGTACGGTTCGCCGCGGCCACAAGAGGGCCGGTGTCCACCGGGATCATCGACCGTCGGGGAACTCCGCCCGCAGAATCTCACCAGACCGTTGCGCTAGATCTGAAGGCCCCTCGAAGCTGGCGAAGAATGAGGGGAGCGTTTCACCTGATCCCTTGTCACCCTCCGCCAAGCCGGTGACGACCGCAACATGGACCCGCTGTCCTGGCCGAACACCATGGCGGCGGAACTCGGCCACCAGTTCAGCATCGTCACCGGGGACAGTCAGGTCCCATTCATAGGCGCCGTCGAGGTGCTCAGGGCTTTCATCGTAGATCCATCCAACCCGACTGCCGCCGAGTCAAAGCCTGCTTGTGTCCGCTGTGGCCCTGGCAGCCCCCATCGGCCTCCACCCCGGCCCATCCCGATGTCAGTCACGCCGCCCGGCGAAGCTCTGACCAGCCACTATCCAAAATCACGGGGCGTGGAGCAAAGTTGCAAGTCGGTCCTCCGACACGATCTAAGGCCCATGAGGTGGGCTGTGCTTCCACTAGGACGGCGTTGCGTTCGGGTTCGTATGTCAGCCGAATCCCTAGGGCCGCGTAGAGGGCGTTCTTCGTCTCTGGGTCCGCCTCGGCGAGCATCCTGACCTTGTCCTCCACCTCGTCGATCATGACGCGCATATCGGCATCTGTGACGGTCTGGCGGGGAGCGAGCTGGGCCAGGATCGTCGCAGCAACAAGCCAGTCGGCCTTGACTTCAGCAATCCATCCCGCAGCCTGGCGGTTTTGGCGTTCGAGTGCCTGGGGGTTCATCCCTGGGTTTCTACTGCGGAAACGGGGCTGGACTTCGGAGCGTGCCCACGGCACGCCTCGACGTAATGGCTCTTCCCCTTGGCGTCGCGCCATACGCCCTTCCACGACGGCTTCTCGTAACAGTGGGTCGCCTGGAGCTGGTCCGAGTAGACCATCCGGAAACAGCGGCCCGGGGCCTTGAAGAAGCCCCTGTGCAGGTCGCCGGGAACGGGCATGCGGTCCATGAGCGCAGGGTAGCGGCGAGGTGTACGTTCGAGCGCATGACGCAAGCAGATTTCGGTGCCCCCCAGCCCATCGAGATCGACCCCGTTACGGCCCTCGAAATAACAGCACGCGAGACGGTTGATGAGGGCGCCAGCTATATCGCACAAGCCATTGAAAGCGACGATCCCGCTGAAGCCAAGGTTCTTTACGGGTTGGCGGCGGGTGTGCTGAAAACAGCCCTCACGGCAGTTACTGAACTCCGGAAAGAGGCGGGACGCCAAAGCTAGGCCGCCCACTTCGTCTGCCAGGCCAGCGGGGTAGTCATGGTTGCGTCCTCCCCGACACGCTCAGCTCTACACGCGCTGACCGCCATGATTTGGTCGTCGGATTAGCGATTTGCCAGTCCCAACAGAACGTCAGCATGACACGGCTGATCCAAAGGACACCAACACGCCAGATCGTGACCACGCAAATCGGTAATCAAATGGGTGATGTCCGGCTGTTCGATTAACCACCGCCGATACAACTCCACCGCTTGCGCTCGATCGCGAACGGTCTCTATGGCTTCGCCATCCTGAACTCGATCCCCAACCTTGATGGGATTACCCCCACTTTGACGGTCTCGATACGACGATTGCACCTTCGGGCTTTCGCCATCCCCTCGCACGCTTGAGCTGAATCCGCCTAGGTGTGTTACCCATGGGCTCGTCGGTATTCACTCTACGGACGGCTCACATGCGTTTAGTAATGAGCCCCTCCATCATCTTGAGTTATCACGTCGTACTCGGTGGGGCAGGAGGTAAACGTTGCCACGAATCGGTGAAACCGGATAATACATCTGAAGTTGTCGATGGAGGCCGACTGCCTTTGAGCGGGTAGTGATCGTAGTTACGATCCGGCTTGTGATCGAGATCCGGTTAGGTGGAAAGTATCACCACCTTGTGGCTCTCGTCGACGAAGAGGACGAGTGGGTGACGCAGTGGAAATGGTACGCAATGGCCCATCCCAGGACGACCTACGTGAGCCGTGGCGATGTTTTACATGGCCGTTATCGAGTCTCCTATCTGCTGCAGCGAGAAATCATGATTGCTCCGTGCAACAAGGAAGTCGACCACCGCAATGGTGATGGGCTCGATAATCGCCGAACCAACCTTCGGCTTGCCACACCGGCACAGAACGCCCGTAATCGGCCCCTCCAAAGCAACAACACGTCGGGCGTAAGAGGTGTCCATTGGTGCGCAAGCAAGGGGAGATGGCGCGCCAGAATCAAGGTGAACAACAAGTACATCGAACTTGGCCTGCCCACCGATCTTGACAGTGCCGCACGGGTTCGGGAGGCGGCAGCTCTGAAGTATTACGGAGAGTTTCAGCGCAAATAGCGCCCGACGGAATCATGTTTTGAGGGAGCCATAAGAGCGCTCCGGTCCGGCATTTCTACGTAGGCAACCATGGCACCACTTGCAACCGACATCGACGTGACCGCCGTACCGACCACCTGCGCGCCATCCTCGCCGCGATCCCTGCCAGCGACGACTCGCCCCGGGACCGGCCCACGCTCCATCGCTTACAGGGTTGCGTTGCTGATCGCGTTCTCGTTGCCCGGAGGCGTCGATCCGCTCAGTGGCGAACCGGAGCCCGTACCCACCCTGGAGCATTGAACGAATGAACCTGCCACACTGTCGGAATGCCGGATGAAGGCGCGGAGGTCTGTCACTCGATGCCATTGCCGAGCGGTTGGGCGTCAGTAGCGAGCGCGTACGGTAGATGGCGATCGTGGGGGAGGGGAAGTGAGTTGGCGCGATGAAGCTTTGGAACCGCAAAACGAGCGGCTACGGGAAACCGGCCGGTGCGTGGCGCGTGGTCGATACCTGGCGAAAAAACACGGATGGCAATACCGACGGCAGACCACGTGCGCATCGATGTGCCGTGTTTGGGACGGCACGCAATTGCTCTTCACGGGAAACGCTGAAGAGGTGCTCGAATGGCTGAAGCAGGATATGGCGGCAGCCAGCGAACACCTTGGCATCCCTCTGTCGACGAACTGATGGCCCGCCGTAAGTCCCTCATTTCGCAGCTCCACCAACTGGACCGCGATTCTGCCAACGTCCGGGCCGCTCGAGGTGGGCCAGCCAGCTACGGCAAGCGGGTGGTGCGCCGGAAGGTCTACGGCAAGGAGATGGGTGCCACGCGATCGATCCTCAAAGCCTTCGGACTGAGCAAGTGAGCGAACTCACTGGAAGGCCGCTCAAGGTGCTCGCCGGACTAGAGGAAATGTCCATCATCATGACCGACGACGACGAGCAGTCACCGGAGAATGGCGCTATTCCGATGTACCGCCAGGGAGGGCCACGAGATGGCGACCTCATGGCTTACGTCAGCATCCTGCCAGCGCTCGACGGTAGCGCTCACTTCCTTGTCCACGGGCCCGACCCTCACCCGGAGCCGGTGCAAGGTTGCGCCGCCTGCGCCGACCTACTCGGACTCAAATAGCCCCGGTATTTATGCCAGTATCTCTCAGTAGCGCCGTCAGTCTCCGTACCCGTTCGGAGTGCCCGAACTCACCACCGAGCCGGCGCTCGTCAGGTGGCTGATGACGCCAGCGGTCATGAAGGACTTCCCGTCGCTCGAGGATCTGACCAATCGGCCGGGCGTAAAAAGCCTCCTTGCCCGGCATGGTTACGACGGGGTTCCGGTGTTGTCCTCGGAGATTCCCTATCGCGAATAACACCTGCCCCCATGGTGCGTGCGTGGAGGACTCCTCCTGTTCTGTACTCTCGCGAGGTCGGGACAAATCCCGGGGTATCGGCCACATCATTGGAGCTTAATCCTCGATCCACCGCCTAACCCCAGCTGAGCGGATTTGAAGACACAGCATTGCCGGTGCCGTGGTGCGGGCCATCCTCGGTGCGGTCAGTTCTGACCCAGGGACGTGCGAGTCCAAGGGTTCGTGTTGTGCGTCTCGGTTGTCAGCGCGTTGGTGTTCGTCTGCGGCCACGCCCGTCCGCGAGGATCGCTCAGGTAGGGGCGAACGCGAAGGCCCGCAGGTTGGTGAGTGCTTTGGTGAACGAAGTGGCCCACGGCCACTGGGTGGGTCCGCGCAGTGTCGGTGTTCCGGATCGGTTCACCAGTCGAGCAGGGACCGAGAAGTAGCGGGTCCGCAGGGTCTGTGCCACCACCAGTGTGTCCTCTTCAACGAGCCCTCCGAGTTTGGCACTCCAGCGGATCAGGTTGTGAGCGAGGACGGCACAGCACATCCACGCCGCGTTGGCCGAGAAGTCACCCGAGGGGCAGTGCTCCATGCCCGCCCCTTCCTTCCAGTCGTCGATGCACAGCTCGACGACGGCGTGGGCGCGGTGGAAGGCGTCGAGCTCCACCGCCGTGCCGACAAGATCAGTCACGAAGGCGAAGTTTCGCCAGTTGGGCCACAGCGTTGCCTGGGGACCGCTCAGGCGGGTCCGGCGCACGATGAGACGGCGACCCTTGTAGGTGCACTCAGCCACCATCGCCTCGCCACCCACGGGGTACTCGAGGCTGACCCAGCTCGACTCATCGATCTCCGAAATGCAGGCAGCCAGGGCTTTTGTGCCGGTGCGCACCGCCATGGTGAAAGAGACCCCCAGGCGTCCACGCACCTTGATGGTGTCATTGGACCAGTAGCCCGAATCGAAGCGCATGATGATCGGGCCGGTTGCCCCGGCTCGGCGGAGGCGGGCCACGAGCTCTTCGACGAAGCGCTTGGTGCCGCGAGCGGTGTTGGCCGATCCCTTGCGCATCCGGGCATGGAGTATCTCGCCGGTGTCGGCCCGGGTGGCAAGGATCGGGTGGTAGCCGAGGACCTTGGTGTAGCCGTAGGCGGCGCCGCTTTTGCGTTTGCCGAAGACTTCACGGATCGTCGAGTCGATGTCGACCACGAGCTGGTGGTCGCCCGGGCCCGCCCCGAGGGACCAGGCGCGCCCCAGGGCGTCACCGATCACCTTTTCGAACTGACGGACGTGACCGAAACTGAACATGTGCGGAACGCAAAGCTTGTCTTTCGTAACACGGTGGTGATTGATGCGGCGGGCTCGGGGATCCATCTCCTTCCGGGACCGCAATCGGGGGCTGGGCGCCGCTCCCGGAAAGTCGATCCGGATGTCTAGCTCTGTATGTTCGAGTGTCAGGAGTGTATGTCGGGAATCGCACGTTGAGTGGCTGCCAGGAGCCAGAAATTCTTGTTATTTAAGGGTAGATTTGATACTCGACTGTCAACGTGATCTTGATGCGACCGACAATGCTTGACATTGATGTAGTTCTCCATTTACCGTCGGGGGTGGAGGTGAGATTCATGAACGACAACAGCAGCCGCCGCAGGGTCTTGGAGTCCACCGGGCTGGCCCATCCCCGGCCCGAGGCTGTTACGGCCCCGCTGTTCCAATCCACAGACCGGTTCTTCTTCTCCTTGGACAAGGTGCAGGTGAAGTACGAGATGCTGCGGGCGCATTTCGCTGAAGGCGATACGGTGACCGCGTCGGCCTGGTCTCATGGTTATTCTCGGGCCGAGTTCTATCTGGTGGCCGCCGCGTTCGATGAGGCGGGGATGACCGGCCTGCTCGACGAGCGCCGGGGTCGCAAAGGCCCAACGAAGTTGACCGTCGAGGTGCAAGAGTTTCTGAATGGTCTCGGTTCGTGCTCGGCGGTCGAGGCCGCCGCGGTGTTGGAGGAACAGATGGGGGTGCGTCTGCATCCGCGGAGCATCCAGCGGGCCCGGCAGCGATGAGCCACTTTTGGCCGCCGTCGGAGCAGTCACAACACGACTACGAACCGCTGCGGTCTGTCGTGGTCGGGACCGGCGCGACGCCCGACGATCTGGCCGCGGCCCGTTTCGCTCGGCGGGGCTTGGCCGGACTAATCACCTGGCCGGATGCCGAGCCGGTGTTCTCGGCCTCGGTTATCGGCGCGACCCGGCCTCCTTGGACGCCCTATGGCGATCCGCGCCTTTGTGCTGTGGCCGCCGCTTACCGGCTTCTGCTCGAAGGGCCACAGCGCCGCCTGTTCTCTACAGATCACATCATCACAGCGTCGGGAGGTCGAAGATGAGCAGGCCCATGTCGAACAAGGAAGCCGTCAGAGTGGGAATCTACGCCCGCGTGTCAAGCGACGCTCAAGAGGCCCGCGGGACTATCG
>PMLV01000137.1 GCA_003160635.1 Acidimicrobiaceae bacterium | reverse complement strand
TGGGTGTGATCACCTGAGTTGGCCCCACCTTGATCATTTGATCTGGCCCCGCTTGGCGTCCAGCAATGGAGGGGTCCACCAGTTCTGCTCTGGTGGGCTGGAGCCTGGGCCCTATGGCAAAGAGGTCAAAGGTGGAACTGTTCGAAGAGATTCGCAGGGCGAGCAACGGGACGGAGAGTCCATCGATACGTGAGCTGTCCCGGAGTTTCGGGGTGCATCGCCGAATGGTGCGCACGGCACTGGACTCGGCGATCCCGCCGCCCCGCAGAGTCACGGCGCGCCAGTGTCCTTCGCTCGGGCCGTGGAAGGTGACCATCGACGCCTGGTTGGCCGCCGATGAGAACGTTCCGAAGAAGCACCGCCACACGGCCCGTCGGGTCTTTCAACGCCTGGTCGAAGAACACGACGCGCAGGTGAGCGAGTCGAGCGTCCGTCGCTACGTCGGGCTGGCCAAGAAGAAGCGCTCACTGACCCTTTCCGATGTGTGCATCTCCCAGACCCACCCCCTCGCCGAAGAGGCCGAGGTCGACTTCGGCCAGGTGAGCTTCTACTTGGACGGCGTCATCGTCGAGGCCTGGATGTTCGTCATGCGCCTCTCGGCCAGCGGCAAGGCGTTCCACCGGGTCTATTTCAACCAGGCCCAAGAGGTATTCCTCGACGGGCACGTCAGGGCGTTCATCCATTTTGGGGGCGTGCCGGTCCGGATCCGCTACGACAATCTCAAGCCTGCCGTCATCCGGGTACTCAAGGGCCGTGACCGGATCGAATCGGAACGCTTCATTGCCATGCGGAGTCACTATGGCTTTGACTCGTTCTTCTGCCGACCTGGCGTCGTCGGGGCTCATGAAAAAGGCGGCGTCGAAGGAGAGGTGGGCCGCTTTCGCCGGCGCCACATGGTCCCGATGCCCGACGTCGATTCACTGGTTGCGCTCAACGAGCTGGTGGCCCTTGGAGACGAACGTGACGATGCTCGCCACGTGGCCGGACGCCACCTCAGCGTCGCGGCGCACTTCGCCGCTGAAGCGCCGTTGTTGACCGTGCTGCCGACCGAATCCTTCGACGTGGCCCTGGCCCTCAACTGCCGGGTGGACACCAAGAGCCGCATCTGCGTGCGCCAGTGCTTCTACTCGGTCCCCGTCCGCTTTGCCGGACGCCGGATCGACGTCGCGCTCGGGGCCGACAGCGTGGCTGCTCTTGACGGATCAGCTGTCGTCGCCCGCCACGCCCGCGCTCTTGGCAAAGGGACCGAGACCCTCGAACTCGACCACTACCTCGAAGTGCTCGCCATCAAGCCCGGAGCGTTCAGCGGGGCCAGTGCCCTGGAGCGGGCCCGGCGCAGTGGCGCGTTCAGCGCGACCCATCAGCGGTTCTGGGAAACAGCACGGCGCAGCCAGGGCGACCGGGCTGGGACCAGGACCCTCATCGGGGTCTTATTGCTCCATCGCACCATGAACAAGTCAGCTGTCGATGCGGGCATGCGCGCGGCCCTCTCCGTTGGTTCGATCGATCCCGAGGTGGTGGCCGTCGAAGCCCGCCGTTCGCTCGGTCGACCGGCCCCTGTGGCGCTCGAGAACGAGTCCCTGGCCGTCTTTGACCGCCCGGCACCCACGCTGGCCCACTACGACGACCTGCTGGGGGTTGGCTGATGGCCAAGATGACCGACACTGCAGCGGCTGCCTCCATTGGGGCCGCGACGAGGGAGCTACACCTGCCCACGGTGCGCACCGAGTCGACTCGTCTGGCCGAGATGGCACAGCGGAGCCAATCCACCTATCTGGGTTACCTGGCCGAGGTGCTGGCCGCCGAGGTGGACGACCGAAGCGAACGGCGTCGTCAACGTCGCGTGCACGAGGCCCGGTTCCCCCGGATCAAGCGACTGGCCGACTTCGACCTCTCAGCCGCTCCGGGGGTGAACGCGGCCACCATCTCCATGTTGGCCTCGGGCGCCTACTTGGCGAGCGGCGACCCGGTCGTGTTGTTGGGCGACAGCGGGACGGGGAAAAGCCATCTGCTCATTGGGCTCGGCATGGCAGCGTGCGAGCAGGGCCGTTCGGTGCGTTACGTCACCTGCGCCGGACTGGTCAACGAACTGGCCGAAGCCGCCGACGAACGGCGACTGTCGCGACTCGTTGCTCGCTATGGTCGGTTGGATCTGTTGTGCCTTGACGAACTCGGCTACGTCCAGCTCGATGCCAAAGGCGCAGAGTTGCTGTTCCAGATCCTGACCGAGCGCGAGGAGAAGTCCTCGGTGGCGACCGCCTCGAATCTGCCGTTCTCCGAATGGGGCCAGGTGGTCGGCGATCCTCGTCTGGTCGCCGCCATCGTTGACCGGCTCACCTTCAACGCCCACATCATCGAGACCGGGACCGAGAGCTTTCGCCTGAGTTCGACCAAGGCCAAGAGGGGGAAGTAGAAAGCCCAGACTCAGCGGACCCGCTGGAGAGTCGCGTTTACCGCAGCGAGATCGAAGGCCTCGGGGTCGAAGTCCTCACCGGCCCATTCGATGTACTCGTCGTGCTCTTCGTGCTTGGGATCGGCGAGCGCCTCGAGCATGGAGGAGTAGCCCCAGGTCCCTCCGCAGTCCTCGGGGGGACAGGCCCGCTGGCCCTCGAGGCAGACCGCGTGCTTGAGGACCGGCTTTGCGGGCTCGATCGACTCGACTACCACCTCATGGCGCCACGAGTCCCCGAAGTCGTACTCATAGAAGAAGCGGGCCCGCTCTGTAACGACATCGACCATTGCCACGGTCTCCTCGTCTATTTCGTTCATCTCCCATTCAGGGTCTGCTGCGCCATAACGCTGCCCGGCGATCTCGAAGGCATGGAGGTGGTAGTTCTCCCAGCCCATGGCCACCTGGAAGATCAGGTGCAACTTGGACAACTTGATCTCACCGGGCACCAGCAGGCGGCGCCAGATCGTCGGCGTGTGCTCCATCAAGGAAATACGCAGCTTGACGGCTGTCTTTGCGGGCTTATGAGGGGCTGGGCTGGCCATCCCCGCAGATTAGAAGACAGACCTGGATGGGGGGATCAGGCGAGGTGGGGCCAGTTCTGATGATCACAGTGGGGCCAGTTGGAGTTGACATTCCCATGCAGCGATTGGTCCGCAAGACCGCGGCGGCTTGGGGTAGACGAGGGGCCCGTATCCTGTCCTTGTCCCCGGGGATCAACGACACGCCGATGAATCGCGCTGATGAGGCTGAGCACCCGATCATGCAGGACATCATCAAGAACAGCCCGCTCGGTCGGCGCGGCAGTCCTGAAGAGGTTGCGAACGTCGTCTCGTTCCTGGTCTCCGATGCTGCCTCGTACATGACTGGTAGCGACGTGCTGGTCGACGGGGGGATGGTGACCGTACTCCCGACCGCATGGACGGGCGACACCCCAACGCCTCCATCTTCATAGCCCTCAGGTGCCAACGGAACCGAGCTCGAGCCCTTCAGGCGTCAGAGTCGGTGATGGTCCGTAGACGCGACCAGTCCTTGGTGCCGGTGGGAGGCGTGGAGGACCACTGACGACCCGCCGTTACTGGCGAAGTGTCGTAAATATTTCGACAGCGTAAAGTAGGGACTGTGGTGGAGGAATGCCCACACCAGGAGGTTCACGGATGATCGCTTTCAGATTCGAGGAGTTACATCCAGCGGCGGGCGTCAAGATCGCCGGCCTTGACCTATCCAAGGAGTTGGATTCGCAGAGCGTCGGAACCCTGCGGGATCTGTTCGACCGCACTGGGCTCTTGCTCGTCCATGACGTCGGACTCACCCCGCAGGACCAGGCGTACCTCGTGGGAATCCTCATCGGGGAGGCCGCCCCAGTGGACCGGGCAGCTGCGGTGGCCCGGACCCACACATACGCCAACTACGTGACCAATAAGGATGAGGACGGTTACGCTCCTTTCGGCGAGTTGCTGTTCCATTGCGACATGATGTGGGCGGAAGCCCCGACGGAGGTCATATCGCTCTACGGCTGCAGGGTGGAGCCGCCGACGGTGCCGACCAGGTTCGCCAGTATGGTCCGTGCACTCGAAACGCTGCCGGCCGACCTGCGTTCGCGGGTCGCCGACCTCAGAGCCGTCCACGAGACCGGCCAGCAGCGACGGGGTGCCCACAAGGACCAGCTGGTCATTCCACAACATGCGGTGCTCCGCTCGACCGTAAAGCCCGTGATCTGGCGCCATCCGAGAACGGGACGAGAACTGCTCTACACGTCCCAGCAGATGACCGCCCGTATCGAGGGGCTTGACCCGGTGGAGCTGTTCGCCCACCTGTACCGACCGGAGGCCGTACTCGATCACCAGTGGCGGCAGGGTGACGTGGTGGTATGGGACAACCTTGCGCTGCAGCACGCCCGAGGCAACGTTGAGATCGAAGGGCCTGAGCGTACGTTACGCAAAGTCATCGGTCCGCTACCGAGCGAGATGGGAATCGCCAAGCCGAAGATGGTGCGAGCCGGAGCGGAATAACCGAGCGAGATGGGCACATAGGACACTTGCCTTCAGCGAGCTGCTGTTGAGACGGTCGTGCACACCAATCCCAACGGCTCGGCGGCATAGTCGGCGTCCAAGCGCGGAATGATGCGTGATGACTACTGGTCGGCAATCCTTGGGCCTGGTATCGCCTCCAACCCCCCGGGGTCTGGAAGTTGTCGGAGGGACTTTGAGCAGGGAGACTGCGTCATGCCTACGCCTACACGCCACCAGATCGTTATCTCGGCTGACGGACATTGTGGCGCCCCGCTGTGGGACTACAAGGAGTATCTCGACCGTCGATATCACGAGGAGTTTGACCCCTGGGCGAGAAGCTTCAGAGACCCGTGGTCGGAAGAGTTGGATCAGGAGCGACCGGTCAACAACCGATCGGGAGTGGCGTCGATGGGGGCACCCCTCAACTGGGATAGCCAACTTCGTCTTGACTACCTTGACGCGCAAGGGATTGCGGCCGAGGTCCTGTTCCCCAACACCGTCCCACCCTTTTACCCCTCGGGGGTGCTCACTGCGCCGGGGCCGCGCAGCCCCGGAGAATACGAATTGCGGTTCGCCGGACTGCGGGCCCACAACCGGTGGCTGGCCGACTTCTGCAAACAGGCCCCCGATCGTCGAGCGGGTTTCGCTCAGATCTTCCTCGACGACGTCGATGACGCGATCGCCGAGGTTCGATGGGCTAAAGAGGCGGGGCTGCGTGGAGTGTTGCTTCCCGGCGACCATGTGCTCAAGATGGCCAACCTGTACTACCCGCGGTACGAACCGCTTTGGGCGGCGTGCGCGGAGCTCGACCTCCCGATCCATCGCCATGCTGCGGCGCCCACCGAATCCTTCTACGAGGGCGGAAAGGCGTCACAGCTGGTTGCCTTCGTGGAGATACAGTTCTACACCGCACGCGCCGTATCTCATTTGATCTTTTCGGGTGTGTTCGAGCGACATCCCGGCTTGAAGTTCGTCACGACCGAGATCGCCGGAGCGTCCGAACTGGCCCGGGATCTGGCGAAGATGGACATGATGGCTGGACTCCGTGACATGGGAACTGGGACGCCCTTTTACGCTCATGTCAAGGACGCCCTCGAACAGCTCACGCGACCTCCGAGCGACTACTTCGCGTCCAACTGTTACGTGGGCGGACCGCATGATCTCCGTCAGGCGAAGGAAGCGGGCATCCCGAATCTGATGTGGGGAGCCGACATACCCCATTCGGAGGGAACCGGTCCCTACACCCACGAGGCGCTCCGCGCCTCTCTCTGGGACCTTCCTGAAGCCGAGTTGGACACGCTACTGGCGACTACCGCGGCGAAGGTGTATGGCTTTGCTCTGGACCGGCTCCAGCTCGTGGCGGACCGTGTCGGCCCAACCGTCGCCGAATTACAGACGAAGCTGCCGGCGTGTGCCAGACCAAAGTACCCAGACGAGACGTGCTGCTCAATATTCAGGGAGGCGCTCCATGTCTGAGGGCTTGATCGAGAAAACAGTCCGCAGAACGGCGTCACCTGGCGTTCCGGACCTTCGGCTTCTGGCACTAGAAAGTGCACCGTTACCTACAGACAGACTCTCGGGTGCAGGAGGGTGCCAGGTGTGGCCGAATGCTTGAACAACTGGATTTGATCACCGCGGGCGTCGGTACTTGACCGGCGCCGAAAGTCAGCTGGGCGGCATCCGGGTCCTCGACCTGGGCCGGTTCCCACCTTCCGCCTATTGCACGCGACTGCTCGCTCAGCAGGGTGCTGAGGTGTGCCGGGTGGACGCACCGGGGTCCGATCCGGCCATGTTCGGGATCGGAACCGGTCTCGGTGCCGCCAAGCGATCGATAGCCCTCGACACTCGTCATCCCCGTCGCAACGAGGTCCTCCAGAAGCTCTGTGACTGGGCGGATGTCGTCGTCGAAAACAGCCGGCCCGGCGATCTCGACGAGCGCGGATTCGGCTACCGGCAGGCGTCCCAGGAGCACCCTGAGCTGGTGTGGTGTTCGATCACCGGGTTCGGCCAGGATGGCCCCTACGCGCTCTGGCCCGGGCACGACCTCACCTATACCGCTCATTCCGGGTTGCTCGGCGCACTCGAGTCCGAAATGCCCTGGCACCCTCAGATGATGCTGTCTGTCCCGATCGGGGCCGTAATGGCGGTGGTCGGGATCGTCTCAGCACTCTATTCCCGCCACGCGACCGGACGGGGGTGCCAGCTCGACATCAGCCTCTCCGAGTCAACGACATGGGTCTTGTCGGGGTTCGACGCCCTGATCAACGGCGGCGGGTCCAGCATTCCCGCCTCCCCCGACCGCCGCCTCTACCGCTGCGGCGACGACCGGTACGTGAGCGTGGCCGCTGCAGATCCCCGTTCGTGGGACGCACTCTGCACGGGTCTCGGTCTGGACGACCTAGCCAAACGCAGAATTCCGATGGATGAATGGCAGGAGACAACGAGGCGTCTGACCGAAGTGTTTTCACGACGATCCGCCGCGGAGTGGGTGGCCGAGCTTGGACCTCGCGGTGCGGCCGTCGGCCCGGTTAACTTCGGTTCCGACCTGCTGGCCGATCCGCAGGTCATGTCCCGACGGAGTCTGGTCGACGTCGAGGGCGTGGTGGTCCCGGCCAACCCGATCCGCACTGGCTCGGATCCGGGTAGCAATGATCAAGGTCCTGTTGGAGCCCCCGTGGTGGGGGAACACACCCGGTTTGTCCTCCTCGCGGCCGGCTTCAGCTCGCCCGAGGTTGATCGCCTTGTGGCGGAGGCTGTGGTGAGCGAGTGACCGCACACGCCGCCGACTCTCACCTGTCGCCGGTGGAGGAGCTGGACCGTCTGATCGAGGCCGGGCGCCTGCCCTCGGCCGGGCTGATGGATCAGGCCCTCCGCCACTCCGCGGACGAGGACGGCCATCTCGATGCGACCGTCGTGACGGCGCTTTGCCGACACTTGGAGGAGAGCGCCCAGTTGATCGCGGACCATCCATTGACCCAAGGAGGGATCGATCGAACCGACGCTTTCCGCTACCTGCTGTCGCTCACGGCTTTCGCAGTCGATTGGGGCATCCTCAGCGGGGACCCGTTAGCCCCGATGTTCTCTCCTGCCTATCCTGCCCACCGCCTGGACTGGGGCGCCGCCAACCCTGATGGGGTGTATCGGAAGGTCCTCGTGCGCGACGATTGCGCGTATCGGATTCACGGCCGGATCGGCAACGCCCGGTACTTCAGCCTGGACTTCCGGCCCAGCTCCCACAACGAGACCGTGACACCCGCCGACCTGAACCCGGACCCAGAAGGCCGCTTCGAGATGTATGTCGGTGGCCGCGACCAGGGTCTCTGGTGGCCGATGCAAGTGGGTACCCACGCGATCGTCACGCGGGAGTTCTTCGACAATTGGGCCGAAGCTCGCAAGGCCCAACTCCGGATCGACCGTATCGACGGGCCGGATCGGCTCGCACAGGGCGACGAGTCAGTCCGGATCGCCTCCTCATTCGAGGTGATCGGGCGATGGATATTGGAAGGTGGGGTTCGCTACTGGCTCGAGCACTCGACCGAAATGCTCAAACGGGCCGAGAATGCATTCCTCGATGAGTTCCGGAGAGGGGAGACCAAACTTCCTGTCGTGTGCCCTGGAGCTTGGCATCTCGCTCCAGACGAAGCGCTGCTGATTGAACTGCCCGACCCCCACGCGACCTACTGGGGACTTCAGATTGCCTCCTCACTGGTGCACACCCTGGATTACTCAAAGGCGTTGACCAGCTTCAACAACGCCCAGGCTCATCAGGATCCAGACGGGACTTATCGGCTCGTACTCGCCCACGAGGATCCGGGTGTCTACAACTGGTTGGATACCGGTGGTCTGCAATATGGAACCCTCTTCCTGAGGTGCTATGAAGCGATGTCCCCGTCGGCTCCGAGGACGACCCTGGCGAAGTTCGCTGATCTGCATCAGGTGGTCCACGCTCAGCGCCTCACGATTGAGGAGCGAAGAGTACAGATTGGCGAGCGCCGCGAGGGAGTGGCGAGGTTGTTGTGCGACTGAACCGGGACTGAGTTATGCGACGCAGTACTGGCCGAACTGTTCGATATATTCCGCGAACGCGCGACGGATGTCTTTCGGGGTCAGACCATAATCCTCGGGGCTGTACCGGTGCTCGCCCCGCGAACCGGGTTTGTTCTCCACCGCCCAGCGATCCATCGCCGCTCGGACCTGACCCGACAGCTCTAGACCGGCGAATTCGTATATGCGCTCGGCGGTCCGCACCGCGTCGGTTTCGAGATCCCGCTGTGAGACGTCGAGAAACCGATCCTCGCCTACGGCGGCCCTCGCTTCGGCCGCCTGGCGGACGCCGTCGGGGAAGAAGTCGAGAGCTTCACGCCCTAGCTCGACCGGATCGGTTTTCCAGTCAGGTAGGCGCAGTCGGCGTGACGAGAGGATGACGCTGCAGGTCGAAGGGAGCACCGACACGGGGTCGCGGTGCGTCACGACGAACCGGGCGGCGGGGTATTGAGCTGAGAACTCCCTCAGCTGGAATAGGTACAGAGGATCCTTGAGCAACCAGCGGGAGGGCGGGCGACGGGAGTGGAGGACACGAAGCACGCGCTCGTGAAATGCCATGGCCGCACTGTGGTCTGACGTCCTCCACCACTTGGTGAAGCTGGGGACAGGCAGCACTCCCTCGCTGTCGTTGAAGGCGAGTTCATGGATGCGGCGGTCCTCGGTAGGGCCGTCAACCGTGGACACGTGCTGGACATTGCGTTCGGGGGAGACGCTCAGGCGGCGCGGATCGCGGACCTCGGTGTCCGATTCGGGCGGCGGGGTGGGCTGGTCGAGCTCCCATTTTCGAGCGAAACGGAACTTCGGATCGAGCGCCAGGAGGTGGTGGAGGGCGGTGGTGCCCGTCCGCGGCATCCCAAGGATCACCAGAGGCCCTTCGATGGGATGGTCCATCTCAGCAGAGTGGACCTTGCACCACTCCTCAATTTCGAGGCGCTTTACCAGTCGGGTGACGATCAGGTCCTCGACGGCCGCCACGACGGCATCGTCACCGATGTCAGTCTCGAGCGCACCGACCAGACGTTCGAGGCCCTGTTGCCAGCCGTCGAGGCCGAAGTCGGACAAGCCGGTCAATGCTCGGGCTTTTGCAATCAGGGCGTCAGTTTGAACCATCCCGCTGCCTCCTTACGTGGGCTTAGCCTGAGCCCGGGTCGGTGCTTCCCAGCCGCATGTGTCAAAGCTCGCAGTACGCGTCAGAATTGACGGTCGTCATCTGAGAGTCCCTCCTGGGCGGTCCAGACGCCCGACACTTATTACAGCGGAAAATCTAGATTGATCCATTCTCTGTCCGACTGCGGCATAGGTGTAGGCGTATGATCTCCTCTCTTCCGGACCCGGCGCCGCCTCCGAATGTTCGAACCGAGTCCGAGGATCCGCGCCGAGTCGAGCCGGATCGGCCACCGGTTCCGCAGTTGGGCGGAGCCGATCAGTCACCGGCCTCGGCGAGATCGGCGCAGACCTGCCTGGCCGCAGCCTTGTCAACCTTGCCCATCGCCGAGCGAGGAACCTCTGAGACCACCACCAACCGCTTGGGGACCTTGTAGACAGCGATGGCTTTCCGGCAAAAGTCGATGAGGTTGTCAGCGGTAACCCCGGGGTCGGCCGTCGCCACCAGACCTACCAGCCGCTCACACATCTCGTCGTCGGGTTGGCCGAAGAGCGCGACGTCCTTCACACCGGGGTGGGTATTCAAGACACGCTCGCACTCCGCGGGATAGATGTTGACCCCGCCGGAGATCACCATGTCGGTCATCCGACCCGTGATGTACAGGTAACCCTCTGTGTCGACGTGACCGATGTCGCCGAGTGTGAATACCCCGGGCTTGAGGTGAGCGGCTGCGGACTTATCTGGATCCTTGTAGTACCGGATGCCCGCCCGCTTTCGTCCTCAAAATAGAGCCGGCCATCCTTTCCGGGCGGGGCAGAGAAAGCCATGCTCGTCGAGCACGAGCGCCCGAAACGGGGCTGATACCCGCCCGACCGAACCGAAATGCGCCAGCCAGTCATCCGAGGTTATGTAGGTGATGATCCCGCTCTCGCTGCCGCCGTAGGCCTCCCGGAGAATGGGGCTGGATCCCACTCCCGCGACAGGGCGGCCGCGTACATGATGGCGGTGGCACTGCAGTTCGACCCGAGCACAGCCGACCGTCCCTGGTCGAATCCGCTCTCTAAGAGCGCGTGCGCCGCGGCGTTGATCTTGACCGCCAGCTCAGCCCAGGTCAGATGCCCGCTCGGGTCGGCTAGCGCGATCTCGTCGCCCGTCCGTTCGGCCAACTCGAACATGACGTGACCGGCGCCTTCTCCGGATCAACCGCGCTGGTTTTTCACCCCGGTTCTCACTCTCGCGACATGAGAAGCCCCACGCGCGAGGCCGGCTCTCCCCACCACACCCACGTCCCACGGACTGTACTGTGTAAATTAAATTAACCGGTCTTTCCGTTGTCGAAGGGGGAATCAGGTGATCACGGTTGACGCCGCAATTGGCACGCGAGAGTTGAAGCCCGACATTGGAACGGTGGTGGAGGCCGATGTCGCAACGCTGCTCAGCGGTACGGCCGCGGGGGACATACGCGCCCTCCTCGAAGAGCGGAGTGTGCTCGTGTTTCCCGGTCTCGGCTTTGACGACCAGCGACAGATCGCGTTCACGCAGACGCTCGGTGTCCAGGCGTTCGAGAACAACGGGGTGCCGCAAGCGAACGGCGAGAAGCAGGCCATCTTCAAAGTCAGCCTGGACCCGTCGGTCAATCCGATCGGCGAGTACCTCAAGACGTCGTTCTTCTGGCACCTCGACGGTACGATGCACGAGGTGCCGATCCTGGCCTCGCTGCTGAGTGCGCGACATCTCCCCCCCGAAGGGGGAGCAACTGAGTGGGCCAACACGTTTGCCGCGTACGATGCCCTCCCGGCGTCAGACAAGGCTGCGCTGGAAGGGCTTAGGGTTGTGTACGCCAACTGGGCGCTCCAGCGGTTCGTGAACCCGGAGCCCTCCTACGAGGCGTTTGCAGCGGCGCGAAGCGTGCCGGCCCGGGAACACCCGCTCGTGTGGAAGCACCGCTCTGGGCGGAACTCCCTCGTGATCGGCTCGACGGCGGCCTATGTCGTCGGAATGGAAGCGGCTGACAGCATGGACCTGCTGGTCCGGCTGCGCGACTGGGCAACGCAGCCGCAGTTCGTTTACCGGCACGAATGGAAGGTCGGCGACCTGGTCATGTGGGACAACACCGGCACACTGCACCGGGCCATTCCCTACGACGGGGCCAGCGGGCGGTTGCTGCACCGGACCATGTTGCAAGGCGAAGAACCGATTGCCTGATCGTGGGGGAGTGAGGCGTTGACCGGCACCGCGATTCACGGTGTACGACTCAATGTCGCCAACCTCGATCGCGCTCAGCAGTTCTATACCGGACTCGGCATGGTCGAGGACATCGGCATGTGTCGGGCCGACCGGCCCGATGGCCTGACATCGGTTCTGGCAGCCAACGACCCGGCCAGAACTCGAGCGCCCGATCTGTCGCCCTGCGCTGGCCCAGCGATCCGTACATGCACGTGAATCTGGTCGCATGCGATGCGGGCGGCCGGCAGCAAGGATGGCCGAAGTCGGTCGACCAGTTGGGATCGACCGTCCTAACGCTCCAGGTCGCAGATCTCGACCTAGAGGTGCGTCGACTGGTAGACGACGGGGCCAGGATCCGTGTCGATGCGGAAACTACTGCACGGTTGAGTGGCCCAACGCGATCCGCGTACATCGAGGATCCGGACGGAAACGTTGTCGAGCTACTCGAATGCTTCCCGGGCCGGGGTTGGGACTACACGTCCTGCACGGTGGCCGGAGCACAGACGACCTTCCTGCACCTCCAACTCAATACGTACGACTACGAAGCGATGTCCCGGTTCTATGCCGGCTTCGGATTCGCCCCGGATCCGCTGAGCGAAGGAAGGCCGAACGTCGATTACCGACAACTCATCGACATGAGCCGGCCCAATCCGTATATCGAAGCCTTCGGTCGGCCACTGAACAACAAGGTCACCAATAGCGTGACCCTGTTTCAACTGGCAGGGGACCACTCCGAGATGCATCTCGAGATCATGGGCTGGAATGACGGGAATCTGGTAGTTCCGGGGCCGGATCCGACCTTTCATCAGCTCGGCATCATGCGGTACTGCTTCAAGACCGTCCGACATCTGGACGTGCTGGCCGAGCTCAAGCGGCGCGGAGTGCACGTTCTCATCGAGAACCAGCTCGGAGCGTACAAATGGGGCGACTCGGAGTGGTTCTACTTTGCCGATCCCGACGGCAACGTCCTGTGTTTCGAAGAGTGGTTCCCGGCCGGACGCTGGGGGGAGAAGGTTTGAGCGGGCTTCGATCATCGAAGCGCCGGCAGCACCGCACTTCCGTACCACTCGATCATCCTGAGTGCAGAGGCGGCGTTGGAGGCCCGAATTCCAGCCTTCATGTGGGCGACGCCCATCGATTCATACATGGCGAGGGCGTCGACCACCCGACCTGCTTGGTCCTTGAGGTCGGTTGATTCGGCGTCGAGCTGCACATCCGATCGTTCGCCGTTGACGATCAGGAGCTTGCCGGGGTCCCGTCCTACCCGGTCACATGCCGCTCGGAGCCGGTCGATGCCGTCCTTGAGTCTCTCGGGACCCATTCCGGCCGCGATCCACCCGTCACCGAGTCGGGCCGCCCGGTCCAAGGCTGCATCGCTGTGACCACCGATCAGAATGGGTATGGGCCGCTGTACGGGCCGCGGGTCGGGGGAGATGGGGGGGACATGGTAGAACTCCCCAGCGAACTCGACGGTCTCACCGGTGGCGCTCCACAGGGTCCGTAGCAAGGAGATCTGCTCGTCGACCCTCCGACCGCGTCGGTCCCACGGCATACCCATGGCTTCGGCCTCCTCCCTGAGCCAGCCAATCCCAACGCCGTACAGGACGCGCCCGCCGGAGTAGAGGTCGATACTGGCCAGCTGCCTGGCGTTGAGCACGGGATTCCGAATCGGGAGGACGGCGATCCCCGTGCAAATCTTGACCCGTTGCGTCACCGCAGACGCGATGGCAAGGGTGGTGTTCATCTCCAGGTTCAGTCCCATGGTTGCCTGCAAGTCGGCAAACTCGGGGCGCTGGGGCGTGGCCGGAAGGACATACTCCGACTCGATATGGGCTGGGACCACGACGTGGTCGGCGGCCCACAACGAATCGAAGCCGGCGGATTCCGCCGCTCGGCAGAAGTCGATCACGAATTCCGGGGAGGCAAGAGGTCCGAAGTGGGGGATGCCGACGCCTACGTCCATGGGGTGTCCTCCGCAGTCAACACGTGATCCGGTTGACGGACCGGCGCATCAACCGATCGTGATCTGACGTCGAGCCAGGCGCCAATCGCCGTCGACGAATCGGAGATCGTCATGGTAGTGCCCCATGTTGAAGATCGTCGGGTTGGTCGCCGTCTGGCGGAAAAAGATGAAGTAGGAGTCGGCTACCGCGTCGTCCTCGCCGGCGAGGTCAACGGCGAGGGTCGCTATGACATGACGCGAAGCGCTTCCGGGCCCGGTGAGGCCCGTCCGCCGCCTTTCTTCCGCTCCAGCCCTGATTTCCGCCCGCCCCCGCCGAGGCGCATCCGGCATCTCCCAAGTGGCGTCCTCGGTGAAGAGCTCGATGTACTCGTCGATTTCCCCGTGATCGGCGGCGTGGGCAATCTTGGCCACGAGGTTTCGGATCGCCAGTTCGTCGGATTCGGCGCTGCGTTTGGCCCCAGGTTTCATGGTCGTCTCCCGGATCGATCTCCTGCGATATGCGGTCCGCTGCCCTGCGCCGGGAGCGGCATCCCGAATGTCATGATCGAGATCACCGGCGCTCGTTGAGGTTCTGGATGGCCCAGGCTGTCGCTGAGGTCGTGCCGGCATCGACGGGTAGCTCGACGCCGGTGACCCAGCGGCTCTCTTCCGAGGCGAGGAAGACAGCGGGCCAGGCGACATCCCAGGCCAGGCCTTCGGTGGGGAGCAGGCCGGCCCGGCGCCTCCGCTCACGGATTACCTCGCCGCCCTGGTCTCCCATCGGGGTGAACACGTGACCCGGGAGGATGCAGTTGACCCTGATGCTGTCGCGCCCGAAGAGGTAGGCCCAGTCCCTGGTCAGACCCAACAGTGCAGATTTGGACGCGGCGTACGCACCGGAGCCGAAGCCGCGGATGGCAGCGATCGAAGAGATATTCAGGATCGACCCACTCCCGGCAGCAACTAGGTGCGGAACGCTGTGGCGGGTGGTGAGCAGGGGGGCGCGAAGGTTGACATTCATGACCTGATCCCAAGCGTCGAGGCTCAGGGTGGCCGGGTTGCCTCCGCCCTGGGACAGGGCAACGTTGTTGACGAGCGTGTCGAGGCCTCCGAAGGCGTCCACGGTCATCTCTACACATCTCGCGTTGTCGGCCTCATCCGTGAGGTCCCCTACAGCCGTTATCGCGTCCCCCCCGAGTTCGTCGATCAGCTGCTTGGTCGCGTCGGCCCGCTCGCGCGAGATGTCGACGACCGAAACCCGAGCGCCTTGGAGGGCGAAGAGTATGGCGATGGCCTCGCCAATGCCGAATAGCTCCGTGCCCGGGGATGTGCCGGCGCCGCTGACCAGCGCGCGCTTTCCCAACAGTCTTCGCCCGTGATCGACTCCGCGGCTCCACTCCTTAATAGAGGTGGTCGCCGCCGGCGGCTGGCTTCTGTCAATCACCATCGCCATGGTAGATGACCTGTCCAGGTGTCTCCTCGATTGTCCGGCCTGAGAGACTGCACGCGATGGCCAGGCCACGACAGGTTGCCGACAAATATGTCGAGATCGCAACGGCCGACGGCAAGGCCGCATTGGCCACCCTGTTCGCTCCTGACGGTGTGTTCCATGCGCCCGACGGATCGGTGTACCGGGGCAGAGAGCAGATCGCCGCTTTCTACGCGCGACACCTGGCCACGGTGGTACCAACGTTCCACATCCACCGCGCTGTGGAAGTGGGCCAGGATTGCTGGGCGGAGCTAGCCAACCCTCCCATCGACGACCCCGTGCTGCTGTCCAGCAATCACTTCACGGTGGACGACGACGGGTTCATCGCCCGCTTGGCTGTGTTCCTGCGTCCCCACTGAGGGACGGTTCTACTTCGAGCTCTAACTAAGGGGTATCGGTCGTCGACTCGGAACGCAGACGTCGCGGATCGCCGGTCAGGAGTTCCTCGATCAGCATCAGCGGTACCTCTCCCGTTTCCGCAGGATCGATGAAGATGGCTTTATCGCTGCGCCGCCATACCGCGACGCCTGCGTCTTCCAGTGAGCGGCCAGCGGACTCCAGCGAGGGGACTCCGAGCCCCAGGACGTGACAGCGGGCGCGGGTATGCGCCGTGCCCCAATACTGCGCACTCGTTTCCGGTGTGAGGCGGAACAGGGCGAGCATGCAGTCGGGGGCCGCCAGGCCTACGACGGGCTGGTCCAGGGCGGCCCTTGGGTCGCGGAATGTCTCCACGAGCCCGAACAACTCGCCGAAGTCGTCCGCCCATCCGGACGGCTCCGGTACCAGTGCGCCGATGAAGGCGTGCGTGAGCACGTCGAGCACTCGCTTTTCGGGAGGGGGCGGCTCTGGTGCGCCGTCCCGCGGATCCTCAGGGATCGTGAAGTCTGACCACTCGAAGAGGAGCCCGCCGGTTCGGCGTGGATCCGTGAAGCAGAAGCCGGCCTCTGGACGCACCCCGACTTCGACCCCACCGCGTGCGAGGTGCTCAATGGTTGCGTCGAGGTTCTCGACTTGGAAGGCGCACGAATGCATCCCCGGCCCGAAGCGCTCCAAGAAGCGCGCTGCCGCATGGCCAGGGACGATCGGCTCGGCCACCTCGATCGAACCATCGCCGACCCAGCTCATGCCCCCCCGGCGGCCGATTGCTGCCGCCTCGCTGTACTCGAGTACCCGGAGTCCGGCGACGTGCCCCAGTGCGGCCACCGTGCGGTCATAGCTGTTGACCATGCACGTTGAGTGAAAGGTCCGGACAATCCGATGGGGAGGGGGCATTGGTGACGGAGTACCTCGTCGCATCCTGTCCCGAAGGACTCAATCCTCAGCCGGTCTCGCTCTGTGCAAATCGACCGGCGTTCGCTATTATAGGGCGTATAGTAGGAACATGCAGCCGCGATGGCTGCGCCGTGAGCTTAGGGAGGGTCATGGTCGAGAGAGTCATCGTCGTTTCGTCGGACTCCCATGCGGGGATGCCCAAGGAGTTGTGGGCCGAGTATCTCGAGAGCCGGTTCCACGATTTGCTCCCCGGCCTGAGCAAGGACAACGAGCTCTACCCGCTCGCCATCGCCCTTCTGGGCTCCAAGCACCAGTTCGGCGTCTACCCCGAACACGAAGAAATCCACCGTACGGGATGGCATGGGCTCCACGACCCGGTACTGCGGATGGCCGACATGGATCGCGAAGGAGTCACGGCCGAGCTCATATACCTCGGCGACAATCGTCTCGGGGACCTGTTCCACAACGTGACGAACCGAGAGTTCTCCCTCGATGCGTGGGAAGCCGGCGCACGGGCCTGGAACCGGTGGGCGGCGGACAACTTCGGGTTCGCTCTCGACCGGTTCCTCCTGACTGCGGCCATCGGGCCGTGTGTCGATATGGACCTTACGGTGAAAGAACTGGAGTGGATCTCCGACCACGGCTTCACCGGTACCTACGGCCCGGGGTACTTGCACCATGAGGGGATGCCACCCCTTTTCGACCCCTACTGGAATCGCTTCTGGTCGGTGTGCGAAGAGCGCAACCTGGCCGTCATCGTTCATGCCGGCTTCGGGACCGAGCAAGGTGCGGTATTCCCAGAGTTGGAGCGGATTTACAATGATGTAGCGAAGGCGGCGAACTCGACCGACATCGACGAGCTGTTTGCCCATGCCGGAGCGGTTTCCGAGGAGTCGCTCGAGTTCTTCAGCAACTTCCTCAACCGCAGCGTGGATGCCCGGCGTCCCATGTGGCAGATGATGCTCGGCGGAGTCTTCGACCGGTATCCGGGACTGCGGTACATGCCCACCGAAATCCGGCTGGACTGGATTCCGGCCACGCTCGCCCACCTGGACAAATTCTACGAGGAGCACCGAGCGGATCTGCCGGCCAAGCGCAAGCCGAGTGAGTACTGGCAGTCCAACTGCATGGCCGGGGCGTCGTTCATCCACAAGGCCGAGGTGGAGATGCGCCACGAGATCGGCGTCGAGACGATGCTGTTCGGCCGGGACTATCCGCATCCGGAGAGCACGTGGCCCAACACCCGTGATTGGTGGAGGGATGCTTTCGAGGGGGTGCCCGAGGACGAGTTGCGGCTCATACTGGGCGAGAACGCCATCCGATTCTTGAAGCTGGACCGGGACCGGCTGGCCGAGATTGCCCGGCGCATCGGACCCACCGTTGACGAAATCCATGCGGGCGAGCCCGTCACCGGACCGCTCCTCGAGAGCTTCGCACTGCGAGGGGGCTACCTGAAGCCGGCGGAGGGTGACAGCCAGATTCCGATGGTCGACAAGGTGCTGCAGGAGGACTTTGCCGGGTTGGCGGCTGTCCGCGTCTGATCTCTCCCCCCCCGAGAGAAGACAGAGACCCCGGTGGCCGAGCCACCGGGGTCTCTTGCTGCCCGGACGTGGTTCTTGCGAGCGCAGTCAGGGTGCGCTGCGGATCGTTCCTCCGTCAATGGGTAGAGCAATGCCGGTGATCCACGAAGCTCGTTCGGAGCAGAGAAAGATCACCGCGGCGGCGACTTCGGCTGCCGTACCCATCCGACCCACGTCGATGGGTGCTCTCCGGAGCATGCTCTCGACCAGTGCTTCCTCCGAACGCCCGGTTGCGGCCATCGCGTCTTCGAAGACGGATGCCGCCCCCTCCGTGTAGGTGAGCCCCGGAAGCACGCAGTTGGCGCAGATACCCTCCGACCCGTAGGCGCGAGAGAGGTTCCGGGTCACGTTCACCAGCGCCGCCTTGGCCGCGGAGTACGGGGCGCAGAATGGCTCTGGGACCCGGGCGGTGTAGGACGACACGTTGACGATACGACCCCAACGTCGCCCACGCATGTGCGGAAGAAGCGCCCGCGTCAGCCGCACGCCGCTGACCACGTTGAGCCGGTAGGCGTCATCCCAGTCCTCGTCGGAGAGTTGATCGAATGGCAGGTGACCGCTCTCACCGCCGGCGTTGTTGACCAGGATGTCGGCGCCCCCGAGCCGGGCCGCAGCCTTCCCGATCGCAACAGTCGTGCTCTCCTCGGTGGCGTCGCCTACGACAGCGAGGACGGAATCCTCACCTGGTAGGGGCGCGCCCTGTCGCAGTTCCTCAACGGCACGGTGGAGATCCTCGGCACCACGGGCCGATATGACGACCTTGACTCCGCTGGCGACGAGCTCGTCGGCCACCGCTCGGCCGATACCCCTGCTGGCCCCGGTCACGACGGCGACTTTGCCGGTCAGGCCGAGGTCCATGAGGTGATCGTTCAGCTGGCGCAGGCTATTTTCGTCCCGTATGGCATCGTGAACTTGTTGTTCTTGATGGCGGCCCAGAACCAGCACTTGTTCATCTGCGCCTTTCCGGCCGTGAAGGTTTCCGTGGGAATCATCCCGCCCAGATTGGTCGAGTGCAGGGCATACATGCCCTTGAGCAATGCCGCCGACGTGATCGGGTGAGTGGTGCCGACGCCCCCTGCCTTCGCTCCGGCCGCAATAAGGAGTCCGGTGGTCCACTGGTTGGTCGCCAAGTCGCCGTAGCCGGACATCTTGGTGAGGCCTGGATCGTATTTGTTGAATGCAACGGTCATGGTCTTGATGCCGGGGAAGCTGGTGTCGAAGAACGGCATCGTGGACTCGAAGGAGATCAGACCGTTCATTCCCGGAGTCTTCGCGAAGCTGAGCTGGATATTGAGACTGTCGGTGATCTCGTGTGGCGTGTAGCCCTGTTGGGCGCAGTCTGATGCCACCCTTGTGATGATCTGGGAAGCGTCCGCAACCTCCAAGGAGGTGGCACCATGCGACTTGGCGGTCACGCACTGGGCCGTGAAGTTGGGTGCGCTACCCAGGATCGAGGTACTGAAGGGGACACTCACGCCGATCTTCTTACCCGCCCCGGCAAAGGCGGGCACTGACTGCGCACACTGCGGGATCTCGGCGCAGTAGAACACGGCCATGTCTTTGCTCCCGACCTGCTTCGCCGCGGCGACGATGGCCGCCGGGGTGGAGAACAGGGATACCTGGGTGCTGAAGTTGACCGGGCTGACGGCCAAGTCGACACTGCCACTGGTTCCTTCGAAGGTCGGGATGCCGTCCTTCGTGACCAAGCTGGCCCAGGACGACTCGTCCGAGGTGTCGTCCGAAACCAGTGCGACGATTCCCTGACTAATCATGTTCTGGACGTCGGTCAGGGCGATTCCAGGGTTGGCGGGCTCGCGTTGGACCACCACCTGGATCGGATGGCCGCCGATGCCTCCATTGGCGTTCTGCCACTTCGCCCAGGCCTGGAATGCGGGAATGGTGTACGGGTTGCTGCTCCCAGCCCCCAGCGAGACAGCCTCCTCGATGTATCCAATCTTGAATGGCGTACTGCTGGCTTTCTTCGCCAACACGTCATTAGAACGTAGGGCACGTACCGACGACACCAACACGGTGCCCCCCCTCCCACCACTGGTGGTCGACGGCGCCGATGTACCTTGCGACGAGAGGCAGCCCGCCATGGCGAGTGCGGCGACGATGGAAAGTGCAGCGATCGTCGTGCGAGTCCGTCTGGAGTGCACCATTCTGTTCTGTCCCCCTGCCTCGTGAGGCATAACTGGTCCCTGTGGTCCTTATGAAAGGCGCCGTGCCGACGCCCGGCCCGAGCCCTTCACCAAGTGACAGAGCAGGGGTAGCAGATGAGATGATAGGGCACGTGAAGGTGGGCGGCCGGTTGTCCAAGTGCGTCGTGGTCCGATCCGCAGGGTGCTCATGTTGCAGTGCTCATGTTCTATTCACCCAAGCCGGGAAGGGTGGGTTGGTTCGTTCCCGGGCCTGCTGATGTGCCTGCCGCGGCGGGGCATGAGGGCCCAGGTGGGTGTACCGAGCGCGACGTTGTCCGGTTGCACGGAGACACCAGGTGGGTCGTAACCGGCGATTCGCACGATGACATCATCGATGGCTTGCTCGAGCCGCGCTCCGTTTCGACGAACTTCGCCTTCGTCCTACATGAAGCGGGAACGGCGCGTTAGGTGGTATGACCTACCCAGATGCTGGTTACCCTCCCGTCGACGATGGTCTCGTAGAGATTCGGACCACTGAACACCGACTAATGAAGGAGTGGAGATGTCACAATTGAAACTACGGGCGTTGACCCCGGCATTCGGTGCCGAGGTTGAAGGATTCGAACCCAGTAGTCCGCTGGACGAGGAGGTGCTGGCCCAGCTCCGGGCAGCCTTCGACGAGCGGAGCGTCCTGGTGTTTCGCAACCTGGACATCGAAGAGGACATGCAGCGTTCGATCGTGTACGGCCTGATCGGGGAGGAGGTGCCGGTCGAGCTCGCGGCAGCCGAGAAGCGGCCACGGGTCGTGTCCAACAAGATGGAACATGGCGCGGCCCCTTACGGGCGACTGCTTTTTCACTGCGATAACATGTGGGCCCGTCGTTTCGAGCGCATACTCTCGCTGTACGGCGTCCAAGTCGAACCACCCTCTGCGCCCACCACCTTTGTGAGCATGGGTGAGACTTGGGACCGGCTTCCCGAGGAGTTCCGCGCCCGGCTCGAGGGTCTCGAAGCCCGTCACGGGTTCGAACACAAGTACCCGAATCGTGGTGGTGACCAGGATGTTATCGACGCCTACTACGACACATCGCGGTCCACGGTCAGGCCCGTAATCGTGCGCCACCCACGAACTGGTCGAATGTTGCTGTACGTGTCGCAGCAGGCCACCATCGAGATCCTCGGACTCTCCTCAGAGGAGAACGAGGCCCTGCTGGCCGAGCTCTTTAGTTACCTGTACGAACCGTCGACCATCTTGGCGCACGAATGGCGGACAGGCGACCTCGTCGTGTGGGACAATATCACCACCCAACACGGCCGTGGCACAGTGACCCTCGACGGCCCCGAGCGCACACTCCGCAAGGTCGGTGGCCCTTTCAACCTCGACCCTGACGAGGTGAACATACCTGTGTTCCAGAAGGCTGCAGGGAAGTGATCAGTGTCGCGGAATCCGCCGACGTTGACCGCCGTCGTGGCCAGGACGAAAGGTTGAGGTGGTCATGGCATATTCGGATCGAATTTTCATCGAAAAGAAAGGAGGCGTCATGAGCGAAAAAGTCATCATCGTCTCGTGTGATTCTCACGCCGGTGTCCCCAAGGAGCTGTGGCCCGAGTACCTGCCCAAGGAGTTTCACGGGTTGCTCGACCAGCTCCACCGGGACTGCGACGAGATCTACCCGAACGCCATCTACTGCATCGGCGCAAAGGTGGGGGGTGGCGAGAGGGTCAATGCCGAGCACCAAGCGGCGCAGCGCGATGATTGGCACGGTCTTTACGACCCGGTGTTGCGCCTGGCGGACATGGACCGTGAGGGCATCGCCGCCGAGCTCATCTACCTGGGCGATTCCCGCCTCGGTGACATGTTCCACAATGTGTCCGGCCGCGACTACGGCCTTGAGGCGTGGGAGGCCGGGGCGAAAGGCTGGAACCGTTATTGCTCCGACGCCTTCGGGTTCGCCCCCGACCGCCTCTTGATCACCGGTGCCATCGGCCCGTGCGTCGACATGGACGCGCAGCTCGCCGAGCTCGACTGGATCGCCGACCACAAGTTCGTGGGCGTGTACGGCCCGGGCTATCTCAAGCATGCGGCGATGCCACCCCTCTCCGACGCATCTTGGGACCCGTTCTGGGCAAAGTGCGCGGAGCGCAACCTGGCCGTGGTCGTGCATGCGGGCTTCGGCACGATGATCGGCATGGCGTTCCCCCAGGTCGAGAAGATGTACGACGATGTGGTGGCGGCTGCGGGCACCAACGAGCTCGACGCCATGATCCGGCACGCTGACGCCATCGCGGATGAGTCGCTTCGGTTCTTCCATGACTTCGTGAACAAGAACCTCGATTCTCGCCAGCCGCTGTGGCAGATGATGCTCGGCGGGGTGTTCGACCGGCACCCCGACCTCAAGCTCGAACTGGCAGAGATCCGCCTCGACTGGATCCCCGCGACGCTGGCCCACCTCGACGATGTCTGGGAGCGCAACCGCGACCAGATTCCTGCCAAGCGTCGACCCAGCGAGTACTGGCAGACCCACTGTCTGGCCGGTGCGTCGTTCATCCACCGGGCGGAGGTCGAGCGGCGCCACGAGTTGGGGGTGGAGACGATCCTGTTCGGAAGGGACTACCCTCATCAGGAGTCCACCTGGCCCCAGACCAAGCAGTACCTGCGCGCAGCGTTCGCTGGGGTACCCGAAGACGACATCCGGGCCATGCTCGGCGAGAACGGCATCCGCTTCTTCGGGCTTGACCGTGACCGGCTGGCAGCGATCGCCAAGCGAATCGGCCTGAGCATCGAGGAGATCACAGGCGGCGGCGTCCCACAGGAGCTCATCGAGAGCTTCGCGGCCCGCAGCGGCTACCTCAAGCCCTACGAGGGAGACGAGAAGCTTGCCGCAGTCGATGAGCTTCTCATGGACGACCTGGCGGTGATCGGCGGGAGTCTCTGATCCCAGCGCAAGACGATTCGATCTTGCATCGTTTCAAATCCGAATGAGTCTCAGCGGAGATGTCTGAATTAGATGAACTGCGATTCGATGCTCGATCCGTGGCCGTGACCGGGGCGGCCCGAGGATGGCGTGTCGGACTGCGCCCAGGTCGCTCACACCTGTGGGTTGGGCGAGGATGCTTCTTCGAGGGCAGCGAGCTGGCGGTTGTTGTCGCCAAGAATCACGTCAGCCTTGCTCGGGAAAACGACAGAACGTCGTGGTCAAGACTTCAGCCAGGTCAGCGATCTGCTCCACGGTGGTCCCCTCAAAGCCCTGCGCGGCGAAGAGTTCGAGAGCGGCGTCCTCTATGGACCGTCGGGTCTTGAGCTTCTTACGCTCGCGCAACGACTCGCTGCGACTCGCTGCGATCGAACACGGTCACGAAGAACGCCACTTGTGTCGTAGTCATCCCTGAAGCAATTTACGCACTACCAAGTGAACAAAGATGAACGTCTATGCGGTCGAGCTGGCACTCGGCGGACTCCCGCCCACCCGCCACCGGCCACCCGCGACCGGCCGGTGGCCGTCTCGTCGGACATTCGGCGAGGTACCCGGCCGGCAGGCGAGAATGGGGGTATGCCTCCACTCGAGAACAAAATTGCCATCGTCTCCGGCGGTGCCGGTCAGATCGGGACCGGTGTCGTGCGTGCCCTGGCGGACGCCGGCGCCGACGTGGCCATCGTCGACATCAACACCCAGGCAGCGGAGGATCTCGCCGTCCGGCTACGAGAGGGCGGCCAGCGCTCCATCGCGCTCAGCGGTGACCTGACCGAACGCGAGCAGTGCGCATCCGTGGTGGGCCAGGCGGTGGAGGAGTTCGGCGGAGTCGACATCCTGGTGAACCTGGCCCAACAGTTCCGGGCCTTCATCCCCTTCATCGAGGTGAGCGATGACGACATGCTCGTGTCGTGGGAGTCGGGCGTCCTCTCCACGGTCCGGATGATGCAGCTCTGCCATCCCCACCTGGTCGCCCGGGGCGGTGGCTCCATCGTCAACTTCGGGTCCGGCGGTGGGACGGCGGGAACCGAGGGCATGCTGGCGTACGGATCGGCAAAGGAAGGCATCCGCCTGGTGACCAAGGTCGGGGCCTGGGAATGGGGGCCGGCGGGCATCCGGGTGAACACCATCTGCCCGTTCGCCCACAACCCGGAGAAGTGGGAGACCGCCCACTGGCTCGACGACGAGCTGCTCCAACGGATCCCGTTACGGCGCGACGGCGATCCGTACCGCGACATTGGCGCCGCCGTCGTCTACCTCTCGGGACCCGGGGAGTTCGTGACCGGACAGACGCTCTTCGTCGACGGCGGATCGGGCTACTACCGCTGAACCGCTGCACCACTGCATCTCGGACTCCGCCGGCGATCTCCACGTCGGGGGACTGGATGTCGTATCGAGCCTTCGCCGTGTACATCACGAGGACGACCACGATGGCGGTCAGCACCAGCGCCGTCTGCCAGTCGCCGAAGTTCGCGCCGCTCAGGCCGTGCGACTTGGAGAAGTAGTCGGCGAAGGACGCGCCGACCGGGCGGGTGATGACGCAGGCGAACCAGAAGGCGAAGACGCTGTTCCACCTGAGGAACCTCCCCCCGCCCACGGCACCACGATGACCGCGCAGAAGACGAGTGCCGAAGCGAGATACCCGGGGCCGAGCGTCGTCGTCGTGAAGTCCCCCAGTGCCGTCCCCAGGCAGAACGTTGCGAAGACCACCGCCCAGTAGAACCACTCGCGGCGGTTGGTGGTGATGGAGTGGATGTCGAGCGTGTGCTCGCACCGGACTTTCTGCTGGACGCACGTGGATCGAGGCTAACTCGACTCTCTGTCCGGCTCCTTCTCGACTCTCTGTCCGGCTCCTTGTCTATACTCCCACGCACCTTGGTGGCGACCGTGAAGGGGGTAGCGGAATGAGCGACCTAGCGCCGTTCATCGTGGCCGGGATCGTCACGGGCGCGGTCTACGGACTCACGGCGACGGGTCTCGTGCTGACCTACAAGACGTCGGGCATCTTCAACTTCGCCCAGGGGTCGATCGCCGCGTTGGCGGCCTTCGTCTTCTATTTCCTCCACGTCGATCACAACTGGCCGTGGCCGCTGACCATGGCCGTGTGTCTCCTGGTCGTCGGGCCGGGTATGGGCTTGGCGCTCGAACGGTTGGCGCTCGTGTTGGCGGACGTGAGCGACACGCTCAAGATCGCCTCCACCGTCGGGATCATCCTGATCGTGCTGAGCCTGGGGGAGATCTGGTTCCCCTCGACGCCGGCGTTCCCCTCGTACCTCCCAACCGAGACATACCGCCTCTTCGGAGTGAACGTGGGGTGGGATGACACCACGACCTTCATCGTCTCGCTCGTTTTGGTCGGTGCGCTCTACTACTTCTTTCGATTCATCCGAATGGGCATGGCGATGCGGGCAGTCGTGGACGATCCGAATCTGATCTCCATGACCGGCGAGAGTCCCACGCGCGTGCGGCGGTGGGCCTGGGTCATCGGCACCACGTTCGCCGCGTTGTCGGGCATCCTTCTGGCCCCGAGCGTCAACCTCGACGCGATGGTCCTCACGCTCCTTGTCGTGCAGGCCTTCGGAGCGGCGGCGATCGGGTACTTCTCGAGTCTTCCGCTGACCTATGCCGGCGGCCTGATCATCGGCATCGTGGCGTCCGTTTCGGCCAAGTACGTGACCCAGATCCCGTCACTGGCCAACCTACCGCCCTCACTGCCGTTCATCATCTTGTTCATCGCCCTGATTGTCACACCGCGAGCCAGGCTGGCGAGCCGTCGGTTCGTCCCGTCGAAGTCGTGGTCGGATTCGTGGTACGCCCCGTGGCGGGTGCGGTTGCTCATTGGCGGCCTCTTCCTGGTGCTCCTGTGCTGCGTGCCAGCGTTCGCCGGAGACAACCTGCCGGCCTATTCGGCTTCGGTCGTTGACGTGATCCTCTTCCTCTCGCTCGGTCTCCTGATCCGCAACGCCGGGCAGGTCTCACTGTGCCAATATGCGTTCGCCGCGGTGGGCGCGGCCGCCATGGCGCACTTCACAACCACGATGGGACTTCCCTGGTTGCTGTCGGTTCTCCTTGCCGGTCTGGTGGCCATTCCGGTTGGGGCGATCGTGGCCATCCCGGCGATCCGCCTGACCGGGGTCTTCCTGGCCCTGGCCACGCTCGGGTTCGGCGTCTTGCTCCAGCAGATGTTCTACACACAGAACTGGATGTTCGGTCCGAACACCAACGGGGTGTCCGCGGCACGACCGCATCTGGGCTCTCTCGGCACCGACACGGGGTTCTACTACGTGGTCGTGGTATTCGCCGTGCTGGCGACGTTGCTGACGTTGGGGATCCGCAAGGGCCGGCTGGGACGGATCCTCCAGGCGATGTCCGATTCACCCCTCGCGCTCGAGACTAACGGAGCGACAGTCAACGTAGCCCGGTTGATCGTGTTCTGCATCGCCTCGTTCATGGCTGCCATCTCCGGAGCCCTGACGGCCAGTCTGTTTCACTTCGCGGTGGGCAGCGAGTTCGACTCGTTCGCCTCGCTCACCCTGGTGTGCCTGGTCGTGATCATCACCGTCGGCGACCCTTGGTACGCGATCATCGCGGCCTTCTCGTTGGAGCTCCCGCCCGCCTACATCAATCTGGGCAATATCACGGACTACTTGCAGATCGTGTTCGGCGTGTCCGCCATGCTGGCCCCGCTCACCGTGGTCTACTTCCGCCGGACGACTCCCCATGGCATGCGAAGGTTGGCGATGCGGCTGGACCGGTTGCTGGGCGGAAAGGGACCCGCGCTCGGTCCGATCGACAGTGCCGTCCCGGCGGCCACGAAGGCTCAGCTCGCTGCGCCCGTGCGGGGTGAGGGCTTGCAGGTCCGCGACTTGTCGGTGCGCTATGGGGGTACCACTGCGGTCTTCCACTTCGATCTGCGGGCGCCGACTGGCATGATCACCGGTCTCATCGGCCCCAACGGCGCTGGCAAGACGACGACCTTCAATGCGTGCTGTGGGCTCGTCAAGCCGACGGCAGGTCAGATCCTGCTCCACGGCCAGGACGTGTCCGGCCTCGGGCCGTCGGCTCGGGCCCGGAGAGGGCTGGGTCGGACGTTCCAGCGAGTTGAGCTGTTCCATTCACTCACCGTGCGACAGAACGTGGCCATCGGTCGCGAGGCCTTCTTGGCCGGCGGCAACCCGATCCGTCAGTTCCTCAGCCGTCGGGGCGACTCGAGGTTGGTGGCTGCGGCAGTCGAGCAGGCGGCTTTCGTGACCGGGATCTCTGATCTCCTCGAGGCGCAGGTGAGTGAGATCAGCACCGGCCAGCGACGCCTGGTCGAATTGGCACGGGTGCTGGCCGGACCGTTTGACACGATTCTGCTGGACGAGCCGTCTTCTGGCCTCGACGGTCGCGAAACCGAGTCGTTCGGCCGGATCCTCACCGATGTCGTGGCCGAACGCCGGATCGGGATCCTCATTGTCGAGCACGACGTGTCGCTGGTCCGGCAGATCTGCGACCGAGTGTACGTCTTGGACTTCGGGCAGAAGATCTTCGAGGGCACGCCGACCGAAATGCTCGCCAGCTCGGTGGTACGCGCTGCCTACCTGGGGTTCGAGGCCGGCCAAGGCGGGGCCGAGCTTGCCGAGGCAGAAGCGGATCTCCACGCAGCCGAGGATGCGCCCACCGCGTGAGCGGTCGCTCAGAGCTCCACCCCGAGATAGCGCTCGAAGATCTCATCGCTCTCTAAGCCTGCCCCGGGGCTGGTGACGGCAATGCGCCCGTGATTGAGCAGGCAGACGGTGTCGGCCAGCTCGAGTGTCCTCGACACCTACGGCCCGACGATGAGCAGGCTGGTTCCTGACTTGGCGATTGAGGCGAGGAACTCGAACAGCCCGTAGACGACGGGCGAGACCCATGGACGCTTCGTCGACCAGCACCAGCTTGGGGTCGGTGAGGTAGCCTCGCACCTCGGCAAGCACTGTTGCTCGCCGCCGCTCAGCCTTCCCGCGGTCTGCTTGAGCCCTTGCCGAGGATAGGGAAGGATGGCGTAGCCCGTTCAATCGCCTCGTCGACCTTGCCCTTGGGGGCGAACAGGTGGAGGTTGTCGCGGAGGGTCAGGGAGGGGAAGATGCCCCGTCCTTCCGGAATGTGGCAGACGCCGGCCCGGGCGATCTTGGTGGGGTTCCAGTCGGTGATGTCGCGACCCTTCCGCACCACCTTCCCACTCGTCGGCCGGAGGAACCCCGAAACGATGGGGAGGATCGTCTCCTTCCCGCGCCCCGATGGACCCAGCAGGGCGACCACGGTTCCGGTTTCGCAGTGGAGCGTTACGTCGCGCAGCACCGAGACCGGGCGGTCGCCGCCGACAGGCCCTCCACGTCCAGCATGCGCCCATTGAAGTTGTGTTGCGATCACGCTACCGTTGCCAGAAGTGTAAGACATCGGTTTCGAAACTGGCGATCGCCACAGACACAGAATCGCCACAGACACAGAAACGGGGGGAGCGAACGATGGGGATGCTTCACGGGGGTTGGCGCGCGAAGTTGTCAAGCCTGGTCGGCGTATTCGCGCTGATCGGCGCCGGATTCGCCTTCTCGTCCGGCACTGCCGGCGCCGCGCAGCCGAGCGGCACGCCGATCAAGATCGGATACCTCATGACGAACTCCGGTCCGGCGGACGCCAACGAGGCAGCCGTGTTCAGTGCGTGGGTCAAGTGGGCCAACGCTCACGGAGGCGTCAACGGTCATCCCGTCCGAGTCACCACCGACATCGACCCAGGCAACGTCGCCGTCGCTGTCACCGACGTCCAGAAGTTCATTGCTCAGGGCGACACGGCGCTGGTCGACGCCGACGGAAACGACGCTGCGTGGGCGTCGATCGCCGAGAAGGCTGGCGTCCCCGTCTTCACGTCGACCGAGACCCTTGCGTTCACTGGAGATGGCGCCTTCGGAATACCTCAGTCGCCGGTGCTCCTCCCAGCCGAGGAGATGATCGCGGCGAAGAAGGCCGGAATCACCAAGCTCGCCCTCTTCTACTGCACGGAGTACTCGCAGTGCAGTGAAGCCGTTCCTTTCTATAGTTCAGTGGCAAAGCAGGACGGGATCGATCTCGTCTACAGCGCCGCGGTGTCCGGGTCGGCGCCCAACTACCTCGCGCAGTGCCTGGCCGCCCAGTCGGCCGGGGCGAACGCCCTGGTCATCGGATCAACCTCGGCCACGGCGGAGCGGGTACAAGCGAGCTGCGCCAAGCAGGGGTACTCCCCACGCCTGTTGGGTGCGTCCGGGGATTACCAGAAGTCCTTCGCTGGAAGCCCCGGCACCAATGGGTCGATCATCGCGGTCGGGAGCGTTCCGTTCTTCGACACCAACGACCCGGCCATCAAGACGATGACGGTCGACCTCAAGCAGTACGATCCCTCGATCCTGACGTCGGGTTACTACAACGACAACACCACGTGGAACTGGGGGATCGGGACCCTGCTCCTCGAGGCGGCCAAGGCGGGCAAGTTCACGAAGACCACCGCGATCACGCCCGCCGCGCTCAAGAGCGCGCTCCTTGCGATTCACACGACGACTGTCGGCGGCCTGAGCACACCGATCACCTTCACCCAGGGAAAGCCCGAGACGAATGACTGCTTCTACACTGCGGGCATCAAGAACGGCAAGTTCACGCTCCCGTACGGGCTGAAGGTGACCTGCGTTCCGCCGAGCTGAGCTTCGAGATCGTGACGACGCGCACCTGCCCGGGTCGTGGGATCAGGGTGGGGTTAAGGTGCGCGTCGTCGCCATGACGCAGAGACGGTTCTCGTTCCCCTTGTCGCGCGCGTCCACCAGGTTCGTTCGGACCGGTTGGGACGTCCCACCGGCGCCGGGACCATGAGTGGCCCGCAGTTAGATTGAGGGCCCCAGGGAGACCGAACCGGGAGGCAACTGATGCACACACCCGTCTACCCGAAGACCCTCTGGGATGTGCTCGTCGCAAGAGCGCGAGCAAAGCCGGGTGGTGTACTCATCGAGGACGATCGGGACCGCACCCTCACCGCGGCCCAATGGGTGGAGTGGGCGGAGCGCGTTGCGGCGGGTCTGCAGGCCATGGGGGTGAAATCTGACACGGTGGTGAGCTGGCAGCTGCCGACGGTCATCGAGTCGTGCGTCTTGATGATGGCCATCTCCAGGCTGGGCGGCATATCGAACCCGGTGCTTCCGCTTCTTCGCGTCCGAGAGGTTGGCTTCATCGTCGCCCAGACGGGGTCGGAGCTCCTGGTGACACCCGGTACGTGGCGCAACTTCAACTACGCCGACATGGCCACCGAGATATCGCGCACGACAGGCGTTCAGACGTTGGTGCTCGACGATGGGTTGCCCGAAGCCGATCCTGCGAACTTGCCGGCCCCGCCGAGCGGCGAGGGCGACCCTGTCCGCCATATCTATTACACGTCGGGCTCCACGGCCGACCCCAAGGGCGCACTGCATTCGGATGCCTCGGCCATGAATGGCGCGACGGCGCCCATTCTGGGCTGGGCTCTGCGTGAGGACGACCGCATCGCGATTCCGTATCCGTACACCCACATCGGCGGTTTCTGCGTGACGGTTGCTGCCATGTACACAGGGGCGCAGCTCCTATTCACCGATATTTTCGACTCCGTGAACTCACCTCTCGTGATGAGCAGAAAAGGAGCCACCCTGCTCGGCAGCGCCGTGCCTTTCTACAACGCGTACTTGAAGGCTCAACTCGAGCACGGACCCGAACCGCTCTACCCGCGGTTGAAGGCGTTCAACGGCGGCGGTGCGCCGAAGCCACCGGAGCTTTACTACGAACTCAAGCGGGTGTTCGGCGTCGGAATCGTCTCGACCTGGGGGCTTAGCGAATTTCCCTCTGCCAGTTCAGGGGTGCTCGAGGATTCCGACGAGGACCTGGCGCTCACCGAGGGGCGGGCCGGTCCCGGTGTGGACATCAGGGTCGTGGGCCCGGACGGGAGGGATGTCGGGCCAGGAGAAGAGGGGGAACTCCGACTGCGCGGGCCGCAGTGCTGCAAGGGGTACGTTGACCGTTCTCTCGATGACGCCGCCTTCGATGAGCAAGGGTATTTCTGCACTGGCGATCTCGGAGTCATGGGGCCCCGGGGACACGTCCGGATCACCGGGCGATCCAAAGACGTGATTATCCGGAACGCAGAGAACATTTCAGCCCAAGAGGTGGAGAATCTTCTCTACGAACACCCGACGATCGCCGATGTGGCCGTCGTGGGGGTCCCGCATCCGGCAACCGGTGAGCGGGCCTGTGCCGTGGTCGTGCTGCAGGCGGGGGAGACCCAACTGTCTCTCGCGGATCTCGCCGACTTCTGCCGTCTCCGCGGATTGGCGAACCAAAAGATCCCTGAACGGATCGAGATCGTCGATGCGCTTCCTCGCAACGCGCTCGGTAAGGTGTTGAAACGAGAGCTCCGGGCCACGTACGGCTGAGTGTTCTCTTTCCGAGCGATTCAGGAGCGACGGACGTGATGACAGTCAGGGATCGTCTCGTAGAAAGCATCCACCACTAGTGGTCTCCGGGACCCGGGACAGGGGCGCCGGCGACGTAAGGGGAGTGTTCGAGTCCTCCACCGAATTGATCACGTACCGGTACGTGGGCTGCTCGTCGGTGCTGGTGGATCGTCACCATGCCCGCGGCCGGATGTCAATCCGACGGGACATGCGATTGCCCGGAGGGGCATTGCTGACGGCGCCGATCGCCATCGCCATGCTGGACACCGCGGGGATCAACATCGATCCCTACTACCACGCGGCGTGCACGCACATCGACGTGCACCTCTGGGATCCGGGACGTAACGTCGACGAGATCCAAATACTGGGTACCGTTCGCCGAGAAGCTCGCACCGCGGTCTTCACCGAGGCGCTTTTCGCCGACGCGGCCCAGCCCGAACGGGTTTTGGGTGCCGGGACCGTCGGTTGGTCCATCATCGGCGCCACGCCACCGGGATTCTCCTATCGCGATCCGGGACGCGGTCTGCCCGACTCCGCCGACCTCCCGGCGCTGGTCGCCGGCTTCGGTGCCGAGGCGGTGGGCGACGGCCGTTTCCGACTAGGAGGTCTCTCCGGCCACGTAGGTACCGAAGTGCTCCACCACGGACCGATCCTCGTTATGTCGGAAGCCGCCGCAACGGTCTCGGCCCACTCCAGAGGCGCACCGGCGGACCTGTGGATATCGACTGCTTCAGTCCGCCTGGTGCGGGCCGGTAGGAACGGCCCCTTCGAAGTCACGCCCGAACCCCTCGGCGGCCCGACTTCACCGGCAGTGGCGACCCGGATGGTTGATGGGAGTGCGGGCGGCATGGAGATCGCGACCGGCTTGTACCGCTTCGCCTCGTAGTTCCGGTGTCCAACTGAGGAAAATCCGAAGATGGAAGGGTGACGGCACGTGTGGCGAGATCACCAGGAGGGTGGAGCAATCATGACGAGCCCCGGATCGGATTCGTTCATCTACCGTGATCCCGAGGAGGCGGTCGCGCTCCGAACTCGAATCCGCGCGCTGATCGATAAGCACCTGCCCCCCCACTGGCTGGGCCCTTTCACCAAAGATCCGGCTGACCTGGCGATCAGCAACCGATTCTGCGAGATCCTCGCAGACGAGGGGCTGCTCGTTCCCAACTGGCCGGCTCGCTATGGCGGCCAAGACCTCGATCTGGCTTCCTCGGTCGTCATACGTGAGGAGATGTGGGCCCATTTCGAGCCGCGAGGTGGCCAGTACTACGGTCCCAACTGGGTAGGGCCGTCGATCTTCGACTACGGGACGGACGATCAGAAGAGACTTCACCTGCCACTCATCGCATCCGGGAAGGCGATCTGGTGCCAGGGTTTCAGCGAGCCCGATGCCGGCTCGGATCTGGCCAATCTCAAGACCAGGGCGGTCCCGGACGGAGATGGTTTCCGCATAACGGGTCAGAAGATCTGGACCTCCTGGGCGCTCTGGGCAGAATGGTGTTACCTGCTGGCGCGCCTTGACGGCTCGCCGGTCGGCAAGTCGGAAGGGGTCACGGTTTTCCTCATTCCGATGAACCGGGAAGGCGTGACTGTGCGGGGGCTGGACGGCATTCCCGGTCCGCACCACCTCAACGAGGTGTTTCTCGATGGCGTATGGGCGTCCCGGTCGGAGGTGCTCGGCGAGGTCGGCAACGGGTGGAAGGTGATGCGGGATGCCCTTTCGAACGAGCGCGTCGGAATTGCCCGCTATGCACGCGACGACCGGTTGATCTCGAAGCTGTTGGGGGAGCCAGCTACGACCTCCCCGCTGCCTCCGGGCCGGTGGCTCCAGGTGCGCGTCAGGAACCGTATGTCGCGCCTCATGTGCCGGCGGGCTCTCTGGTTCCAGCGCGACGGGGGCTCTCACGACTTCATCGTTTCGGCGGCTCGGATGCTCACTACCCGAACCAATCTCCTTACGGCAGACGCACTCGCCGAAGCCTTGGGTGACGAATTTTTCGAGGACCGCAGCACCCAGGGCGCCCCGGTCGACGGGGCAGTCGAATTCTTCTGGAGGTATATGCAGGCCGGCCCGATAGCGTCGGGAACCACCGAGATGCTCCAGCGCCACCTCTCGCGGACGATGTTCCGAGGCGAGCGCATTCGCGTCACCGAGGACGGGTCCGAAATGCGAGGCGTCTTCGACCGGGTGATGAGGGACGTGGGTTCGGTCGACGCGGCACGAAGGGCAATATCGGAGCCGACGTCCCGCACCGATCTCCTGGCCCAGGTGGAGCCGGTACTCCAGTCGTTGGACCCACGAGACGGATATTTCGAGGGGGTTTCGGCCGCCGAGATATGTCGTGGCGCGGGCGCCGTCGTGCTCCCGCTTCCGATCGAAGCCATGCTGCTGAGGCGCCCTTCGGGTCGTCCGCTGGCCCTACTCTCTGCCCATGGGAGACTCGAGCACGGCGACCTCTTCTCCGAATGGGAAGCATCCAGGGGTGCCGGGAAGACGGAGGTGGTCAAGTCCGGCCCTGACTTGATCGGATCGAAGGTTGGGCCCTTTGTCAACAAGATTCCCCCGGTCCGGGTCGCGGACGGAGAACCGTTCAGCTCGTTCGAGCACGCCATGCTCCATGTCCTGAGCTCGTGGTACGTCTTCGGCGCTTTGGAGAAGGCTCTTGACCTGGCCACCACGTATGCCACCGATCGGGTTGCGTTCGGCTCACCGATAGCGGCCTACCAGGGCGTCGCGTTCCCTCTGGCTGACGCCTGTTCCGAACTGCAGGCCCTTTACGAACTCGCGTTGTACAGCCTCAACAGCGCGTACGAGTCGCCCGAGTCGGCGCTCGTGGACGCCCTGGCCCTCAAGTGGGCGATCGCGGACACCGGTCCAAGGATCCTCAGGATCGCGCACCAGGTGCTGGGAGCAGTCGGTCAATGCGACGAGCACGACCTGAGCATCATCACCCTCACGCTGCAGGCCCGGCTCCGTTTGCCGTTCGGGGCCGAGGAGTGCCTCAAACAGCTCGCGGCCGAAGTGGAGCAATCAGGCTTCGACAGCCTCTTTCCGCCTGCCGGTAGCCCGGCTACCTGATCACGTGGAGGTCGTGACCCCGGTCGAGATCCATCGAACCGTAGAGCCCAGGCTCCGCCTCGCATAGGAACGGCACTGCGTTGATCGCCGGTGCGGTCGTCATGATGTAGGCGCCGAGCTGAGGGCTCTCGCTGGCGAACCCCCTGGTCTGGGTCGAGCTCTTGCGGTGGCCCACAAGGTTCAGGTCGCAGCCGATGGAGAGAGAACCCTCGACCTCGATCCGGTAGCAGCCGGTACGCGACCCCTCTGGTGCCGGCCAGTCCGGCCCCGCCGCATTGTCGTAGCGGGTGACGAATTGCAGTTCGATCACCGATCTCCCGCCGGCGTGACCCTCGGTGATGTGACGCACCGCGCCCACTGTCCCCGGTTCGATGATCAGGCTCTCGACCTGCACCCGTTGCTGTGCCGGGGCCACGTCTACGCCGCCGGTGCGGATCTCGTCGATCTGCACCCCCAGCCGCTCGGCCAGGTGAAGGATGGCGGCACTCACCAGATCCTTCGTGCCGGCGGCGACGCGACGAGCCCGTTCCAGACCGGATTCGAGTGAGTCGCCGATACCGCTCAGTCTCGCCTCGTCCGCTCCGTAGTACTCGAGGTAGTTGAGCATCTCGGTGATCCGGATCCGATCGACCCGCTCGCATCCGGCGAGCAACGCCATCGGTATGACGTCACTCATGACGCCTGGAAACACCCCGGTTCCGTAACACCTCGAGCCGCCACTCCGACACGCCGCCTCCACCTGCTCGCGCATCGCAACGGGGGCGTACTTCGGATAGTAAAGCGGCACGATTGAGGTCTGGCTGACGTTCTGCCCAGCTTCGAGAATGGCGCAGATCCGGTCGACTACTGCGGCAACGGTTCGGGGACGGTGACCGAGCAGCATCACCAGATGACAGTCGACCCCGAGGTCCATGATCCGATCGGCGTCAGAGGTGGCAAGCAGACCTATGGGTGAGATACCGGCCAACTCGCCGACGTCGCGCCCGTCCTTGTCAGGGCTGGTCACGTAGGTCCCGGCCAACTCCAGATCAGGGTGCTCCAATATGCCGGGAATCGCCTGCCGGCCCGCCCAACCGGTACCCCACAGGGCGACGCGATACGTCATGTTCGGGCGTCGCTGCGTACGGCGTCGCCGTTCGGGTGCACCACGATGCGCGGCGGTCCCTGGGCCCGCCTCACCTCGTCGAGGGCTGCAGGCACATCGTCGAGGGCAATCACCCGACCGACGCTTGGCAGAGGGTCCAGGCGGCCTGTGCATACCGCCTCGAGCGTGCGGTCCCAGTCGACCGTCCTGGGGCCGCCGCCGAACTGGATCATCAGGCCCTTCTTCGACGCAGCTGTCACGTTGATTGTGTCGTTCGTGTACCAACCGCCGGCGGCGTAGATCCGGGTGCCCGGTTCGCAGGAATCGATCAGGTTCTGCATCAGGCCCGCTGCACCCACGCACTCGAACACGGTGGGAGGCTTGCGGATACCCGCGGCGTTTGCTGCGTTCCGCCAGGCTCCAAAGGGGGACGACGTGGTGTTGGCATCGACGAGCACGTCTGCGCCGAACGATCGGGCCAGCTCCCGCCGCTCAGCGCGGCGGTCCGAAACGACTATTGGGTGCACGTTCCGAGCCGCCAGCGCCGCCACGGCCGAGAGCCCGACGGCACCGGCCCCAATGACGATCGGGATCACTCCGGGCCGGATCTTGGACTTCTCCACGTAGAACTCGCCGACCGCGAATGCATCGACCACCGCGATGGCGTCGTCGGCCACCCCCTCCGCCACCGGACGGGCGAACTCCTCGGATACGACGATGCGCTCGGCGAAACTCCCTTGGGCTTCAGGATGCTGCCCGATGATCCGAATCGCAGGGCCCCCGTCGACGAGTCGCATCGAGATCGACGTCACCCGGGTACCGACCGGGAACTGGTCGGTACAGCCCGGTCCGTGGCCGATCACCTCACCAACGAATTCGTGCCCCAAAATGATGTCGCGGTTCTCGTCATACAGTGATTGGCCGGACGGGTCCTCACGGCCGACGTCCGGGTGATCCATGAAGTGGACGTCCGATGCGCATATACCGGTGCTCAGGGTGCGCAGGAGCAACTCACTCGGACCGGGTTGCGGCTCGTCGGTCTCCCGAACCTCCACCCGACCCTGTCGAAGTACGGCCGCTCTCATGTTGAGAAGGTACGGGCCGGTGTAACCGGCTGCCTCATGTTCGGGCCTGAACGGCCTGCAGATCGCGTGCCTCCTGGATCTCGATCGACTGTCCCGACCAGGAGGACGGTCTGGTCAGCATCCACTCGATGATTTCGCCGCATTCCTGAGTGCTCACCATGTCATCCTTGTCCAGGCCTCCCCTGGCCACGTCCTCCCCCTGCCGCTCGAGGGCGAGCCGATAGGCGTCGGTCGGGACGATCTTGTCTATTCGGAACGTGTTGAACGAGACACCACGACCGCTCCACTCGAAGTCGAGGAACTCGATCATCCGCTCCCCGGCCAGCTTGGTGACCCCGTACAGGCCCATGTTCGGCAGGAGCACCGAAGCGGCCCGGCTTCCGACGTTGAGCACCCGTCCTTGTTCCCGCTCCAGCATCCCGGGAACGAAGCCCTGACACAGTTGGAGAGGTGTCACCACCTGAGCCTGGAACCCGAAGTGCCAGCGGTGCGACGGGACACCGAGGATCGGTCCGTTAGAGGCGTACGCCACGTTGTTGACTAGGACGTCGCACCTGCCGCGCCACTCCAGCGTCTTGGCAACAACGTCGTCCACCTGCTCGGCCAGGGTCAGATCGGCCTGCACGCCGAGCGCTTGAACCCCATCCGCGGCCAACTCCTCCACCACATCCTCGAGCGTTCCCGCCGCGAACTTGTCAGGACGGTCCCGCGTGCTTCTTCCCACGACCACGACGTCCGCCCCGGCCCGCCCGAGCGCATCGGCTGTCGCCCGCCCGATTCCCCTCGTGGCCCCCGTGACGACGGCAACCGCACCTTGGAGGGAGAAAATCGAGGTCTCGTCAGACATATGTTTGATTTAATCAGTATGTGGGAGTCGAATCTCAAAGCGAGGCGTCCAGTCACTCCTTGGTCTCCGCTCGGGGTCTCAGGGCCGATGAGGGTGTGGAAATGGCATCCTTGCTCAGAGAGCGTCGGAGCGGGCTCTGCGACTGGCCGGGAGCGTGCGGTCACGTGGAGTCCAGATCATCCCGAGGAAAGCGAGCGGTTGGACTAGCTTCACTCCCTCAGAGACGACGATCGCCGCCGGCACCTCCGATGTCCAGCGCAACAACGTGAGGGAGCGGGTTATGGGGCTTCCGAGGGAGCCGTCGGCCGACCGGGACATTCCCTTCAACGAAGTACCCCACAACTGAGGGCTCTCCGTCGAGGGGTGAAGAGGAGGGCATATGACTACCCATTCTGAATATCGCCGATCCGCGGAGGACACGTTGTCGATCCTCGACGTGGTTGGCCGTTACGGCTTCGTCGTCGACGATCGGGACTGGGACGGCTTTGAGCAGGTGTTCACCGACGACGCCGTGTTCGACTCCCGGGATCACGACCACGACCCACCGCGAGGTTTCGCCCCGATCAAGGGACGTCAAGAAATCGTCGAGGCCTTCCGGGACCTCTACGTCCACCCCATTCAGCACATGATCGTGACGAGCGTCGTCAACGACGTCTCCCCCGATGAGGTGATCGTCCGGTCGAAGGGAATATTCCCGATCCCCGACTTCCAGTTCTTCGAAGGGGTGTACACCGACGTGGTCGTGAGGACCGAGAGCGGATGGCGGATCCGGCACAAGACCTTCAAGCGCTTCGGTCAGGGGGCCACGCCGTGGATGCGAGAGTCGGTGCGTGAAGCGCTCCGCAGGGGCGCCATCCTCGACTCGTAGATCAGCCTGCCGTCGGCTCGCGGTCGCGGTCGACGTAGATCTCTGTTCCCTGGACCTCGACGTGGTACTTCGCCAACCGACACCCCGGCTGGGTCAGGCCGTCCCCGGTGGTCACATCGAAACACCACGAATGGCCGGCACAGACAAGTACGTCCTCGTCGAGTTCGCCGTAAATCAGCGGATACTCCTCGTGCGGACAGATGCCATCCATGGCATGGAGGTCTCCCCGGTCGTCTCGGATGACCAGGACCTCCCACCCTTCGACGAAAAAAGCGGCCATCTGACCCTTGGCCAGATCATTGGCTTCGCACACCTTCGTCAGAGCCATAGACAACCACTGTACGGATCGTCCTGATCGTCGGCGAAGTCGGACGGGTGCACGAGGTCGAAGCGCTCGGTGAGATTCAGTGCCATCGGGCGTTGCGACCGGGCCGGTCAGGGGATGCTGACCGGAAGTGATTCGTAGCCCCGCTGGTCGGCGAAGTACATGAACTTGGACCCGTCGAGATCCACATCCCACTGCGGGAAGCGCTTGAGGACCTCCTCGAAGACGACGCGGCCCTCGAGCCTGGCTAGGGCCTGGCCGAGGCAGTAATGGGATCCGAAGCCAAAGGACAGGTGCCGGTCTATCTTCCGCGTGACGTCGAACCGGTCGGGATCGTCGAAGAGTCGGTCATCGCGATTTCCCGATGGCGTCAGGGTCGCCAGAATGCTGCCTTCGGGGACCAACTGGCCGCAGATCTCGACGTCTCGAGCTACGAATCTGCAGTTCTGCAACGTATTGGGCTCGCAACGCAGGCTTTCCTCGATTGCATTGCGAATCAGAGCTGGGTTCTCGACCAGCAGCCGGCGCTGATCGGGGTTCTGAGCCAGCAACAGGCCGGTCCAGCCGATCAGCAGGCGCGTGGTCTCGTTCCCGGCCGCCGCCACGATGTTGACGTAGGCCAGAAGCTCTTCACGGGTCAACCGGCGCCTGACTCCGGTTTCATCCTCGAACTCTGTATACAGCAGCTGGGACATGATGTCGTCGGACGGATGGTCCGCCCGCCAATCGATGTAATCGCCGAAGATGTCACCCGACAGGGAGTTCGAAGTGGTCGGGTCCGATGACCGCTGCCCATAGAAATGGTCCCGAACCGATTCCTGGTCGGACTCCGGGATGCCCACCAGCATGCCTATGACCTTCATCGGTACCAGCATGCCCAGGTCGCCGACGAAGTCGAAGCCGCCGGCTCCGACCAGAGGATCCAGGAGAGAGGCACACAGACGCCTGACGCCCTCCTCGAGGGAGGACACCCCCTTGGGGGTGAACATGCGTGACAGAAGGGCGCGGTGAATGCTGTGCTCGGGGGGATCCTCGAATATCACCGTCCCCTTGGGGATTTCCATGTCTGATTTCAATATGTCGAGCGTGACGCCCTTCCGGGAGATGAACACGTCCCGGTTCAACAGCGTGCGCTCGATGTCTTCGAATCGACTGATCGCGTAGAAGTCGAACTCCTCGCTGTAGAAGAGCGGCGCTACCTCCCGCATCCTACGGAAGAGCGGATGCGGGTTCAGGATGGTCTCGTGGTCGTAGGGGTTGTAGATCACATCGGCTGACGTCGTAGTCACACTCCACACCTTTCTGCAATAAGCGAGCGGAGTTTCAGGGCGGGCTGTCCCCCTCTTCGCCTCGGCCACCTGCCCAGCTCGCTCTAGGTCGGGATGGGCCGACGAATGAAACGTCGCACAGGTTCTCAGCGAGATTGCTTGTTGCGGTCTACCCAATGTTTGTGCAGTATACAGGGTATAGCTCCCAGCGTGGGTGTCCTAAGGTTGAGGAGGGGAAGACGAGTGGGAATCGAGTTGGAGGGGAAGGTCGCGATCGTCACCGGGGCGGCGCGTGGTATCGGCAAGGGAATGGCGACGGCCCTCCTCAAAGCTGGTGCGGCAGTTGCCATCACCGATATCCGACAAGAGACGCTGAATGAGACGAGCGCGGAGTTCGACAAGATCGAAGGGGCGCGGCATCTCGCCCTAATGGCCGACGGCACCAAGGATGAGGAAGTGAACGATGCGGTGCGCAAGACCGTAGATGCCTTTGGACGTATCGACGTCCTGATCAACAACGCGCAGAGTGCCGTCACAGGTATCAATATCGAGGACCAGACCGTGGCCGACGTTATGAACGGGATCGACACCGGGTTCCTGGCATCGTTCCGCTACATGAAGGCGTGTTTTCCTTTTCTGAAGGAGGCGCAGGGTACCGTCGTCAATTTCGCCTCGCAAGCGGGTCTGCTGGGTAACGTCGGAATGGTGGGCTACAACGCGGCTAAGGAAGCCAACCGGGCGTTAACCCGTACCGCGGCTCGGGAATGGGCTCAGTACAACATCACGGTCAATTGCATCATCCCGGGCATGCTCACCGAGGGGTCCAAGGAATTCTTCGACGCCAACCCGGAGCACTACAAGCACTCGTTGGCCAATATTCCTCTCGGTCGGCTGGGGGACCCGGAGAACGACGCCGGGGCGCTCGTCGTGTTCCTTGCCTCAGAGGGAGCCCACTACCTCACCGGCGACACGTTCAACATCGACGGTGGCCGCTGCATGCGACCCTGACCGAGCACGCCAGCGTTTCCCAGATAGTGGGGGCCTGAGGGGAACTCGATTCGGGGTCTCGGCGCGTGTGCGTAGGACCGCACCCGGTTTCTTTGTGGTCAGGCCCGTTGACGCAGGGCCGAAGTGATCAGGTGCCCGAGACTTTGCTAAACGTTGGCCTTACCCGTTCGGCCTCGGAGAGGAACATCGGTCCCACCACCTTCCTAAGCGTGCGGGCCGGTCCTTCGAGATCGACCGTACCGCGTGCGTGTTGGAGGAGCCGGTTGTCCCACACGACCAGATCGCCTTCCTGCCATTCGTGGCGGAGCACACCGGGCGAGTTGTAGAGATGGTCGAACAGGACTTCGAGCGTCTCTTCGTTGTCCTCCGGGCTCAGCCCGAGGATCTCGATGGTGGCCTGCTGTGAGACATAGAGCAGGGTCCGACCGGTGCGCGGATGGTGATGAACTACCGGAGTTACCGTCGAGCGAGGCTCTTCGTAGTAGGAGTCGATGACGTTCTCGTCGCCGCCCCGGTTGGGATAGCTGTGGTCGAAACCGTGACGAGCCTGGAGACCCTCGACGCTGGTCCGGAGATGCTCGGGCAGCGTGTCCCATCCGTAGCCCATATTGATGAACATCGTGGGCACGCTCGGCTGCTCGACCTGAACTCCGTACAGAGATATGACCGGCTGTGGGCGCTCGGCCCACATCGCGTCGCAGTGGTAGAGCAGCCGGCCATAAGGCGCACCGCCACCCTCCTCCCGGTTCGACACGAAGAACGAAGGTGGCGGCTCGCCGTCCACATCGGGTCCCGCCGTCGCCGGCGGCTCTTCGCCAATCAGGGTGTACACGAGGTAGCGCTGAAAACTCTCGTCGATGTCCAGGTTCCGAAATACGAGGGCCCCTCGTTTGTCGAAGAGGTCACGCAGCACCCGGATCGTTTCTTCGTCGAGAGGCTGCTTCGGCTCGAGCCCCGACACCTCGGCGCCCGACGCTGGATTGAGATCTTTTACCGTCAGCGCAGTCATCCGAATGCCCTCCTATCACGTGCGTCGCTGAAATCCGTCCCTCGCAGTCCCGAACTGTTCTGCCAACGCTATCCCTGCTGGGGCAGAGTGGTGCCGAAAATTCTCCGCACTTGGCCGCGAGACGAGGCTGGCTTAGCCGGCGAGGGGGCCAAGGTTGGGATCACTGCCCGCTCGACCGAAGGTCTGCAGGAGACAGCACCGATGATCGAGGAACTTGGCGGCCAAGTCCTGGTAATGCCGGCAGACCTCGGCGACCCCGCCGGTGGACGCGGTGGCGCGGACATAAGAAGCGTTAAATCTGTGGGCCCCGTGGCTGCTCATGTCGCAGGTACTTCCCGGCATGCGGGAGCGTGGTCGCGGCTGGATTCTCAATCTGACGAGCTTCAGTGGCGGGCAGCCCCCAGGGCCGCCGTTCGCCCTAAAGGCCAAGGATGGAAGCTCCATGTACGGCGCCGTCAATGGCCTCACCCCCCAGATCGCCATCCTGTCGACCTGCAAGGAGGAGAGCTGGTCGACGGATGGCAACCGGCCGACCTGGCGCAGCGGATGCGCGTCAAAGAGGCGTTCCATGCAGGTAACGGCTGGCCGAATGCCCTCGAGTTTGGCCGGATGCATGCCCCCCCTACCCCGACGTCTGAAGACGTAACTCGACAGGGGCCTCGCAGCGATCGGCCTTCGTGCTGTGGAACAGCGGAAGCCCGGGTGACGTGATTGTCCTGTCCGACTGCGGATCGCGCCTCGCCGGGGCCGGTCGTAACCTCTGACACGGTAGATCGCGATCGCCCCCCAGTATCCCAGGTGACCTTTCGGTCCCAGAGCATATTGATCTAGGAGCCCGCAGACATGACTTTGACCACTGAGAGCGTGTACTTCGACATGTATGACCGCGATATCTACGCGGATCCGTACCCGATCTACCGGAGGCTCCGCGACGAAGCACCGCTCTACTTCAACGAGCAGATGGGGTTCTACGCGGTGAGCCGGTTCGAGGACGCCGAACGCGTGATGGTTGATCGGGAGACCTTCGTCTCGTCCAAGGGCATGGTCTACAACATCATGCCCTACGTCATCGGCGGTGACGTCGCCATCCCCAACGGTCTTTTCATATGCGAGGACGCACCGGTCCACACCATGCACCGGTCCTTGGTGTCCCGGGTGTTTACCCCGAAGCGGGTGAATCTCATCGAGCCGCAGATCCGGGCGTTCTGCGCCGGGGTTGTCGATCGTCTCATCGGAGCTGATCGGTTCGACTGGGCCAAGGACATCGCCGCCCAAGTGCCGATGCGCGTCATCGGAATGCTTGTCGGCATCCCCGAGGAGGACCAGGTGAAGATTCGGGACCATTTCAACGAGCTGCTCAACGAAGGAACTCTGGATTCCACCAAGTCCCCGTTCGAAGCATTGGCCCAATCCGAGGGACTCTTTGGCGCCCACCTTGACCGGCGGACCAGTCAACCCTCCGATGACCTGATGACGCAACTGCTGACCATCGAGTTCGAGGACGACACAGGAACCCGGCGTAACCTGCGGAGGGAGGAGATCCTCACCTTCTTGAACCTCATCGCGAGCGCCGGAACCGATACGACCAGCCGCCTCATAGGGTGGACCGGTAAAATCCTCGCCGAACACCCCGATCAGCGTCGCCGGTTGGTCGAAAACCCAGAACTGATTCCAAACGCCATCGAGGAAATACTTCGCCTCGAGCCCCCCCCGTACCATTTCGGCCGCTACGTGACCAAGGACGTGGAGATGCACGGGCAGACGGTGCCGGCCGGGAGCATCATAGACCGCGACATCAGCCGTATACTCAGTTTTGGTTTCGGCGCCCACCTCTGCCTCGGCGCCAACCTGGCCCGTATCGAAGGTCGAATAGTGCTCGAGGAGGTCCTCAAGCGCATCCCCGAGTGGTTCATCGACCTCGACCACGGTGAACTCACGCAAGGAATAGACACCCGTGGCTGGGAATCACTGCCGGTTAGCGTCTGATTGTCAGGCGTGTCCCTGTTTTCGACATAAATATCCTAGTACTCAAGGGAGATTTGGATGACGAACGAGTTGCGGTTCGATGGACGGTCGGTGATTGTGACCGGGGGTGGACGTGGGTTCGGGCGCTGCCATGCGCTCCTCCTCGCCTCGCGGGGGGCTCGGGTCGTGGTCGCCGATTACGGCGTCGAGCTCGACGGAAGCGGTTCATCGCCTGATCCGGCCGAACAGGTCGTCAAGGAGATCGAGTCGGCGGGCGGCGAGGCGGTGGCGTGCTTCGCCAACGTCGCCGACGAGGGGGGCGCCCAGGAGATCGTCGATACTGCGCTGAAGGCCTTCGGCCGGCTGGATGTTGTGGTCAACAACGCTGGCATTTACGCCGGGGATTGGTTCGACGGCGTGGACAACGCGCAGTTCCGGAGGATGGTCGATTACCACTACCTGGGCACCGTGTTCGTATCGAAGGCGGCCTGGCCCCATCTGAAGTCGGCCGAACACGGGTGCATCGTCAACACCAGTTCCGAGGCCGTTGTCGGTCATATTCCGAAGAGCCCGGACTATGCAGGAGCGAAGGGGGCGGTGTTCGCCTTCACGAAGGCATTGGCTCTCAATGGCAAGTTGCACGGGGTACGGGTGAATGCTGTGGCACCTCGGGGGAACACCAGGATGTCGGGCCCCGACGTCCTGTCCAAGACCTTCGATGAACCCGAGGAGAATTTCATCAACGAGTTCTTCGACAACTTGAAGCCCGAGTACGTGTCACCGGCCGTGGCCTTCCTCGCTCATGACTCTTGCTCGTTGACCGGCGAGGTGATCGTCTGCGGTGGTCTTCAGGCGATGCGATTGGCGTTGATCGAGACAATCGGATTGACCTTCGAAAACAACATCACGCCGGAGGATCTGGCCGAGAACGTCGACCGTTTGATGGACACCAAGGATGCTCACGTCATGGGTCTCGACCTCTGGGGCTAACAGGCCTGCGGTGCGTGGGTGACTGATTCTCGTAGCCACTGCGAGAACATGTCTGGCAGCATGGTCGGATGTTCGATCTGAGCGGCAAGACAGCAGTGGTGACCGGCGGCGGTCGCGGTATCGGGCGAGGGATCGCGAGGGCCATGGCCAAGTCCGGCGCCGACGTCGTGGTGGCGGGGCGTTCTCCGGAACACCTCCGCGACACCGTGTCGGAGCTGCGCGGCTTTGGCCGACGGGCTCTGGACGTGCCGACTGACATCACCCGGAGCGAAGAAGTCAACGTATTGATCGAACAGGTCGTCGACTCCATGGGTGGTTTCGATATCTGGGTCAACAACGCCGGTAGCGCAAGGAATGAGGACTCTGGACCCCTGATTGACCTGACCGAGGGGCAATGGGATGTCGTCGTGGACTTGAACCTCAAATGGACGTTCTTCGCGGCGCAGGCCGCGGCCCGCGCCATGAGGGAGGGTGGCGGGTCCATAATCAACATCTCGTCCAGAAGCGGGTCGCAACCCAACCCGATGACGGGCCATTACGGGGCGGCCAAGGCGGGCGTCGACAATCTGACCGCGACCATGGCGGTGGAGTGGGGTCACCTGGGAATCAGGGTCAATGCCGTCGCTCCCGGCGCGGTTCTCACTGAGGAGCCTGTCGCAGCGATGGACCGACCGAGTCGGCGAAGGCGACAGGCCGAGTCCATCCCGCTGCGTCGGCTGGGCGTGGTTGACGATATCGGACCGCTGTGTGTCTACCTCGCCTCCGACGAGGCTTCTTGGATCACGGGCGAGGTCATACAGATCACCGGAGGAAGCCGCATTCCCATCGGGTACCTGAACTACCTGCACCGCGTCAACGAGCGTCTCGGGTCACCGGCGGGCTCTGAAGACGATTAGCTCGAGGGCAACCGACCCGTTGGCGGGGAGGGCCTATCAGTGGGAGCGAGCCACTGCGCCGCCGTCTACAGGCACCATGACTCCCGTGAGGTAGCGCCCGTCGGGTCCAGCGAGGAAGAGGGCGGCACGGGCAATGTCCCACGCGTCACCCTCGTGGGGTAGGGAGACCTTGAAGGTGAGGTCGAGGGTGCCGGGCTCTACTCCGGCCTGCTGCATGGCCTGGTTGCGCATCGGGGTGTCGATGAGGCCGGGTGCGATGCAATTGACCCGGATCCCGTCCTTGCCGTAGGAGTCGGCCACGTCATTCATCAGGCCTTCAAGCCCCGCCTTGGCTGAGGCATACGCAGCTTGACCGCCCCCTCCCTGACCCCGGAGCGCGGCAATGGACGAAATATTCACAATGGAGCCACCGCCACCTGCCTGCATGACGGGGACGACCGCCTTCGAGAGCATGAATGGTGCGGCGAGGTTCACGGTCAGTACCGATTGGAGCAGCTCCACACTCGTGTCCAGAAGGCTGGTGGAGGACGAGATAGCGGCGTTGTTGACCAAGATGTCCACGGTGCCGTATTGGGATACCGCGGCTTTCACAATACGTGACGCCTCGGACAGATCACCGAGGTCGGCGATGACGATGAACGCCTCCCCGCCCTCAGACTGGATCATGTTCAGGGTTTCCTTGGCCCGTTCCTCGAACTTGTCCACCAGCACTACCCGGGCACCCTCGCGGGCGAACAGCACGGCCATGGCGCGACCCGTCCCGAGACCCGGTCCGCTCGATCCGGCGCCGGTGACTATCGCGACCTTGCCTTGAAGTTTTCCCGAAGATTCCATCGAATTCCTTCCCACGTGGGCCTACGATCGCGTTCTCCCCGCACGATGCGCTCTTGTGAGTGGTGAACGACGGAACAAGTATTGCAGTGCTTTCGAGATACCCTCTTGTCCAGATGCGGACCTGTGCGACGTCGATGAACCACCATCGCACTCGGTTTCTCGCTTGAGGGTGAGTGAGGGTTCCTCGGCGTCGCTGAGCTTGTGACCAGCTGAGTCGCCGGCCAGTGTTCAGGGGCGGCCGGCGGCGGCCAAGATGTCCTTGCGGACCATGTCGTCGACTATGGGCAGTCGCGCCTCGCCCTCAGCGGGCTTGAGATAACCGCCGCGGGCGTCGAAGCTGGCGAGCAGCTCATCGGCAAGTGGGGTCCGGTCGCCGGTGATCTGGGCGATAGGCAGCCCGATCTTGTCGGCGATGGCCACGAGCCGATCCCGATCCAGTCCCAGGAAACGGACCGCGTTCTCGCCCAGCATCAAACGGATCTCGTCCTCGGGAACACCGCCGAACGCGTCGCGTAGCCACTCCTTCGTGTTGGGCCAGGTGCCTTCGGGGTGGGGGTAGTCCCGACCGAAGGCGATGGTGTCGATGCCGATCTCGTGGCGCATGGCCACCTCGGCCTTGTGAATGAAGGAGGCGCCGGCCAGACAGTTGCTGTGCCAGTACTCGCTCGGGCGCTTGAGAGCCGGGAGGTCGACGCGGTTCTCCTCGTAGACCTTGTCCAAGTGGTGCAGGGTGGCGGGAATCCAGTCTGCACGAACTTCCGTGAGGAGCAGCTTCAATCGCGGGTGACGGTCGAAGACACCGTTCAGCATCAGCTGCCACATCGCCCTCCTCGGGCGCGGGCTGCTGGAGAATTCGTGGAAGAACTCCAATCCTTCAGGTCCGACGGCGTCGGCGTGCGCCAACAGGCTTTCACGGTCGGTGCTGCCGGCCGCCTCCGCCGCCTGTGTGTAAATCCGCTTGAGGTACGGGAAAGCAGTCCCTTGCTCCCAGCCGAACCCGGCGTGGACGACCAATGCCAAGCCGAGTTCCTCGCAGGTCGACCAGAAGGGTTCCCAGTATTCGTCGAATAGCGGTGGCAGGTCCGGGTGCGTCATGTAGCCAGGCGCATAGGTCCCGACGAACCCATGATCAGCGATCCACTGCAACTCCGCGACCGTCGCCTCCATGTCGATGCAGGGCCCGATCGTACCGACGGGGAGGAAGCGATCTCGAGCCGAACTGAAGTTGTCGCCGGCCCAGCGATTCCAGGCGCTGGAGCCCGCATGCCAGGCATCGAGGGAGAATTTGTCGTTGGTGTTGTTGTGGAACATGTCGCCGAGCCGGAAGTCGCCGTGGTAGATCAACTCGGCCGCGACTCCTTCCCGATCCATGTCGGCCAGCCGCAACTTCGCATCGTGGAGGCCGTGGTAGCCATTGGTGTGGGCTTCTGCCACTTCGGGTAGCTGTGTGGCACGGGATTTGGTCCCGATGAGAAAGATGGCCGTGGGATAGATCTCGTTGTCTTCTTTGAGCTTGGGCAATAGATCGTGGAACCGACCATCGAGATACTCACTCCACAGCTCCTTCGGAACGCCTGCATGTGAGTCGGACGAGACGAACAACACCTTCTCCACGGCATTCCTCCTGAATCTGCCCCACCTGTCGATAAGGTTCCGACTCGACGATACCCCCGCGAGTGCGCCGCATCCGGGTCGAGCCGGCACGGTCCAACTGCGGAGTGCTGCGCCCGAACGGGGGAGTGTCGACGCAGACTCGCAGTGGCGTCCGCATTTGGCGGGCCGGGCCTGGCCGGTCGCGAGTCAGTGATACTAAGGGTGCTCATGCGCGTTGGCGCAACTCGGAAGCAAAGATTGTGAAAGGAGTAGGTCCTATGGCAGGTCGGATGGACGGGAAGAAAGCAGTCGTGGTGGGTGCCGGTCAGCTGCCGAGCAAGCTGACGGGCATCGGTCGAGCCATCTCCGAGCTATTCGCCCACGAGGGAGCGGAGGTCTGTGTCGTCGACTATTTCCTGGACCGGGCCGAAGCCACCGTAAAGGCGATCGTCGACGCCGGGGGTCAGGCGCACGCTATTGCGGCCGACGTGGCCGAGCCCAGCGAGTGCACCCGCCTCGTCCATGAGGCGCACCGCACCATGGGCCGCATCGATGCCCTCGTCAACAACGTCGCGACCGAGGAGGGGGATAGCGACCCCCTGACTCTCGAGGTCGAGGGATGGCAGCGGGTCATGGACGTTAATTTCCGGGCCATGTGGCTCACCTGCCAAGCGGTGATCCCCCTGATGCAGGAGCAAGGCGGAGGGACGATCGTGAGCACGTCCTCCGCCGGGTCGCGCACGGGTGGGGGGAATCTGTTCGCCTATGGCCTGTCGAAAGCGGGGGTCGACGCCATGACCCACAAGCTGGCCATGGCCTTTGCTCCGTGGGGTATTCGTTGTACCTCCGTGTTGCCGGCTTGGGTGGCGACGCAGCATTCGATGGATGGGTTGATCCAGGCGGGCGTGGTGGAGAGCGAGGACCAGGTCGAGGAGCTGGCTCGCCGCTCCAATCCCCTCGGACGCTTCGGTACCGCCTTGGATGTTGCGTATGCGGTTCTGTTCCTCTCAAGCGACGAGTCCGCTCACATCACGGGCGTGAGTTTGCCGGTCGATGGGGGGATGCTGGGCACCATTGGCGCCTACCAGCGCCCACGCAATGCCCCGTAGTGCGGGTGGATGCGCATGCGGGGATGTCGTTGCGGAGTCCTCGTCGACGGATGTGGGAGGAGTGACATGGCCGCAGTGACCGATGCAGTCATCCCCTATCCCGGAATGGTCGACCAGCGCCTGGAAGTCGATCCGGTCTTCAAAGAGTTCCAGAAAGACGGCCTGGTGAGGGTGCAGCTTCCTTACGGCGAACCGTGGTGGAGGCCCTCGTCCTCCGCTACCCCGATGTGCGACTATCGGTTCCGTCCGAGGAAGTGAAGTGGTCGGAAAGCTCGTTCATGCGCAGCGTCGAGCTTCTCCCGCTGGATTGGTAACCGACGAGGCGCGTGATGAGTGCGTGAGGATCCTGTTCAACGTCGTCGAACCGCAGTTCGGTGGCCGGGATCGACACCGGAAAGGGTGTGATGATGACTCGACTGGGTGAGTGGAATCCACAGGAGTTGGGAGACAGGATCGAGCGGCTCGAATCGTTGACCGAGATACGTCAGCTCCCCCCGCGCTACGGGTTGGCGGTAGACTCGCGTGACCTCGATGCCCTGGTGGACCTCTTCGTGCCCGACGTGCAGGTGGGACGGGACCGGCATGGCCGACCGGCTCTCAAGGAATGGTTCGTCGAATCGTTGAGCCGTATGAGGGCGACCGTGCACTTCGTCGGCAATCACGTCGTCGACTTCGACTCGCCTGACCTGGCCCATGGGGTGGTCTACTGCCGGGACGAGCTCGAACGCCCGGATCGTGGCGAGTGGGAGGTCGGCATGCTCCAGTACCGGGACACATATCGTCGCGTCGCAGGTGAGTGGTACTTCGAGCGGCGGAAGTTCTACAGGTGGTACATCTGCGATGCGCTCACCCGTCCTACGCTCGGATTCGGCGCCGACCCGGGGACACTCACCGCCAACCAGCTGCCCGACGCCTTCCCCACTTGGGCCGCGTTCTGGGAGCATCGGGACGGCTGACGCCTCGGGAGCCGGTGCGAGCCGGTAGGTGCATTCCCGAGTAGCTCAGGAGACTGTGACCAGTCGATGCCCATCGGGCGGTTCGGGCCCGAGGAGGCATCCTTCTGCCGTGCCCCGCAGGAGGGTCCATGGCCCAATGCAACACTCCGACCTTCTCGCATACCGGGACTTCCGACGCCTCTTCAGGCGCCACCTGGGCGCCATCGGATGGGCGTTCGAATCCGCCGCAGTTGTTCGGGCGCCCTCTTGACGGGCAGTTGTACCCCGTATAATGTACTTTGTATAGCGAGCCCGGCTGTGGGCTTGGTCCGTAGGTGCTGAGTGCTGGGGGGATTCGATGTCTGTTGCCTTTGATACGCCAGTCAGCTTCGGGGTCGGTGGCCAGGAAGACCTCTTCATCTCCGAACTCCGCGTCGGCGAGGGGATTCGGTCGGGAGGCTTGGACGAGCGGCATGTGGAACTGCTCATGGAGTGTGTCGATACGTGGCCACCGATCGTCGTCTGGGGCGAAGACCAGGTTGTGGTCGACGGTTGCCACCGGGTGGAGGCGGCTCGCCGCCTCGGGCGCCAAAGCGTCGTGGGACTTCGCTTTCTCGGCTCACCTGAGGAGGCGTTCCTTGAGGCGATACGCCGCAATGTCAGCCATGGGCTGCCGCTCAGTGTTGCCGATCGTCGCCGTGCCGCCCGGCGGGTCCTCATGCGCAATCCGGATTGGTCTGACCGGCGCATTGCCTCCCTGTGCGGCCTCTCAGACAAGACGGTAGGGAGAATCCGACGCGTCGGATCGCTGGGAATCGTACCGGTGGACCGTCGAGTCGGCAGAGACGGGAAGATACGCCCGGTGCAGCCCGGTGAGGTACGTGACCGCGTCCGCCAGGCATTGGAGGAGAACCCGGCGGGATCGTTGCGCGCCATTGCCGCAGTGGCCGGGGCCTCGCCCGAGACGGTTCGATCGGTACGGGCCCGCCTCCAGATGAACGATCCGGGCCTCAACGAGGCCGACCTTCCGGCTGTGGTGAGCAAGCCGTCGCACGAGACGACCATGTCCGTGCTCTCGGTCTTCGCCCAACCGGAATGCCGCAACGCACAGAAGCCAAGTCAAAAGGAATGGACGGCCGATCGGGCCCTCAGTTCCTGCGGTGAGTTCACCGAGTGGTTCTCCTCGACGAATGTCGGTGGGGATTGGCATAACTTCCTCTGGACCATTCCATTGGGAAGGGTCTACGAGGTCGTCGACGAGGCCCGTCGGCGGGCCGCCGTCTGGACATCGTTCGCCAGCCTGCTCGAGGCCCGCAGCCGCTGAGGAAGTCCTGACGCACGAGGCGGGGCACGAGGGGCCGTTGCCTGTCCCAATATAGTTGCATAACTTTGGTAAGAGGCCGCGCGGTTTGGTGGC
>PMLV01000277.1 GCA_003160635.1 Acidimicrobiaceae bacterium | reverse complement strand
GCGAATAAATCATCATGCCCCTAGTTGTAGTCGACTCTTGTCCAAGGACGGTGTCGGCGGTGCTCCTGTCCATGGACGGTATCGGCGGTTTTGGGTCGTCAGGCGAAGGGCAGCTCGAGGAGTCGACTCGGGACGGCGCTGGCCATCGCGACCAAGTCCTTCTCCGGTAGGCCCATCTGCCACAACCCCTCGAGGAACTCGAGAAATCCGCTAACCGGGCGCGGAATCCCGGCGGATGCCCACCCGTAGTCGGTCGAAACGGTGCACCGGTCCGGACCGACCGCTCGGAGGATCCCGACGACCTCGTCGATGGACTTGCCGGGGACTGCGTACATGCTCTGGCAATTCATCGCGGTGATCTCCACGAGGGCGCCGAGGTTGCTCAGCTCGGCACACTGCTCCGGGCTGAGCCGGGGTCCGCCGCGCTGCTCTCCGGCGTGGGTGACGCGGACCTTTCCGGATCGGGCGAACCCCTTCACGACCGCGTAGTGCTCATCGGCGGAGATGTGCCCGGTGGCCAACACGACGTCCCTTTCCTTCACCAGGTCGAAGATCTCGTGGACAGCGGGGGGAGGTTTCCGGCGTCGTCGCTGACGGGGATGGGGCCCAGGGCCTTCCATCGCTCGCCGGTCGGGAAGTGGCCAAAGTCGACTGAGCTGTGCACTGTCGGCAGCCACACGATCCTGGCTCCGAGCGATAGGGCGGCTTCGACCGCGAAGACGTTGAGGCCGCCAGTCGGGTCACATCCGGCCCGTTCGCCTCCCAGTCGTGACAGCCGCATCTTTGCAGTGCACGCGGGCGGCGTCCAAAGCCCCTTCATCATTTCACGTCGTAATCGACGTGAAAGGCATGGACGTTCTTGCCTGGTTCTTCCCGTGTCGGGACTCAGTACATAGCGGCGAGGGCGGCGATGTCGTCGTCGACGGTCGGGACAATGAGCGGGATCTTCGTGTCGCCCTCAGCCGGCTTGAGATAGCCGCCACGTAGATCAAAGTGGGCGATCAGCTGAGGGTCGACGGCGGATCCGCCCCTGAGCTCCTCAACGGTGGGCCCGATCTGGTTGGCGACAGTGGCCAACCTGTCGCGGTCGAGGCCGAGGACGCGGACTGCATTCTCCCCGAGCATCAACCGGAGCTCATTCTGTGGGACTGCTCCGAACGCATCCCGCAGCCAGGCCTTGGTGTTCGGCCAGGTGCTCTCGTTGTGCGGGTAGTCGCGGCCGAATGCGATCGTCTCGAGGCCCATCTCGTAGCGCATGGCGATCTCCACCCGGTGGGGGAACGACACAGACACCAAGCAGTTGGTGTGCCAGTACTCACTCGGCATGTGCTTGGCAGGCAAGTCGGCGCGGTGGCGCAGGTACACCTCATCGAGATAGCGCAGCGTTGCCGGAATCCAATCGGCGCGCACCTCGGTCATCACGAGCTTCAACCCGGGGTGACGATCGAAGATGCCACCGAACATGAGCTGCCACATCGGCCGGCGAGGCGTCACATCGGCGAAGAAGTCGCCGGTCAGTACCTCACGCCTGACCCGAGCGACCAGCTCCTCGGTCGTACTGCCCGCAGCGTCGATCTCGGCCTTGATCTTCGCGATCTGGGGGAAGAAGTGTCCTTGCTCCTGCCCGAAGCCAGCATGGACGAACAGGGGCAAGCCACGCTCCTCACACAGCGTCCACACGGGTTCCCAGTACTCGTCGAACAGCGGCAAGACCCCGGGGTAGCTCAGGAAACCAGGCGGATACGTCCCGTGGAAGCCGTGATCGGCTACCCAGGTGAGCTCGGCCACGGTTGCATCGATATCGATGCCAGGACCCCCGGCACCAACGAGGAAGAGCCGATCCTGCGCATGGCCGAAGGTGTCGTAGAGCCACCGGTGGTAGGCCCGCACACCGGCTTCGCACACGTCGTTGTCATACCTTCGGTTGAAGACATTGTAGAACATCGCTGAAGCGCGGTGGTCACCGAAGTAGACGAACTCGCCGGCAATGCCCTCGCGGTCCATCTCACGGAGACGGACATCGGCATCCCAGATGCCCTGGAAGCCGCCCGCCGCTTGCGCCCCTTCGGTGTCGTAGATCGCCAATGCCTCGGGCGACCACGAGAGCGGGTAGCTCATCGTCCCCATTACGGTCGTGTAGACGTCGTTGTCCTCGCGAAGAGCAGGGAGGAAGTCGTGATAGCGACGCTCCAGATAACGAGGCCATGCCTCCGGCGGCGCCTGCGCATGAGAATCCACCGAAACCACAATCAGCCGGTCCACCATCGCCTCTCCCTCCCGAAGTCACTCTCCACGTCACCACGCAGGTTTTTAGCGTAGCGCTGCGCGCGACGACGTATGAGGCCGGTGACCCTTGAGGGTCTGGGAATGTCTTTTGCGGCCGTCAAGCTCGGTGTCGAGGAGCTGTGCAGCCGCAAGGCGGGCCGGGTTGACCGCTATCGGCGGCCAATGTCTAACCTGGCTGTTACCGTCCCCTTTCATTCATGTCGTTGGGTAAGCAGCACCGTGTAGCCGTCCGGGTCCCGAAGTTGAGCAAACCATATGTCCAATGGTGCGTAGTGCTGCGGTGCCTGGACCTCCTCAGCGCCTGCCCCCAATGCCTGCGCGTACAGCTTGCGGACGTCATCGGTGAGAAGCGTTATCTTAATCGAATCGGGCAGGGTGTTCAGAGGGGCGTCAGCGATCGCAGGATTTACAAGCAGGAGCGCGGCGGTGTCTCTTTCGCCGACGAGATGGATCTCCTGGAACTCGCCGTGGTCCTCCCTAACGCGGATGCTGAGTCCTAGACCCGCTGAGTAGAAGTTCGCCGAACGCTCGAGATCGCGCACCGTGAGTTCAAAGCCGGCGATCGTCGTCCCAGTCGTTACCAACACGTGCTCTCCAATCTTCAGCAGGGCGAGCGGATTAGCCGGTCAGCACGTTATCTCCAATCGCCTGACCCCAACTCAGGCGTGCAGGCGCCCACAGCGGGAGCTGGCAAGGCGAGGGCCTTTCAGAAGGCTCGTGCTGGAGGTCCCAGCGGCTCGTCAGAGCCATCCGCTGCACCGCAAGCTGGTCGCCCACAGTCTGGACATCGAGGACGTCGGGCACCATTACATCTCCCTCTTACGGCGCTCCCAACCTACCGCGGCAGCGAATCTGCCGGCTCGAGTTGGCGGGAGGGGCGCCGTGGAGGGGTCCCGGAACGGCTCTGCTTGCGCGTGATGAATACGCTCACCAGCACTTGGGTGCCGGAGAACGACATTGCCATGGTGGCCCTCCGACATACCCCAGCCATGTTGGATGCAGGCGCCGAGCAATGAGGTCCCTTTCTGCGAAGGCGGATCTCTCGGTGTATCGGGCGCGAGCGAACGGGTGAAGGCAACCCCACATCCGGTGACATGTGGGGATGCCAGGCTTCACCGTCTATGGGGCTGCCAAGTTCGGCATCTACGGCCTGACCCGGGATCTCGCTCTCGAGGGCAGCCCCAACGGCGTACGGGTCAACGCGGTGAGCCCCGGTGGCCACACCAACTCGTTCGACCATTTCTTCACCATCAAGGATCCGACCATCCTCGATGCATACATCGAGGCGCAGCCGGCCGAGCTGGTCTCGCCGATGGTCGGATTCCTGGCGCACGAGGAGTGCGAGCTGACCGGCGGCCTGTTCGACTCGGAGGTGGCACCGTCGAAGCCCGGCTCTTCGGCACCACACCGGGCTACACGAGTAGGACATTGACGATCGAAGACATCCGAGACCACCTCGGGGACATTCTTGACGCAGACAATCTGACCATCGCCACCGACCCACGGAACGCAGCACAGACGGGGATCGACGAGGTGGCCCATCTCATGGAGGCCAAGCCCTACCAGGCAGTTTGACAGTACCTGGCGCGCCTACGCCTACACTCTCCTAATGAGCAATGCGACCAAAGTGGCCGACAGAGACCTAGCACGGCTTGCTCCGGGTCGCGATCGCACCAATGTCCGGGGCGAGGCGACCCGCGAGCAGATCCTGCTCACCGCAGAGCGGCTCTTTGCCGAGCGGGGGATCCAGGCGGTGCCATTGCGCGACATCGGACTGGCCGCAGACCAGAAGAACAAATTCGCCGTCCAGTACCACTTCGGCAACCGGGACAATCTGGTGCGGGCCATTGCCGAGTATCGGGCCCGGACGCTCATCGATTCCTATGATCAACTCATCGCTGATCTGGTTACAGCTGGTTCGCCGCCGTCCGTGATCGACTGGGTTCGAGCACTGGTGAAGGCGCTGGCTGTGAACCTCGCCGACGAGAGCCACTTCCTCCCGTTCGTCTCCCGCTACATCATCGAGCGCGGCGGATATGCCGGACTCGACGAGACCATGCCCAAGGGCTCCATTTCGACGCTGATGGTGCTGGCGCAGAGACTCCTCCCCGACCTCACCGTCGAATTGCTGTCCGAGCGGTGGGAGATCTTGTTCACGAGCGCGGTGCACGCGCTCGCCCGCTATCAGATCGCGCACAAAAGCGGTCAACTGCGGGCGCCACTCGACTATCTGCTCGAGGACCTCGTCCGCACACTCGCGGCAGGCCTGCAGGTGCCACCTCCGGGCGATGAACCCGAACTCGGGCGCGGGGTGCTGAGGTCCGCCATCAGCAACTCACGCTGAGCCAACCTCCGGTGGTGACGATCTGCCGGCCTCAGATGGTGACGATCTCGTCAACCGTCGGACCGATCCTGTCGGCGATGGGTTGGAGTACGGCGGTGTCGAGGTTGTAGCAGGTAACGGCGTTACCGGCGACCAGCTTCCGCACGTCGCCTTCGTCGATTCCCTTCACCAGATCGCGTAGTTTCTCCCGGGTGTGGGGCCACGCCGACTCCATGTGGGGGTAGTCGGAGCCCCACATCAGCCGGTCGTCACCGATCTGCTCTCGCTGCTCTGGGGTGACCCAGCCGAGGGCGTCGGTGTTGGTGGCGCCCACCCAGCAGTTGCGCTTGAAGTACTCGCTCGGCTTCATCGAGTACATCTCGCGACGTTCGTCGGCGCTGAAGGGGGTCATCTTCGACTCGAGGAGAAAGTCCATGCCCATGACGGCCCCCGGGATCCAGTCGACGCCCTGCTCAGTGAAAACCAACCTCAGGTTCGGATGACGCTCGAAGATGCCACTGATGATGAAGAACCACAGCGGGCGGTGTACCCAGAAGGTGGACTCCATCGCCCACAGCATCAATCCCTCGAACGAGTCCTCCCCGTAGTACGGACTACCGAGACCCACGTGGGTGTGCAGCGGCATCTCGAGCTCGGCGCACAGTGCCCACAGTCGCTCGTAGCGACGGTCGTTCCAGAAGGGTTCATCGATGTTGTAGTAGTTGACTGGCAGCATCAGGCCACCGTTCAGCCCGGCATCCTTCGCCTGGCGCACTGTCTCCATTGCGTCATCGACGTCGGCGAGCGATCCGATCAGCGCGACGCCCAGCAGACGTTCCGGCGCCACCGAGGAAAAATCGGCGAGCCAGCGGTTGTAGGTCCGGGCGCCCTCGCGGCGGTGGGCATGCGTCCACGCGTCCCAGGGCTCACGGAAGTCGCGGGCGAGGCCGAGGAAGGGGGGCGAGTTCGACGACTGGTCGTCCGGAAACATGACGTCCGAGGTCACACCGTCGACATCGAGTGCCTCCAGACGCTTGGCGGAATCCCACTTCCCCTCGATGCCCCACGGGATCGTTGCCGAACGCTCCTCGAACGCCCTCTGGTACTCGTCGCCCCAGGCCGGAGCGTCGATCGCCTGCTTGCTGGATTCCTTTGCCTTGGTGCCCCTGGTCATCCACAACGGGATGTAATTCGCGAACCAACGGTCGAACTCGGGCCGGAAGGCGGGGTCGACGTACTCCCGGTAGCGCTCCGCCGGCGGTCCGATGTGTCCGTCGGAGGACACGAGTAGCAGTCGGTCCGAATTCTTTTCGTTGTCGTTCACGATGTCTCCTGCCATAGCCGGCTTTCTTGCTAAACTAAGTGCTAGTACTTAAGTCTACGGACCCTAGTCGGAGAGGTCAAGCGACAATTTGTGAGCGGGGTGTCACGGGACACCCGCTCATGGGCTGATCACCGCGTCCTCGATCCGAGGTCCCGACCTCGACTGGGACGAACCGGCGCCCGCGCTGGCGGAGCTCGCTTCGTCGGCCTCACCGAGGTAGCGGTAAAGGACCTCTTGACCAGTCTCCGAAGCCGGTCCCGACACATCCCCTCCCGATCCATCGGCCAAACGGACATCAGCGTCCCAGATGCCCTTCCACACTCCTGCCCTATATCTCCCGTCCTCATCGAAGACATCGAACTTTCGGGTGAGAGCACCAGATTGTTCATCTTCCACATCAAGTCGGTGAAGAAGTCGTGTTCCTCCCGCAGTCTGGGCAGATACTTGTTGTAACACTTCTCGATGTACTGAAACTACATTTCCGGAGGCACGGTGACGTGGCCGTCCACCGAGACGATTGTCAAACGATCCGTTGGTACCTTCTTATTGATCTGGCTCGTGCGAACGCCGACGCCGTGAATAGACCCGGGCGGAACACTGTTTCGACGTTAAAGTGCGCTTGCCTCGCCGCTTTGATGCTCCCGTCGCTGACTCGGCCCGCGGTGATCGAACGCGAGTATTCGTCCACAGCTACATCGGGTCGACGGTGAAGGACTTCTTAGCCAGGCGCCAAGCGCCGTCGACCCGACGACATTCGTCGTGCACGCGGGCGACCATGATGATGGTGCCTTTCGACGTCAGTATCGTCGACTCCTCGCAGGTGGCCTGGTCCTTGTCGACATCGATCACCAGATTGATGGCCAGGTGGTGCGTCTGGCCCGCTGGCATCTGCGCGGCGTGCTCGCGCAAGGCGGCCCGCCCGGAAACCACGTGGCCGTCGCCGAGGTCGAATTCGCCGTCCTCGGTCCACAGTGCCGCCCACCGGTCGGCCTGGCCCGTGTCGATGTACAGGCAGTACCGAGCGACCAGGTCCCTGATCTCTTCGCGATCCTCCGAACTCGTGCTCATCCGATGCACTCGGCCGTCGCAGCAACGTACGTCGGGTCGAAGCTCGAGCGGTGGAAGGAGTGCTCGGACATGGAGACCGCCTGCGCTTCGATCACGCTCGGGTACTTCGAGACCGTGGAGTTCCGGTAGCGCTCGATCGACGGAACGATGTATCCGTCGAGGGTGGCGACCAACAGTGGTTGCGGCATGGTTCCCCCTTCTTCTCGGCCCTCCTTGCCGCTGCCTGCTGCGCCTTTATGACACCACGACAGCGAGCCCCTGGGCACATTTGCCTTCCTCAGGGGAAGATACGACCGACCTCATGACATGTCAAGGACAATTCCTTAAAACATCTGGCTGTATGCCGGTTGGCCAGATTGCGCTCACGGCACGGCCCTGGGAGTTGGAATATTGGCAGCGACCGTCTGCAGAAGGTGGCGCCGCTGACCGGGGCTATGTCCGGTCGCCAGGAGAGGTTACGAGCAATTGGGCACCCGGCGTGACGAAGCAACAACTTGTAGGACCTGCCAAGGATACGGCCTCCCAGAGGCTCACGCCATGAATTGAACAGTCCCGATTGAGCACTCGAGCAGTCAGCCGGTGTGCCGGCCCTCGCTCTGGATCTCAAAGGCCGCCGATTGTCGTTTGACCACCGCTGCTGCCAGTGGTGAATCCGAGCGATCAGCCCGCGCCCTTCAAACCGATGCTGATGGACAACACGCGTGCACCCGCGGGCCCCGCCCTCGTGGCGTGATCGACGCCGGGCATGGCAACGCAGTCGCCCGGTTTGAGGTCGAGTGCACCCTCGTCGAGGATCGTGTGCACGCTGCCTTCCAGGACGCAAAACAGCTCGATCGTGTTGTTGTAGTGCATCTCTGTGGCCAAGGTCGGCTCGTCCCCCTCCGAGTACGGGTCCAGGTCGACCACCTGCCATTCCATGAGGCCGGGTACCAAGGGCATGTCGTCGAACTTTCCCAGACCCGGAGTCGGGGCAGACGGCGGGCACTCGGTTGTCGTGAAGAGTTTGGTGTAGGCCACGCCCGGAATGATTGGATCGGTGGTCACCTCCTTCTCGTCCACGAGGCACGAACGGCCCTCCGAGTTCAAACCAAGTGTCAAGATTCGCATGAGATAGCCACCTATTCTTTGGGATCAACAATTGGATCAATGCGCAGTCGGCCAACTACGTCCGCTTGAGCCGCCAACCCTCGGCGGCAACGATCGCTCGCTCCATGGTTCCCCCTACGGCGTCGAGCACTATTTCAGTAACAGAACTAACTTCAGTACCGGAACTTAATCATGCCGATTCCTGGTGTCAACCGGCGGCACGAGCTCGTCGGATCAGAGATCGGGGAACATTGGGTTCAGCTCGCCGACGGTCCCTCCGTCGACGTCGAGGAGAACGCCGGTGATGAAGGACGCGGCTGGCGAGGCCAAGTATGTCGCCGCCAACCCGATGTCACTGGGAGTCCCGAGGCGTCGCATCCGCGTATGTCCGATCAACTGTTCGAGGACGCCTTCGTGCTCGGCGACGACGGCCTTCATCGCCTCCGTCTCGATGATACCGGGCATGATCCCATTGACCCTGATGCGCGGGCTGAGTGACGCAGCCATCGATCGAGTGGCGTAGAACAGGGCCCCCTTGGAGGCGTCATACGAGAGGTGTCCGCGCGTTTGCAGGTTGATGGCGCCCGAGACGATGTTCACCACTGATGCTCCTGGCCGCTCAAGCAGATGCGGCGTCGCCAGCCGGACCAGCTCGAACGGGACCGCGACGTTGAAATGGAAGGCCGATTCGAGGTCGTCGGTCGTCTCGGCGAGAAATGCATGCCACATGTCTCCGCCACCCGCACAGTTCACGACCGTATCGAGCCCGCCGAACTCCCCGACCGTCCGTTCGATCAGATCGCCGTGCACACCGAGATCCGTGATGTCGGCGGTCATGGCGAGCGCTCGACCGCCCCCCAACTCGTTGATCTCCGCTGCGACGCCCTCGACCTGTTCTTTCGTCCGCGACACGAGCGCGACCGTCGCGCCAGCCTCCGCGAAGGCCAAGGCGATGCCTCTGCCGATCCCGCGGCCACCTCCTGTGATCAACGCCACCTTGCCGGCCAGCGAGAATGGATTCGATGAGCTCATGGGTCCCACTCCCCTTTGATGTGACAGTTCGATCTGCCGACTTAATACTGACTATATGCCATGGGTCTGGTCAGGCACGAGCGTGCACTGTGATCCCGGTCTACCGTGGCGAGCCCGACCGGAACGGCCACGACGGGAACGGATGAGTTCGTCGGCCACTTCAAGAACGCCCTGGCCGACATCTTCACCGTCCACCACGCCTTGATGCCGGACATCGAGCAGACATCACCCACGACGGCCACCGGCATCTGGTCGATGGAGGGCGTCAACCGGTGGCCCGACGGTCGGGAGTTACACGAGTTCGCCGAAACCCACGACACCTATGAGAAGGTCAACGGCTCCTGGCGTGTCAAGTCATCCCGATCCGCCTCACCACGACGATGTCCTGAGAGCGGGCAGCCGGAGGTCCAAGGCTCGGCGTAGTTCAGCCTCTCGCCGACGCTCCACCCTGAACTGGCCGCCGACTGATGCCGGGCTGCCGGTGATCAGCCGACGATGACTGGCAGGGATTCCCATCCACGGGTGTCGATGCCCTTGGTGTGTACGGCGTTGTCGTAGTCGACGCTCCACTCGGGGTACTTCGACAGGAACGTCTCCAAGGCAATCCGTGCCTCGATCTTAGCGAGATTCGCGCCGAGGCAGTAGTGAGGGCCGAAACTGAAGGTGAATACCTGGGCCGGATCACGATGGATGTCGAATCGCTCCGAGTCCTCCCACTTGTCTTCGTCCCGGTTCGCAGCGCCTGGGAGCAGAACGACGATGCTCTCAGCGGGAATCTTCTGGCCGTGCAACTCCACATCCTTGGTCGTCCAGCGGCAGTAGTGATACGAAGGTGGCTCGCAACGCAGCACCTCTTCGAACGCCCGTGGAATAAGCGACAGATCTTCGGCGAGCTCCTGTCGCTGATCGGGATGGTCGTTCAGGAGGCTGCCTGCCCACGAGATTCCGGTGGCCGTCGTATCGCTGCCGGCCGTGGTTATAAGGGTGAGGTAGGTGACAATCTCCTCACGCCGCAAGGTTCGGGTCCCTCCCGTCTCGTCCTTGAACTCGAACTTCATGAGTTGGGTCATGACATCATCCGTCGGATGCTTCTCACGCCAGTCGAGATAATCATTGAACCATGCCGCCGAATCGAGGATGCCCTGCATCAGTTGCCGGTCGGGGTCGACCGAACCCTCGTGCAGAGTCTTCTGGAAGACGGCTAGAAGGTCAGCCTGATCCTTCTTCGGCACCCCGACCAGCATGCCGATGACCTGGACGGGCAGCTGCAACGCGAAATCGCGCATGAAATCGAATTGGTCACGTCCTTCGAGCCCGTCGACGATCTCTTCACTTAGGGCACGGATCTTCGACTCGAGGCTGGCGACCGCACGTGGGGTGAACAGCCGCGACACGATGCTCCTGTGCATGGTGTGCAGCGGCGGGTCTTCGTTGATGAACAGTCCGGCCGGCATCTCCATGTCATTCGAGATGATGTTGTAGACCATCCCCTTGCCCGAGATGAAAGTCTCGCGGTCGGTCAGGACGTTCCCCAGATCGTCGTGCCGACTCAGGGCGTAGAAGTTGTACTCCTCGTTGTAATAGACCGGGGCCTCGTTCCTCAGTCGGCGGAACGTCTCGTACGGAGACGCGTAGATGTCGCGATCGAACATGTCCCAGCGGACGGCAGCTTCTGCGATCGTCATTTCCAACCTCCAAAGTTAATTCGAATCCGACGAAAGCGTACATTGTTTGAGGCTTTGATTCGAATACTGTGCCTTGGCGATCCTCGATCCCGATCTCCGACGGTCGACTGCGTCAAACCATTGTCTGGGGTCCCGGGCTATCGGTGGCGGCGCCGAGTGGATGCCTGTCCATCATGAGCAGATCGGGACCCACCAGCGCTCGTGAGCTCGATTGGGGTCCCGCGGAAAAGGGGTCGGCGAGGACCCGCTACGACTCCGGACGCGATGGGAATTTGCCCTCAAGCATGTCGACGCTCAATCGTCTGAGCTCAGTGCTCTTGACCCGCCAGCCGTCTGGGGTGCGGACGTAGACATCGTAATAGTGGCCCGCGCCCCTGAATGCGACGGGAGAGCCGCCTATCGAGAGCTTCACGTGGTCTTGCATGGCCCAGATCCCCGTCGCCGTGCCCTCACCTGTGAACGTGATCTCGGGCGTGTGGCAGTGGTGCACGGTCGTGGCCTCGGCCAGGCTCTTCGAAAGGAACGCCACCGCCACGTCGCGTCCATCCTGCACGCCGCCCTCGGTGACAGCGTGGAAGTCCTCGGTCAACAGCTCGCCCCACGCCTGAAACTGCTTGGAATCGATGAGCCGGCAGTAACGACCCCGCATCTGCTTGATCTCCTCGATGTCGCGCAGCCGCTTCAGTTCGGCTGCCAGCGACTCCAAATCCCCATCCGACGTCATGTTCCGCCCCTATCCGTTCCAAATGCGAGCAGTTCGGAGCGTATCAGCGCAGTCCGGACCGGGTGATGGCCAGTACTGGACATCCCTGCCAATGGATGGTCATTGGCGGTCAGCCGCTGGCGGAAGCGTCGTCTTCGCGGTGAGCAGGAGCACTCGGTCGCACGGTTGAGAAGAGCCTTAGGCGGGCGCCAGGCGCTCACCGAAGAAATGGGTGAGGCGCGCCCAAGCGTCCGCTGCGGCCACCGGCTCGAAGCTCGGGTCACCATCGCGCATGAACGCATGCCCATTGTCCGGATACACATGCACGATATCGCCGTGGTACTCCCTGACTGCCTCGACCGACTCTCTAGAGATGTACTCATCCTTGCCTGCGAACAACAGGACGGCCGGGCATTGGAGTTCGTCGATCTCAGTTGCGTAGTCCCCGTAGAACGACACGGCAGCAGAGAGACCGAGATCGCCCGCCCACTTCGCACCGCAGTACGAGATGCGCCCACCGAGGCAGAACCCGGTGATACCGATTGACGTCGCCCCGAGGCCGCGCAGCGCAGCTATCGCGTGGCGAAGGTCATCACGCACTTCGTCGTTGGTCATCTCGTTGATCGATGTCCACCAGTCCTCATCGCGTGGGCCTCCGGTGCGGAAGAAGAAGTCGGGCGCAACCACCGTGAAGCCCTCCTCCGCCAGCCGTTCGGCGAATCTGAGGATCTGGGTGGTGAGCCCGAGCCCTTCGTGGGCCAGAACCACACCTCGACCTGTCGGACGCTGCGGGAGCGAGACGAAATACGGGAGCCCAAGGTCAGTCACAACCAGAGTTTGCCCGAGATGGACACGACCCGGACGTCCAGCCCTTCCTCGGAGCGGTTGCCGTGTTCGCTAAAACGACGTATCATTCTAAGTAGCAGGACTCAATCTGGTCTACCCAAAAGGATCGGCCGTACCAGCGATATGCGCAGTTGCACAGGGGGAGGGAGTTTCGATGGAGAAGCTTATTATCGTCTCGTCAGATTCGCATGCGGCCATGCCCTCGGAGCTATGGACTGAGTACTTCGAGAAGCGCTTCCACGAGCACCTGCCGCAGATCCAGTACGAGAGCGATCTGTACTCCGGCTCGGTCGTTCCTCTGAGCAAGATGATCATGGGGCGCCCCGAGAACACCGAGGACCATTTTTCCCCCACCGGTGGGTATCGGGGTGTCTACGACCGCGACGTACGCCTCGAGCAGATGGATCGCGAGGGGATCACCGCCGAGCTCATCTACCACGGCGACGCGCGCGTTGGAGACCTGGCCCACAACGTCACCAACAGCGTCTGGCCCTTCGACGTGTGGGACGGGGGCGTGCGTGCCTACAACCGCTGGGCCCACGACGCCTTTGGTTCCGCTCCCGATCGCTTGCTGCTCATCGGTGCAATCGGTTCATGTTCCGACATGGATGCCACGGTCGCCGAGCTGCGATGGATCGCCGACAACGGCTTCACTGGCACCTTCGCTCCCGGCTTCCTTACCCATCCGGAGATGCCGCCGCTCTTCGACCCCTATTGGGAACCGCTGTGGGCGGAATGCGAGGCGCAGGACCTTGCCCTCGTCGTGCACGCCGGTTACGGCTTCGAGCAGGGATTGCTCTACGAACGCCTCGACCGGGTGAACCGGGAGGTCAAGGAGGCCGGCGGCAGTGCGATGGATCTCGTGATGCGGCTCACGCAGGACGTCTTCACCCAGGAGTTCTTCTCCGACATCAAGGCGCGTCGCCCGATGTGGCAGATGATGTTCGGCGGTGTGTTCGACCGGCATCCCAACTTGAAGCTCGTCATGACCGAGATCCGTCTCGACTGGATCCCCACGAACCTTGCACACTTGGACGCGCTCTTCGACGAACACCGGTCTGAACTCCCCGCGGAACGTCGCCCCAGTGAGTACTGGCGAGAGAACTGCCTCGCCGGGGCATCGTTCGTGCATAAGGCAGAGGTGGAGATGCGCCACGAGATCGGCGTCGACACGATCCTGTTCGGACGGGACTACCCGCACCCGGAGGGCACCTGGCCAAACACGCCCGACTGGCTGCGCGACGCGTTCGCCGGGGTGGCAGAGAACGAACTTCGCGCGATGCTCGGCGAGAACGGCATCAGATTCCTCGGCCTCGACCGGAAGGCACTTGCCGCGATTGCCCAGAAGATCGGCCCGACGATGCAGGACATCGCCGGTGGTGCCACCGTCGATCCGGATCTGGTCGCGATGTTCGATGCCCGCGGTGGCTACCTCCGGCCGGCCGAAGGCGATGCCCGGATCCCCGAGATCGCTCCGATGCTCGAAGACGACCTCGTCGGAGTCGGCACCACCACCAGGTGACAATGCCGGTGGCTCGAGTCGCCGCCCCGTGGCAGCGAGGGTCACCCGGTTCACGGTCCACGCGTCGACCTCACCAGACTGTGAGGTCAGCCTGGTCCCGGATGGGAACCGTCTCAAGAGTTCATTCAGTCTGACCGCACTAAGGAATCAACTATGAAATGAGGTGATCTGATGGGACCTCTTGAAGGCAAGGTTGCAATCGTGACCGGGGGGGCAGGGGGCATCGGTTCAGGTACGTGCCGGCTATTGGCGGGCCAGGGTGCTTCGGTGGTCGTAGCCGACATACCGGATACGAAGCCGTCACAACTCGCCGAGGAGTTGGTCGCGTCGGGCCATCAGGCCCTCGGCGTCGAAGTGGATATCAGCGACGAGGCCCAGGTGGAAGCCATGATCCGAGCCGCAGTCCATGCATTCGGGCGCATTGACGGCCTGCACGCCAACGCCGCAGCCACGTACCTGGTCCAGAATGACGGGTTGCTCAGCGATGTGTCACGCGCCGTGTTCGAAGAAGCGTTCCAGGTCAACGTTCTTGGTACCTGGCTCTGTTGCAAGCACGTCATTCCGGTGATGATCGACGGAGGAGGCGGCTCGATCGTCGCTACGTCATCCATCGCCGCCACGCACGCCGACGTGGAGAGGACTTCTTACGGGGTGACCAAAGCGGCGATCGCCCAGTTGATGCGGACGGTGGCGGCCCAGTTCGGCAAACAGGGGATCCGAGCGAACACCATTCTTCCCGGCCTCATCATCCACCCCGCGACCGCATTGCTACCCGATGAGTACAAGCAATTGATCTTGGACAATGTGGCCACACCCCGGCTTGGCACCCCTGAGTCCATTGGATCGCTGGTCGCTTACCTGTTCAGCGACGACGCACGGTTCCTCCAAGGTCAAGAGATCCGCGTCGACGGAGGACAGTACGTCCTCACGACACCGCGGGATGCTTCGTACTAAGAGTAGTCACGATCAAGCGACGAGCTTGGAGCCATTCGGTTGGAGGATCCAAGTTTCGCCTGTGACACCCGGGAGTAGTTCAACTCGATTTGCGTGGCGGAGCTGAACTCCTGTCCTCTGTCGGCCGGCGGTCCGCACATGCGTACTGCTCATCGGACGACCCGCCATGCCACTCATCTCCTTGAGGCTCGACAGGGTCGCTACGACCCTGTCCTCGCGCGTTACGCCCCTCGAGCATCATCAAACAGGTCTTACCGCACGCGCCCGGCAACCCTCCCTAACCCGGAACCCGCCATACCTACTGCACACATCAACGGATATGGCGCCGCTGCGCGTTTATGGACCCTTCAGGCTAAGGTATCGCCTAGGTTTTCGCCGAAGCCGGGGCGGCGGTGTCGGTCATCTCCCATACGCCTGGCTACGTCGACGCGGTCGCCAGTCAGATTCGCGCGGCGGGCGGGCCTTGGCGTGCGTGGCGGACGTCAACGACCTTGAGCGGCTCCCAGAGGTCGTCGATCGAACGGTGGCGGAGTTCGGCAGGTTGGACGTTCTCGTGAACTGCGCCGGGGGCGGTTATCATTGGCACCCGTTTAAGGACATCCGGGTGGAGCAGCTCGAGAAGGCCTTGCACTTTACCGTCCGTCTTCGAGCTCCCGCGCCTTGCGGTCCCACATCTGCTCGCCAATCCCGGTGCCTCCATCGTTAACATCGGATCGGTCACCGTTGGCAAGTCGCTGCGGGGCATCTCGTCTATGAGGCGGCCAAGGCGGCGTTGGTCCAGCTCACCTAGTCGTTGGCGGCGGACCTCGGTCCCCGAATCCGGGTCAACATCGTGCACCCCGGCGCTACCGAAACCCCCGCACTGCGCCAGATCCTCGACGGCGCGCCACCCGAGATGCGCCAATCAATTATCGACAGCGCGCGTCTGCGTCGCAGTGGTACGCCCGGAGACATCGCGTATTCGGTGCTTTACCTGGCGTCGCCAGCGGCGTCCTGGGTGACCGGCACGGAGATGCACGTCGACGGTGGCCCCGTCGATGAAAACACGCCCATGTTCCCGGATCTTTGACGGGTACATCAGGCGAACGACCACTCCATAAGGCGAGCGGGAGTTGCGCTCGCCATCGTGATGAAGTCGGCCTTTGACGCGCAGGAAGCCCCGCGACTCACCTTGAGAGTGATCATTGCCTGCCGCAGGTCGACTGATGCTCTCAGCTCGGGCTGCCGTGTTGCCGGTAGTAGGCGAGCGCCTCCTTGATCGAGGCGAGATCGTCGTTGTCTGCATTCCGGCGGGCCTCGGCTACGTCGATTCCGTATAGCCGGGCTGCGTTGTTCGAGAGAATGTTTTGCTTGATCGTGTCTGTCAGGGCTGGGTAGCCGAACTCCTCCTGCATGTCGACTGGGATCTGGAAAGCCCGGAAGGCGTCGATGAGCTGCTGGGTCGGGCCGTACCACACACTGTCGGTACCCCAGAGGACGTTGTTCTCCCCTACGGCAAGGAGCAACTTGCCGAGCACATGAGCGGCCTCTCGGGGCCGGGTCGTCGCCAAGAACCACGTGGAGCCCAGCTCGGCAAAGACGTTTCCACCGGGGCCCATCCCACTCTGGCGCAGCGTCTTTACGAGTCGGTTCGTTCCGATGTCCGCGTCCTGTTCCGAATACGCGCCTTCTTCCTTCTCGGTTATCTCGTAGCCGGAGTGGTAGATGACGAAGTTGAGGTCTGGATACGCCTTGGCCGCGGGCCCGATATCTCGCGGGCTTCCAGTGTCGATCAGCCCGCTGATTCCCTTGTGGGCGCAGACGATGCGGGGACCTCCGGCACGGGCCAGCTCGCTGACCTGATCCAAGAAGCTCCGGCCGAGCTTGTCGTCGTCCAGCATCCAACCTTTGGTCCACTTGCCTGGCATCAGCTCTCGCCAGGTCGAGTCCGACCTATAGGCGCTGGGATCCGTATTCACCTCGCCGAGGGTGTAGACCTTCCAGGCCACCGGAGCGAGCTCCTCGACCCATTGTCCCATCTGGTCCAACTCGCCCGCACGGGTTGGATCGACCACAGTGTGGTTAAGAAGCCGGCCACGGCCCCCGAGCTCGTCCAGCAGGCGGCGCGTTGCGGCCAGTTCCTCGTTGGAGAGCTGACGGAATTCCTCAACTCCCGGCGAAGAGCTGAGAACGGCGACCGCCGTCTCGGTTTCGATGAAGACGCATCGCAAATACTCTGCGAAATTATACGCCGACAAGCCCTCCAGCCCTTTCCACCATGAGGGCATGGCGGCGCGGTACATGTTGATCAGATTGGGGGCAGTCGACTGATCCCTGTCGGCGACGTAATGAGTTTGCACGTCGATAACGACCTGGTTGCCCCCGAGCGCCTCGTTCGCCGCCTCAATGTCCTCAGCAGCCTCGTCGGGAACCGCGTAGAACTGCGCTCCGAGCTCCTTGTTGATACCGATGAGCGCTGCGGCTGTCCCTTGCCTTCCAGACCAGAATCGTTCCTGCCGGCTGGTCGAAACCGTATCGACGAGGTCTTGCGCCCGGAGGACTGCCCGCTCGACTTGCTTTGAGGGGGAGCGCCCACTGTGCTCGTCCGTGTGCAACGCTTGCATGAACGATGGGCGGTCACTGCGGATGCGCATCGGTTCACCTTCGCCTCTCAACGTCTCTTACCTCGCCTTGGCTAGTATCTCACGCTGACCGTCGGTCTCGCCCGGGGTCGGTCAACGCCGACGATCGGACCTTACTTGTGGCGATGCGCGGAACGTTGACGGGGTGATTTCCACGCATTTGCGTCGTTGAGGCAAAGACCGCACGCGCAGTCCATGGCCTCTTCGACGGTGCCGACCAGCGAGCCACTGGGCAGGACTGATTGCTCGTAGCCGTCCTTGCTGGCCAGCCACACGGCGAAGGCCCACTTGTTGTCTCGGTGACCAGTCCAGCGCAGCCGGAACAGCGGCTGGTCGTAGCCGTCGGGCAGCGTGGCCTCGACGTAGGCGTAGGGAGCGTGGAACCGGATCCGGGCCTCTTTCAATGTGGGCCAGCGGTCCTTGCGATGCGCCTCGAGGCGCCGCTCGAGTTCGAGGCGTGCTCGCTCGGGGGTGGCCACGAAGAGCGATGCTATGGGACAGTTCAGGCGACGGCGCCGAGGCGCCGATGAACCCGGCGGCGGGCCCGGCGGGCCAGCTGCGGGGCTCGGCGTTCTCCACGGTCACGGCGTGACTCGGCGTTGCGGCGGCGTAGGTACGCAGCCACCGCCGCCTGGATCTCGTCGTGGTCGCGGTAGTCCGAGCCGGCGAAGACAGCCTTGACCACCACCCGAATCGGCACTCGATGCGGCTGACGCGTTCCATGCAGGACGAGTTCAAGACTCTAACCAAGACCTGCGGTCTTTGGTCCTCAAATGCGGCGGTAGCAACCCACCAGGAACTGTCGGGACTATTCGAGAATCGCGGCATTCCAGCTCCCGTCACTATCGCGACCTGACCAGCCGATGCCCCACTTGTCCC
>PMLV01000028.1 GCA_003160635.1 Acidimicrobiaceae bacterium | reverse complement strand
TCGCTCAGGCGCTCAAGGTCCATGGAGCTCTCCACCCGGATCTCAGCGTCGAGGAAGCCACCGACATCCTTCTCCTCCTCGTCTCCCCACAGGCGCACCAGGTGCTTCGGAGAGACCGAAAGCGAAGCGTCGCCCGATACCGGAGCACTGTCCTCAAGGCGCTCGAGCGCGCGCTTCTGCACGAGTAGGAGACCCGGTGCTGACGCCTCAGCCGTGTCCGTTGCTGTGACAACCAATGCCGATGCAAGTTCCCACCTTCCCGTGCCCCATCATGCGAAGGGCCGCAGCCAACTCGCACCGATAGAGACCTCGTCACCAGCCGCCGGAAAGACGACGTAGCGTCAGTCCTCGCAGTATCCCGAAAGTGCCGCCTTGCAACAGGGAAACGCCAGCAAGCGCTGAAGGCGAATCGGGGTGACCACAGGCCGACGGTTTGGGCTACGCCCCGTGGTGCCCTACCTCAGTGAGGCCAGGTCACTTCAGCAGCAGGGTGTACGGCCTACCCATGCCCGGTCGCAGAGGCGTGTTGACTATGCCCAGCGCTCCACCATCAGGCGACTCGCCAGGTGGATTCATTGAGATGATCAGGTACTTCCCGCTCGGTGGGACCGTACCGAAGGGCGACCGATTCGACGTGAAGTGGCCCTTGAAGACCAGGACGTAACAGCGCTGGTTGGCAGGCGAGGGATCCATCCCCGTCCCGGCATCGAATGCCTTCTTACGTGTCGTCGAGTAGATCAGCGCGGTCTTCACCGGTGCGCTTGAGTAGACCCTAGCGATGTTGCTCGCGTAGCTCTCGATGTCACTGAGGTGACCGGAGGCGAATCCCGGTGGAGGCGGAGTCGCCGAACCACCGTTGCCCGACGTTCCGAGCATGATTCCGATTGCAACTGCGGCGGAGAGAAGGACAGCTCCACTGGAGATCATAAGGTGGCGACGACGAGGGCGCTGCTTGGGCTCGGGGAAGAGGGCTTCGGGCTCCACCACCTCGGTGGGATTGAGGGGAGGTAGTAGGTCAACCATGAAGCCATTATGACCTGAACGAACTGCAATGGCATCGGAGAGTAAGCCACGATTACGAGTTCGCAACCAGGCTCGAAACTTCAAGAGGCGATGCGCGTGAGCTTCTGGTGAGTCTCGGCGACCTGATGAACCGCACCAACGCACTCCCCGGATAGCCGCCGATCGGCGGTCGGGGCTACCCTGAGTGCGGGGGTCGGCGAACATTTGGGGATAGGCAACCACCGACGTGTCCTTCGGGAGGGTGAACGGCCCATTGTGTGGCGCCGAGGTCGTAGTAGGCGGCTACTACGACCTCGCAACATCACCGAGAGCACTGCGTAGATGACGAACTCTATGGGCGAATTTTGGTCGGCATGAAGGTCGGGCTGTTCCATCTCGGCCTTGGCTCAAGGAATTGTATTTCACATCAGAAGATGACGACCTGGCTCCTACTGCACACGCCGAGACGGAACTTGAAACGTGATCAAACCCGAAGGATTTTAGTGCGACTTTGTTCCTTGTCCCTATACATCAGCCTGTCCACCTCGTCGAGAACCGTCTCGTCGTTAGGAGTGTCCTTGTCAATCTGAACGAGTCCAATGCTCGCCGAGAGATGGAGCTCCGGACTATCGTCGACCTCGATCTTGCACCCGCTGATCACTTTCCGCAGATCTTCGGCGATGACGGCTGCATCCTTCGCCCGGGCGTACGGCATGAGGACGGCAAACTCGTCGCCTCCTACACGGGCCACGATGTCGTTGTCACGGAGGCGCCGCTTCAGGGCGGCGGCGATGGTCCTCAGGGCCCGGTCGCCGACTCGGTGCCCATAGGTGTCATTGATCTGTTTGAACCCGTTGAGGTCGATCATCATCAGGGTGGCTTGCTCTTCGTAGCGACGAGCCCTTCCGACCTGGTCGCTCACGCCACGCTGGAACCGCCGACGGTTGCACAGGCCCGTGAGCTCATCTTGTTCTGCGAGTAGCCGGAGCTGCTCCTGATAGCGCAGGCGAAGGCCGATGTCGCGGGCAATCGACGAGATGCCGATCACACTGCCCTTCCGATCTTGGATCGCTGAAACCGCCAGGGACACGTCAACTTGGGTGCCATCCTTGCGTTGCCTGACCGTCTCGTAGTTGTCGAGTTTCTCACCCGACCTTACGCGTCGAATGAATTCTGGCATCTCGTCGTCTTGGCCCGGGGGCACGAGCACCGAGATTGACTTGCCTATCGCCTCAGCGGCGCTGTAGCCGTAGAGGCGCTCAGCGCCGGAGTTCCAGCTCGTGATTATGCCGTCGAGGTCCTTGCCGATGATCGCGTCCTGGGATGACTCAATGACCGCCCTGAAATGTGAGGCCTCTTCCTCGGAGCGCTTACGGTCGGAGATGTCGCGGATGGCACTGGACACCAGCGTGCCGTCTTCTGTCTCGAGGAGGCTGAGGGAGATCTCGGTTGGAAATTCAGTGCCGTCCTTGCGTCGGCCATAGAGCTCGAGACCTACTCCCATCGGACGAGCGTACGGGTCGGCGAAGTAACCCGAGCGGAGGTCGGGGTGCAGGTCACGGAAACGGTCTGGCATGAGCAGCTCGACTCGTTGACCCAAGAGTTCGTCGCGGCCGTAGTCGAAGAGCTTCACGGTCTGCGCATTGACCAGCACGATCTCGCCTTTGGAATCGACGATCACCATGGCGTCGGGCGCGGACTCGAGAAGACCCCGGAACAGTTCCTCGGAGCGCTTACGGTCGGAGATGTCGCGGATGGCACTGGACACCAGCGTGCCGTCTGCCTTAGACCGAAGTGAGTCCATCTCCAAGCGTGACACGAAACAGTGTTCGACGCCGGGATGCCTTTTTTTTGGGCACCACCAAAAACCCTGGAATTGACTCAGTCGACGGGACAGAGTGCCTTGGCCACGGACAAGTCCCCGGTTATGGCCAGATGATGTCGGGTCGTAGTAGCGGTTAACTAGATCTTCTTGGTCCCCCAGCTT
>PMLV01000227.1 GCA_003160635.1 Acidimicrobiaceae bacterium | reverse complement strand
CGATTATGGGAATTACGAGGCGTAAGTTCACGCTGGAGTTCAAGACCGAGGCTGCTCACCGCGTGATCGATACGGGGAGAACGATTGCCGAGGTGTCCGCCGAGCTGTCGGTGGTGGACAGTTCTTTGGCCCGATGGGTGCGCGATGAGCGTCGCCGGATGGAGGCGGTGGCCGGTGGCTCGGAGGAACCGTTGAGCGCGGCGGAGCGGGGCGAACTGCTGCGGCTGCGCCGTCAGGTGGCCGAACAGGACAAAGACCTGGCGTTCCTGGGAAAAGCTGCCGCGTACTTCGNNGCGCGAACTTCGAGATCACCCGCATGGCCCGCCTCTTGGAGGTCTCTTCGGCCGGCTACTACCGCTGGAGAGCGGCCCAGGACCGCCCACCGCTCCCGAGCGATATCCGCCGGGCCGATCTCGACGCCAAGATCATCAGTTTCCACAAGAGCTCGGACGGCACCTACGGGGCCCCTCGGATCACCCTCGACCTGCACGAGGCCGGGGAGCAGGTAAGCCATAACACCGTGGCGGCCCGCATGTCCAGCCTGGGCATCGTGGGCGTCAGCCCCCGGCTGTTCAAGGTCACCACCACCCCCGATCCGAGCGCCACCTACCCGGCGGACCTGGTGAACCGCCAGTTCCATCCAGACGGCATCGACGAGCTGTTCACCTCGGATATCACCTACCTCACCGTCGGCGAGGGCGAGGCCTACCTGTGCGCCATTCGCGACGAGGGATCGTCTCGGGTCCTCGGGTCCTCGGGTTCTCGGTGGCTGACCACATGCGGACCGAGATCGTCCTCGAGGCGTTGGAGCAATCGGTGGCAACTCGTTTCGGCCAGGTGACGGGCACGGTGTTGCACACAGATCGGGGCAGCCAATTCTCAGATCGAAAAGTCGTGGACTTCTGCGAGAGCGTCGGCCTGGTCCGATCCATGGGAGCCACCGGGAGTTGTTTCGACCACGCCAGTGCTGAGAGCTTCTGGTCGATTTTCAAACACGAGTACTTCTACCGGCACACGTTCGCCACCCTCGACGAACTCCGAGCGGGATCGCCCGCTACATCAACTTCTACAACCACCAGCGTCGCTGCGCGAAGGCCGACAACCTCAGCCCCATCCGCTACGAGTTAACATTGGCCCTCAAGCAACAAGCCGCTTAGAACCGTGTCCACAATTTCTGGGCAACCTCACCGAATCAGCTTCGATGTGGAGATTTCACGGAGGTGTCTCACGCTCATCACGATACGCGCAGCAGGACAGGTTTGGACTGGAGAGGGGCCCCGTGGTGACGTCACGTGAGGAACTATTGAGAGACGCCCTTCGAGACGCCGATATACGTATACTTCTGATGGTCCTCTTTCATTTCACGGGCGACCACTCTTGGTTAGAGGCCCCCTACTTGCCGGTGCGCGACGTCAGGTTGATCGCTGATCCCGATGCCGGGCTGGACGAGCGAACCCGCGAGATGATCAGACAGTCGGCCTTCGACATTCTCAGTGCCGAATCCGCCGTTCCCCTGGTGGCCCGTCCGTCGGAGCAACTTCTCCTCGTGATGATGAGCGTCTGCCTCGGCGAGCAAGTGGCACCGGAGTACGCGCCGATGATGCTTAACGAGATGGGGTTCGCACCGGATATTGTTCCCGACCTCGGCTCGCTAGGAGACCCGACGGCACCATTTACCGTGGCAATTATCGGTAGCGGGATCTCCGGAATAGTGGCCGCCATTCGGCTCAAGCAGGCGGGAATCCCCTTCCAGGTCTTTGAGAAGAATGACGACATCGGTGGCACTTGGCATGAAAATACCTACCCAGATTGCGGTGTGGATACACCCAACCATTTCTACTCCTACTCGTTCGCCCCTAACACCGAATGGAATCATTACTTCTCTCTCAGGGAGGAGATCCATCAGTACCTGTCGGCGTGCGTTGACCGCTTCGGAATCCGCGACTCGATCCAGTTCAACACGGTCGTCACTGCCACGCACTGGTCAGACCAGACAAATGAATGGACTCTTCACTGTGATGCCGTTGATGGTGCACGCTCTACGTATAGGTCCAAAGCGATTTTAGCGGCAGTAGGGCAGCTAAATCGACCAAACGTTCCGCTCATTAAGGGGGGTGACGAGTTCGAAGGGCCGGTCTTTCACTCCGCCTGCTGGCGGCACGACGTTGATCTGCGCGGTAAGTCTGTGGGCGTAGTAGGGGCTGGTGCCAGTGCAATGCAGTTCGTTCCGAATATCGCCCTCGAGGCAGAAACCCTCACCATCTTCCAGCGGTCGACCCAGTGGGCCAGACCGATCGGAGAATACCGGGACGCCATCTCTGACGGAGTCAAGTGGCTCCTTAAGAACGTTCCGTTCTACGGGGCGTGGCTCCGGTTCACCTTGGAGTGGCGCTACGGCGACGGCCTCCATCGTCATCTCTTCAAAGATCCAACCTGGCCCTACCCGGAGCGTTCGTTGAATCGGGCAAACGAACGGCACCGCGTTGAATTGACCGAGTACATGACGCAACAGTTGGGGGGCGATAGGGAACTCATCGACAAGTCGCTTCCTAAATATCCGCCTTACGCCAAGCGAATGTTAATCGACAACGGGTGGTACCGAACCCTGCTCCGACCAAACGTAGAGCTGGTAACCGAACCCGTCTCCTCGATAGACAAAACGGGATTGGTGACCGCAGACCGTCATCATCACGATCTTGACGTACTTATTTTAGCCACTGGCTTTCAGGCCACCAATCTACTGGGACACATAGAAGTGCTCGGTCGTGGGGGTGCCGTGTTAGCCGAGCGGTGGGGGGCAGATGATGCCCGGGCTTACTTGGGAATGGCCGTGCCGGGGTTTCCCAACTTCTTCGTCCTCTATGGACCAAACACGAACCTGGCCCACGGAGGAAGCATCATCTTCCACGCCGAGTGTCAGGTACGTTACCTAATAGACCTGTTCGAGCAGATGTTGTCAACTGGAGTGCTTTCGGTGGAGGTCCGCGAGGATGTACACGATCGATACAACGACGAAGTCAGTGCAGCACACGAGGCCATGGTTTGGACGCACGAGGGTGTGGCACCGTGGTATCGCAACAGCGCTGGTCGAGTCGTTTCAAACTCACCGTGGCGACTGGTTGACTATTGGCATATGACCAGAGCCGCTGACATAGATGACTACATCATCGATTCTGGTCTCGCAGCCACCGATGACAGCCCGCCCTCGCGAGCCATTCTTCACGACGCTGCGGCAGGCGCCGACGGCCCAAGGTAATCGGCGGCACGGCTGAGTGCCAGTGCGTGACGCTGGCGATCAGGAATTCTCTGAGGTAGAGGATCATCTCGTCGACTTCGGGGATCACATCGGGTGGAGGCACCAAGTGGACGATGTGGCGCTCGATCCGGGCCCGACGATGGTGGTCCCGTGTGGCATTCACGACCATCAGTCGTAGGTACGAAGGAGGATCTTGAGGTTGTGGCCGAGCGGCAAATCGGGCGAAGACGTCATAGACGATGTCTTCTGCTCTAGCTGCCGGCACTGATGGTCATGTTCGCGTTCCAAGGTGAGCGTCCGGTGTGGCAGACGCTCTCTCGCACTCCGCCAGAACGGGGCACAGAGCCGTCGGCTCTTTGAACCGCAGCAAACCAACCTTTGGACGGAGAGGATCGCGGTCACCCCTTGAGATCAAGGCCGATTACTACTCGGTATTGTATACTGCATTTCGTATCAAAATCGTCGACAAGTCCTGCAAGAGAGAATCAGATGCGAGAGACGGCCCGAGGTTGGAACTACGCGGACGTCTGGGAGTTCATTGCAAAGGCCATTCCTAACTCGTCGGCGATTATCCAGAACGCGCAACGGATCAGTTGGCGTCAGTTCGACGAGAATTCGAGTTCGTTAGCGGCGCTTCTTGAGAAAAACGGCATACGCCCCGGCGACAAGGTTGCTCAGTACCTGCAGAACTGTCCCGAATATCTACAGGCTGTGTTCGCGTGCTTCAAGGCCGGCTACTGCCAGTCAACACGAACTACCGGTATGCCGAAGAAGAGATCGTCTACCTCTGGGACAATGCTGACGCACGTGCAGTCATCTTCCAAGGACATTGTGCCACGTTGATCGAGAATGTGCGCGGGCGGCTTCCCTGGATTGTCTCCTGGCTCTGGGTGGACGACGGAAGTGGACCCTGTCCTTCCTGGGCGGAATCTGTTACTGACGCGGAAAGTCCAGTCCCATGTCCAGTAGGACGTCGTGGTGGAGACGACCTCGTTTTTACCTATACCGGTGGCACGACAGGCAACCCCAAGGCGGCGATGTGGCGCCAAGACGATCTATTTCATGCGTTGTCGAGCACCTCGGGTCGAGTTGTCCCTGAGGACTTCGATGCTGACTTTGTACGCAGCGGTCTGCGCAACGACCTCGTCACGTTAGTGGCGGCTCCACTCATGCACGGGTTTGGCTTGAACAACTCTATAACGACCTTGTCGTTCGGAGGCACGATCGTTTTGAACGACAGGGGATCTTTTGACGGTGACTGCGCAATCGACCTCATTGAGCGTCACAGGGTCAGCTCGCTCTGTCTGGTGGGAGACGCAATGAGTCTTCCGTTACTGGATGTCCTGGATCGCAGCACCGAACGCCGAGAGCTATCGAGCGTTCGATTGATCATCTCAGCAGGAGTGTTTTGGTCCGCCGAGGTGAAGTCTCGCCTCCTCGCCTATTTCGGTAAGGCTCGACTACTAGATCTCCTTGCATCCTCAGAGGCAATCGGAACCGGCTCAGCCCGTTCGTCGGCTGACTTGGTCGCTGGCAGCGCCCGCTTCACGCCCGGTCCGTTCACGAAAGTAGTTACCGAGGGAGGTGAGTTTGTTGCACCGGGATCTGGTCTGGTCGGTCGCCTCGTCACGGGAGGTCGGCTCTCGGTTGGCTACTTCAAGGACGACGCGAAGTCTGCGGCGACGTTTCTCGAACTCGATGGGCGCCGATGGTCGGCGAGCGGCGACCTCGCCACCGTTGAGGCAGATGGGATCATCCGACTCATGGGTCGCGAAACTCTGGTGATTAACAGCGGTGGCGAGAAAATCCACCCGGAGGAAGTCGAAATAGCACTGCGGACCCATCCCTCGGTGAGCGACGCTGTGGTAGTGGGCCTTCCCGATGATCGCTTCGGTCAGGTGCTCGTGGGACTCGTACAGATGAATTCCGACCAGGAGTTCGATGAGTCCCAGATCCGAGACCATGTCCGTCGGGGCTTGGCAGCGTACAAGGTCCCTCGCCACCTTATACGCGTGGAATCCGTAGGCCGAGGCGCGAACGGAAAGGTCGAGATTCGGTCACATATCGATCATGCGCAGCAAGCCATTCGAAGCGCATGACTGCTGCTTGCGAGCGAAGAATGCGCTGTTGGGCGACGGGTTCCAACGCCGGCTTCGATGGTCGTCCCGCTTCGGGTCTCGATCGCGACCGTGTCAAGGCTGTTCTTGCGCCCGCTGGTCGTTGCCCGGACGAGTTCGGCCGTGCACGGCAAGCCATAAATCGCCGGAATGGCGGTTCGGATGGGTTGCCGGAATCGGAATCGATCCTCCCCGCCGGGTCTCCCCCGTCAGCGCGACTCCGATGGTGTTGGGGTCCCGCATTGTTGAACAGTGCACTCTGTGTGCTGTATGCTAAGTGGAAATGACAGTGGAGAGCGCTGGTCTATCGCGAATTGATCGGCAGGACCGTCTGGTTGCCAGAGTGGCGGAGGAACTTCGGGCGCGAATCCTGAGTGGCGATATCGCGCCAGGGTCCCGACTCCTCCAGAACGACATTGCAGCGGCGCTCGGCGTCAGCCGCACGCCGCTGCGTGAGGCCCTGCAGATACTCGAACGGGACCGGTTGGTCGAGATACAGAGCAACAACCGAGCAGTCGTGAGCACGTTGGGCGACTCGGAAATCCGACAGCTGCTGGACGTGCGTGAGATGCTGGACGGGCTGGCGGCTCGGCTGTTGGCGACGCGGGCCGTATCGTCGGCGGAAATTACCAACGAACAGAGCGACCTGGTCGAGCGACTCGTGCGAAGTTCCAGGCCCCTCAACCCCTCGAATTTCCTCACGGCACATGTGGCTTTTCATTCGAACTTGTATGTGGCCTCCGGCAATGCCTGGCTGTCCGAACACGTTGGACTGGTGCAAATAAGCGCCCAGATGCTCTACGCGAAACTGCTCAGCAAGCCCGACAGAATCAAAGTGTCAGCTGACGAACATGGCGACATCCTGGCCGCTATACGAAGTGGCGACCCTGACAAGGCGGAAGACGTCGCGCGGGCACACGTACGAAATACCAAGAAAGCCTGGACGGCCGCTCAGTAGCGCCAGTCCGATAGCGCTTTGGACGATGGCCTGTTTGTCGCGCCAAGGTTCGGTTGACTCAGGAGAGAGATTCGCCTTATGGAAAAGCCCACAGTCGGATTGCTCACGCAATTGCCACAACGATCCTTTGAGGCAGAACTCGAGGAGCACGCGAAGGTGGTTCGCGGCGGCAAACTTACCGACGAAGACATCTCCGACGTGCTTCGTGAAGCCGATGGAGTTATAACCGGAGGGTCGGGCAGGCTTTCGGCTCAACGTCTTGAAGCGGCGAATAAGCTTCGAGTCATCGTCGTCGTGGGGTCGGGGACCGACTGTGTCGATATCGAAGCCGCAAGCCGACTGGGCATCCCGGTAATCAGCGGTCGGGGTGTGGCTCCTCGAGCGATTGCTGAATACTGTCTGGGCGCGATGGTGGTAGCCCATAGCCGCCTCTTCCAACTCCAAGACCTTACGCTTACCGGAGAACTCCGATGGCCAGAGCGCCTCGAGCTCACACGGCGCACGGAGCTCACCGGCTCGACTCTCGGGATAATCGGTTTCGGCTTTGTCGGTAGGCTTCTGGCGCAACTTGCATCAGCAGCATTCGATGTACGCGTGCTCGCTTTCGATCCGTACATCAGCCCGGATGCCAAATCAGGTCCAGCCTCTATGGTGGATCTCTACACCGTGCTTGCGGAAAGCCTGACTGTTTCCGTGCATGCTCCCCTGAATTCCGAAACCCGAGGACTGATCGGCGCTCGCGAATTGGACCTCATCGGGCCCGAGGGAGTGCTGATCAACGTTGCTCGTGGAGGCGTCGTGGATGAGTCTGCCCTCCTCGAGAGCCTCCGCTCCGGAGGCATCAAGGGGGCAGTTGTAGACGTGTTCGACCCGGAACCGCCCCAGCGGGATCGACTCGCCGAGTTTGCTGCACTGTCCAATGTGCTGATCACTCCCCATTGCGCCGGCAGCACCGATCTGGCCCATGAGGCAGTGAGCAAGGCGGCAGTGGAGAGTGTCCTGGGAGTTCTGCGGGGAGAAGAGCCGACTCGTTTAGTGAACCCCGAGGTCCGGGAGATGCCCCCCTCCGCGTTATAGCGACCAGGAAGTCGGCATCTGTGGCACCGAACGAGTTGGCTACGGGGCGAACAAGCCCGATGTCCTCCCTTTCTGCCTTCAGGGATGCTTTCCAAAGGGTCGTTGCTCGGACACAGGGGAGCGTTTTGGCGGAGCCTGTCCCTGTCTCTATGAGGGTGTGATGTTGCCCATTGTGGCTGGACGCACCGGAATCCAAGGTATTGGGCTTTCGCGAAAACCGCGCTAGGAACGCAATAGTGCTGTCACTTCTGGAGAGAGCTTGACGTCGAACAGGAGCGGTCGATCCCTCTTGACGATGGCTTCTTGCATTTGATCCATGTCATCGGGCTCGCGGATCGTGACGCCGGTTCCACCCAGCGCATCCGCGACGGGAGCAAGGTCTGGCCAGTCCATCATTGACATCTTCACGTCGGCACCCCGGCCGCGGAGCTTGGTGTGTTCTGACCCATAGCAATTGTCGTTGTAGACGATGACGATCAAATCGACCCCATGTCGAACCGCAGTGTTGAATTCAGCGAGGCCGCCCAACATGAAGCCCCCGTCGCCCATGGCCGCAACAACTGGACGGTCCGGCCGTCCGACTCCGGCGCCAATGGCCTCTCCCATGGCCAAGCCGATGGAGCCGAAGTTCACTGCTACCAAGAGATCGGCAGGATCCTGTACTCGCAGATACTTGAAGGGAGCCGTCATGCACCGCCCTCCGTCCACTACGAGCGTTCGGTCGCTGGGAAGTACGGAGTTCAATCTCCGCGTGAACGATATCGGGTCGATCGAGTCATCATCGCTCGGATCGCACACACCGATCTGGTTGGGTGCATCTCGAAGCTGCGCAGCAACATTGGCCGACCAGCCTGTTGGTGCCTCGTAACCGAGTTCATCGAGCCACAACAGCATCGCTTCAGCGCTCATCCGGGCGTCGCCCACGACTGCATCGGTGACCGAGCTCCACGTACCAATCCGCCCAGCATCTGCGTCGCACTGGATCACGGCCTTCCCGTCCAGATACCTCCCGCGAGCCGTCGTCATTTCGTTGAGGCTGGCGCCAAATGCGACGATGCAATCCGACTGCCCGATCAACTCCGCCGTGAGGGGCGAGGACAGGGTGCCGCAGATGTCGAGATTGAGCGGATGGCCATCGAAGTAGTCTTTGGCGAGCAGCGTCGTCATGAGAGGCGCCCCGATTCTGTCTGCCAATGAGATGAGGGCGCTTCGGGATCCGGCCCGTACGGCCCCCCGGCCAGCGAGAATGATCGGTCTTTTGCTCGAGACCAGAATCCCGAGCGAGGTGTCCATCGCATCGGTTGAGGGACCAAATGCCTGCCGCGCCCTTGGGGGGGGTATGTGGGGTTTCTCGCTTGCTACCTCGTCGAACACGTCCTCAGGAACGTTCAATACGATCGGTCGCTCCTCGAGCCGTGCTCGCTGAATAGCGACAGCAAGATCGCGAATGGCCGTCTCTCCCGACCGCAGTTGTTCGAATCCAGCGCCTGTCGGCAGCAGTACCGAACGCTGATCAATATCCTGCATGTGTCCACGCCGAGCGAAAACCGTGTCTCCGGCAACGAGCAGCATGGGTGTTCGGTTGCGAGTCGCTTCGGTCAACGCCGTGACGGAGTTGGTCACGGCGGGGCCCCGTGTGATGGTGGCGACACCAAGGTTTCCTGTAGCACGCGCATAGCCGTCCGCCATCAGAATCGCACCTGCCTCGTGGCTCGAGCTGACGTACTGCACACTCTCGTGGCGGATCAAGGTCTCCACGAAGAAGAGATTGCCGTCTCCCGCAACGCCGAATACCGCATCAACTCCGTAATCGGTCAGTGCCCGTTCGACCGCTTCAAAGACCTGCACGGAATCCGTTTCCGACGATGTTCGAAATGGTGCCCTCTCGTCGGACGATCAGCACGGAGAGCCGTCCACGAAAGACGGCGCGTACGAGTCTGACTTGGCGGAGCTGTGTCACGCGTCTATCTTCGCTTCGATCTCGGAGAGCGAGAAGAAGCCGGCGGGCGGCACTGGGTGACGGTACAGCTTCGACGCATTGCCGTAGCAGATCTTGCGGACCGTACTCGGTGGGAGGTGTTCTATTGATGACTTGATCAGCGCCTGGGAGTCCGGCCAGGAACTGTCGCTATGCGGGTAGTCAGTCTCGACCATCACTCTGTCCTCTCCGATGAGGTCGAGCAGCTGGAAGGCCGAGGGATCCTCAATGGAAGCAAACCAGAAGTTTCTGTGAAGAACGTCAACGGGCGAAGGATCGGTCGCATACCAAGTAAGGGATGCGTCTAGTTGGCGATGCACGCGAGCGAGCCTTTCAATGATCATTGGAACCCACGACACGCCTCCCTCCGACATCGCAATACTTATGGTTGGAAAACGCAGCGGAACACGCGAGTAGATCCAGTCCACTAAGGCGGCCATCGAGTTGACTGGAAAGAGTGCCAGCGACACCTCTTTAGGGGACGCGTCTGAGGGGATCGTTACCGAGCCGCGGGACCCGACATGGAGGTTGATCACCGAATCGGTGTCGGCGCAGGCTTCGAAGAATGGATCCCAGTACTCGGTGTACAAGCTCGGAAGACCCAGTCCCTCCGGGTTTTCCATGAATGAGATGGCTTTGAATCCTCGCTCAGCGTTCCGGCGTACCTCTCCAGCTGCGACGGTTGGGTCGCCCAGCCAGGCACACTGGGACGGGATGTACCGGTCTGGTGCCGCCGCAGTCCACTCGTCAATCATCCAGTCGTTATATGCACGAAGTGAATAAAGCCCGGCTTCTTTGTTCTGCATTCTCACGAAGCGTGTACCCGCGAATCCCCATATGGTGGATGGAAATAAAACGGAAGCCCAGACGCCGTTCAAGTCCATGTCCGCGAGCCGGGCCTTCGGGTCCCAGACTCCGACCCGAAAGTCCTCATACTTCTGGGCTTCGTTGTTCCACTCGGCGATTGGGCGACCGGAAGATCCATTTCCCGTCGTTATTCCAAGGCGCGTTCCTTCGATTGTCCATATTGGCAGCCCATCAGGCATGTACTCGATATACGGCACGGCGTCCCGCAGACGCGCGGGAACACGCTTGGAAAAGATGTCTGGGGGCTCTAGGACGTGGTCATCGACCGAAATCAGCGGACAAAAGACGCCTCGGGGTGCTGGTTCGGGAAGAAATGATGTGGGGTGCCGGTCTTTGTGAACTGCTGCCTTTTGCTTCTCGTCAATGTCTCGCAAGGTGAAACGACCTCATTTCTGTATCGAGGGCAAAAAAGCGATGGGGTTCGGACGGCTCGAACAGTCGAGCGCGTAGAGTTTATGGGTACGCAGGTCTCGAACATCGGTCTCATCGGTCTGCTCTCATGAGCATGGCGACACTGTTGAAGAACAACCCTCCAATTCCGAGCAGCGCAGTTGTGGCGGTGGCTGCTTGTCGAGGTCCGGCGTCGCCGCGCAGCTGCGTGACGGCTTCTCGGATGTGTCCAGCGCCCTGGGTAGCTCCGTCAGACAGAGACCCACCATGAGTGTTCATGAGGACTCGGCCGTCGATCTCGGCGATCTGTTTGTCGTCGTTCCAGGCATCTCGAAGCAGATTTCCTGCGTCACCAATATCGCAAAATCCGAAGTTCTCGAGCCAGCGAAGTGTGATGACCGTGAATCCATCGTACGGATAAACGAGGTCGACGTCATTGAGGTTTAGGGCGCTTCTGCCCCACAAGGTATTCATCGCGATTACCTGGCCCACTGAGGCGACACTTCGATACGCGTCCCTCCCCGGGTTTTCGTGTTCCCCAAATGCCATCGCATGAACGATGACAGGAGGGCGCTTTAGATCTCGGGCCCGCTCGAGCGTAGTGACGACGACGGCGTCACCACCGTCGATTGCGTAGTCGATGTCATTCAGGCACATGGGAAACCTCACAAAGCGGGAATTGAGGTAATCGTTCATGCTGAGCGGATCTTTCAGCACAGCGTGGGGATTGGCCGTTGCGTGTGACCGGTTGTTCACAGCGACGAGGCCGAAACTCTCACGTGGTACGTGATACTCGTTCATGTACCGATTCATGTATCCCGCGTACGTCCCTCGCCTGCCGCCGTATGGCCGGTAATACTGCGCGTCGGAATGGTGATCGAAGGAACGACCCGGATCCGGAACGGATCGAACGGGGTCAGTCATGTCCACCGAGGAGGAAGTTCTGACTGTTCGCACCTGTCCTTGGTAGACAACGGCAACAGAGCAAGCGCCGGCGAAAACAGCATGAACCGCCTCGGAGAGGAGTTGGGTAAACGGACCCCACGCCGAACACCACCAGGTGAGCGCGGGTATACCAAGACCCTCCTGGACATATTGCGGGGACGCCTGAAAATTCGATCCGCACAATCCGTCGACGTCGGCTGCCGTGAGCCCAGCGTCGGTTATGGCGTTAATGCAGGCTTCGACGGCGAGATGGCCTTTCGTCTTGTGGCCGCCGTCCCGAACGTACTCAGTCGTGCCCAATCCGACGATCGCGACGGCGTCCTGAAGCGGATACGTGGACATCAGCGGCCCTTGTCGACAGGCGTGAACGCAGGGACGGGCATGTCGTTGTAGGAGATCCACGTCAATTCGACACGACAATCGAGGGTCAGGCGATGGACGTCACCGGCCAAAATGACTGCGGGTACCCGCAAGCCTTGCTGCTCGTCCAGCTCCACCACTCCCATGACCGGAGGAGTGGCACGGGCGTCAACGGCGAAGGTGTAGAGCCGACCTCCCCCCACGACCTCCTCGACTCCCACTTCGGCGCTCCAACATTTTGGGCAGATACGTCGAGGGAAATGGATCCAGTACCCGCAGTCGCGGCAACGGGCGATTCGTAATTGCTTCTGTAAGCAACCCGTCCAATACTCGAGACTGTCATAGTCGACGCCGAGGTCGCGAGCGGCGGCCGCGGAGAGTTTAAGGGAGTGAGGCATCGGCGACGTAGATCTCCTTCTTGACTAGCTGCGGGGAATCTGACTCCAAGGAGTAGAAGGATCGATTTGAGGCTCGCGAGGCAGACCCAATATTCGTTCAGCGAGCATGTTCCGCATAATCTCGGAAGTGCCTCCTCCCAGCGACCTTGACCTGCTGCCGAGGAAACCGATGACCGGATCCAATTGCAATTCCTCGCTTGGAAGGTCGTAGTCACACAGGGTTCCGGCAGCACCCAGGAGCCCGACTACGAAGATGCCGATACGTTGCCTCAGCAGAGCATTGCCCAACTTGAGGAGAGAGCCCTCGGGACCTGGTACGCCTCGCTGGCGGCGAGCCTGGGCCTGGTAGGCGAGCAGCCTCAAAACCTCAGCCTCAATCCACAACTGAGCCAACTCTGTGCGTTTCGTCGGATCCTTTCGTGGTGACCGAGCCCATAGCTCTAGCGGCTCGGCGATAGGTCCTCTTCCTTGTGGGACGAGCGAATTTCCCCCGATCGAGACGCGTTCGTTCATCAAAGTCGTCGTGCCGACCTTCCAACCCTCTCCGACGGGGCCGACGCGCATCTCGTCGGGAACCCGGACCTCTGTGAGCCAGACTTCGTTGAAGGTCGAGTCGCCCGTCATCTGTCGGAGGGGCCGGATCTCCACGCCCGGTGCAGCCAATTGCAGGATGAATGCAGTGACTCCCTGTCGCGACGGGACATCGGGATCAGTGCGGGCTAGAAGCAATCCCCACGTTGCCTCGTGGGCTCGGGAGGTCCAGACCTTCTGGCCGTTGAGGGTCCATTCGTCTCCGTCGCGCACGGCTCGTGTGGCCAGACTCGCGAGGTCAGACCCTGCCCCGGGCTCGCTGAAGAGCTGACACCAAATCTCCTCCGCAGTGAATATCGGGCGAAGGAGGCGGCTCTTCTGCGCCTCGGTTCCCCAGGTCACGATGGTTGGGCCACACATGCCGATACCCATCGAATTTCGTTTCCAGGTGCCGAGGCGTCCTGCCGCTTCCAACATCAAGTCGATCACACGCTGCAGAGCGGGCTCTGCGTCCAGGCCACCACATCCTCGGGGGCTCTCGACTCGAGCCAAACCGAGGTCGAATTGGGCGCCCCAGAATTCTTGTTCGTTGGCATCGCTGAAGCGGTTCAGAAGGTCTTCGGTGAGAGACCGTACGCACTGCTCGTCGACGTTCGGTGACGTGAGGACTTCGTTGTTCATCCCTGAACCCCCATTTTCTTTCGAAGTCGGATCCCCAGCTTGGCTGTCTCTTCCGAACGCTTTCCCCGTGCATCTTTCAGTCCGACGTCGCGAGCCCACCGAGATTGAATGCAGTATACACTATTGACTCAGGTCTGGTCCCGGCGTTCGCGGAGCATCGAGGCGGGTCCTCGTCGGATGTGTGATCGTAAGGCGAGCACCCCGTGTAAACAGAGATCAGCCGCTTATCGATCGGCATTGCACTGCGATCTGGCGCGAGGTAGGGTCTTACATTGGATACAGCATACAAACGCCGGTGCAATTACCTGCCGCAGTCAAAGGAGCGGCCTGGATGAGGCTGACAAAGGTCAGCTCAATCCACACAGAGATGCCGGCTCGCCACTAGGTAATGCCGATTGGGGGATGAATCAGGTGTCAACGGACGAATACCCGCTGGACGGCGTTGTCGTGCTCGAGTGCAGCACTCTTGAAGGAGTTCAGTACGCCGGACGGTTGCTAGCTTCCCTTGGGGCGAACGTCATCAAGGTCGAGCCGCCGGAGGGCGATCCTTTGCGGGGGAGGCCCCCCTTCCTGCAGGACACCGATGGACGGCAATCGTCCGTTTTTTTCGAAGCGGTGAACGCCGGAAAATCGAGCGTCGTTCTCGATCTAACGGACGACGCTAGCGTGAAACATGTCACCTCGTTGGCGCAAGGGGCGCACGTGGTCCTTGCCGATCGAGAGCAGGCGAGAGTCTTGGATCAGTTGCTCGATGTCCCGGCCGGCCAGGTTCGAGTTATCGCAGGAGGCACCGGAGGAACCGTTGCAGAGCCGTTCGTGGAGTCATCCTTCGCGCGATTTCATGCGAGCACCTCCGGCTATCTGATTCCTGCCGACAAGGACCCGTCATTTCGGCCCGCTTCGCCGCCGCCACTTGTTTTTGAAGCGATACACGGTACCTGCATCGCCGTTGCCGTGGCGGTTGAATTGCTGAGGGGGGTCGGCGGGGAGATCGACTACTCGTTCCAGGCATACGGCCTGTGGCTCGACAAGATGAACATTCATCAAGTGTCCGTCGCCGGCCAGGAATTGCACCGGACGACGCATTCTTATCCGTTCGGTGGCAATATGCGTTGTCGGGACGGCTACGTCTGCATCTTCGTCATCGAGGAGCATCAATGGCGGAGTTTGTGTCGGCTGACGGATCATCCAGAGTGGTTGGACGATCCGCGCTTGGCGGACGGAGTTGCGCGGCGACAGCACCAAGACTTGGTAGATCCGGTTCTCTTGGATTGGTGTGCCGAACGCCTGGTGGACGAAGTCATCGACCAGGCCCGAGCCGCTGATGTGCCGGTCGCTCGTGTGCGGGAGATGACCGATGTCCTGGGATGGGACATCTTCGGCGATAGAGCCTTTTTTCAGTCCGAAGTGACGAACTTCGGACCTCTTTTCGTACCGCAGTTGCCTTTCGGCGCCGGGTTGAGGAGCCGACCGCTGGGACCCGCTCCAAAGCTAGGTTCTGATGCCGCTGTCCCTGCTGGTGGGGCTGTGCCGCAGAAGGCGAGGAAGCTCACACGGAGGACGTCGCCAATCGATGACGTCACCGCAACCAGTCCACTGGCGGGCATCCGAGTTCTCGATTTCACGTGGGCCGCTGCTGGCCCGGCCGTGACCTCCATAATGGCCATCCTCGGAGCCGATGTTGCAAAGGTTGAACTCCGCTCTCGGCCGGACCTGCTGCGCGTCGCGTCGAAGCAATATGGCTTTGGTGGCGATATGAACATCGATGCATCACCGGGCTTCAACGAAATCGCAGCCGCAAAGCGTTCGATAGAGCTCGATCTTCGCAATCCGAAGGACCGCGAAACGGCCTTGCAACTTGCCGCCCAGGCCGACGTGGTCATCGAGAACATGCGTCCCGGGAAAATCGAGGCGCTCGGTCTCTCCTACGAGGAGCTCGCACGGGTCAACCCACAGGTGGTCATGTGCTCGCAGTCCGCAACCGGCCGTACCCCTCGGTTGAGTCCACCAGGATATGCCCCTATCTTCTGGGCGGAGTCCGGGGCCGCGAATCTCACCGGATGGCCCGATCAGCGTCCCGGTGTTGTGCGCGGTCCAGTCGACAAACATGCTGCGTGTTTCGCACTCCTCGGAGTCCTCGGTTTGCTCCACACGCGAGAGCGCACCGGCAAAGGCGGCTACATCGATTGCTCGGCTATCGAGACCGTGGTATGCACCCTCGCGGACCAGTTGTTTCTTGCCCAACTTGGGCAGCATCCCGAACGGGTGGGGAACGCCTGGCCGGGCAACGTGCTCACCGACGTCTTTCCGTGTGCGGGTTTCGACCAATGGATCGCGTTGAGCCTACACGACGAAGCCGATGTTGAGGCTGTGGCTGATGAGTTGAAGATACGCGAGTTGACCGCCTCGCTGGTCTTGTCAGATGTACGGGCGGCGTACGACCTGATTGCCTCGCGGACCGAAAAGGTCGACGTATCGCGCCTTGAAGGCAGGCTCATCAGTAGGGGCGTGTCGGCAACTCGAAGTCTTTCGCTCATTGCTGCGACGCAAGAGCCTCGTCTTACTGCTCGCGGTACCTGGCAAGAAGTGGACACCACGTTGGGTATGCAGCGAATGGCTGGCCTCCCTTGGACGATCGATGGCTCCGTGTACAAGATCAAGTGTGGGGCCCCACGTCTCGGGGAGCACGGAGACGAGATTCTGAAGGAATGGCTCGGTGATCAGTAGCAACCGGAGGAGCCATCTAATGGTTTTCCCTGAACACGCGTGCGAGACATGAACGACGGACGGTGATGGAACCAAACGACGAGACCGCGTACTCGGGCCGGAGAAGAAGTCTTCGTGTCGGCTTCAGAAGGAGCTAAGGGCTGGCAATGATCAACAAGTTCGTGGCTTCTCCCCAGGAGGCGATATCCGGTATCGCTGACGGATCCACCCTGTTCGTGGGCGGCTTCGGGCATGTGGGCGTGCCCTATTGCCTCATAGATGCCTTGATCGAGAGCGGAGCGACCGACTTGACCGTTGTGGCGAACAATGCCGGGGTCGGTGAGACGGGCCTTGGGGCGATGTTCAAAGAAGGGCGTATACGAAGAATCGTGTGTTCCTATCCGCGTTCAACCGGATCAGTCTGGTTCGAGCGTCGGTTCGAAGCAGGAGAAGTAGAGCTGGAAGTGGTTCCCCAAGGAACATTGACGGAGCGCATTCGCGCTGGGGGAGCGGGCATAGGCGGGTTTTACACGACGACCGCGGTTGGTACCGAGTTGGCGCACGGCAAGGAGACGCGAGTGTTCGAAGGACGGGTGCATCTCCTCGAAGAGGCCCTGCGCGCCGATGCTGCACTGATTGCAGCTGACCAAGGCGATCGCTGGGGCAACCTGACGTACTCCGCCACCGCTCGAAACTACGGCCCCACCATGGCGGCTGCGGCGACCTTGACGGTCGTCGAAGTGAGACGAGAAGCACCACTAGGTGATCTAGATCCCGAGACGGTGGTCACACCCGGAATATTCGTAGATCGTGTGGTCGTCACCGGCGGCCGGGAAGTGACGGTGCAGTCTTGAGCTCGACAGTGATGCGATACAGCCGGCAGCAGATCGCCGCTCGGATCGCCGATGACATTGAGGACGGCAGTTATGTCAACCTTGGGATCGGGATCCCGACATTGGTTGCCAACTACCTCTCCGCCGATAAGGAAGTCGTCTTCCATAGTGAAAACGGCATGTTGGGTTTCGGTGCGCAGACTGAAGGCGGCGATGCCAATCCAGATGTGATCAACGCCAGCAAGGACCCGGTGGCAACTATACCGGGAAGTTGTTTCATGAGCCATGCTGACTCTTTCGCACTTATCAGGGGGCGTCATCTCTCGCTCGCGATCTTGGGCGCCTATCAGGTGTCAGCCCGCGGAGATCTTGCCAACTGGGTGACGAATAGCGACGCAGTGCCAGGAGTTGGCGGTGCGATGGACCTCGCCGCAGGAGCGCGGACGGTGTGGGTCGCGATGAGGCATGTGACGGAGAACGGGGATCCGAAACTTGTACAAAGTTGCAGCTATCCTATCACCGCGACCGGAGTAGTGACTCGGGTCTACACCGACTTGGCAGTATTCGACGTCGATCAAGAATCGGGCGCCTTCGTCGTAGTCGATCGCACCGACGGTCTTTCGATGAGTGATCTCCAAGATGTCACCGACGCACCCGTGGTAGCTCGATAGGGGGAATGTATGGGCCGAATTAGCGAAAGTCGACCGTCGGCGACCATGGCGACACGTCCGAGCAGTGCGAGGCAAGGCAACCGTGAATGCCAAGTCCGCTACATGAAGTGGCCTGAATCCGAGATTCGGTGAATCCAAAGGGGGGGACGTGGGGATGAATGACATGGGCGGCAGACAGCGGGCCGTAATTGCTGGCGTGTTGCCTCCTGACGGCGATCAAGCGCGGCGAGGGAGCGGATCGCGACCACGGCCGAACGTGAGTAAGCGATTGATGGTCAGGGTCAATCTCGCATTCGGAGATGGTCCGGCGCCGTGGTGACGTTTCTCGAGTTTCTGGTGCTCGGATTCGGCGCCGGCGCTGTCTATACCCTCTTGGCCCAGGGCATCATCGTCATCTACCGGGGATCGGGCATACTGAACTTCTCTCACGGCGCGATGGCGATGATCAGCGCCTACATGTTTGTGGTCGTCTTTCGTCATGGCCTCGGCTTGCCGAGCGCGGTGGCCATGGTGCTCGCTGTCATCTTTGGGACACTGCTCTCTGCCGCCGTATATTGGGGCGCGATGCGACCGCTGCGTCACGCATCGCCGCTGGGCCGGTTGATCGCAACTCTCGGCGTCCTCTTGACGATCGAGGGGATCACCAACATCGTATGGGGCCCAGAGGTTCGCACGGTACAGAGTTCTTTGCCCACATCATCATGGTCGATCGGCGGTGTCCTCGTCCCCATCGACCAGGTCTTGATCCTTGCGATAGCTGTGTTCATCACTCTGGTGTTGTGGGTCGTCTATCGGTGGACCCGCTTCGGTATCATTACGACAGGTGCAGCTGAGAATCCACTGGCTGCCGCCGCCGTCGGCGCATCCCCGGGCTTCCTCGCGACGATCAGCTGGTCGCTGGGCGGTGGCCTCGCAGCAATCGCCGGGATCTTGATCGCGCCGCTGACTGGACTTGACCCGGTTGCGATGACGCTCTTCGTCATTCCAGCATTGGCAGCGGCGCTCCTCGCCGGATTCACCTCAATTCCGCTGACACTGGCCAGCGGTCTGTTCCTTGGGATTACCCAGTCAGAGGTCCTGCAATACGTCCACATTCAAGGGGCATCCGAAACGCTGCCGTTCATCGCCATAATAGTGGTGCTCACCGTTCGCGGGCGCAGCCTTCCGCTCCGAAATCACATGCTCGATCGGTTGCCCATGATCGGTAACGGTCGAATCCCATGGCGTTACGTGATCCCATCAGTGGCGATCGTATGGTGGCTCTTGATTTCAATCGTGCCATCGACATGGACTCCAGCGGTCACCACGTCGCTAGGTGCAGCAGTGACAATGCTCTCCATTGTGGTGCTCACGGGGTTTGCCGGCCAGGTCAACCTGGCGCCTGCGGCGTTCGCCGGATTGGGCGCGTTCTTTGCCGCTCGGCTGGTCGCGGTGGAGGGTTTTCCCGTGGAGGCTGCCATTCCATTGGCGATTCTCGCCACCATGGTTGTCGGAGTTGCGTTCGCCATGCCGGCCCTTAAGACACGGGGAGTGAATCTTGCCATCATCACTCTGGGCCTCGGCGTTGCGGTGAACGAGACCATCTTTCAGAATGCCAATTTAAACGGCGGACTGGCCGGTTTGGAGGTTGGCCCTCGGGAGCTGTTTGGAATGTCTCTGGATCCGGTCCTCACGCCAAGCCGTTACGCCGTTGTCGCTCTGATCGTGTTCGTTATCGCGGCGCTCTTTATCGCGAGACTTAGGCGCAGCGCCACTGGTCGACGATTTGTCGCTGTGAGGTCGAGTGAGCGGGCCGCAGCGTCCTTGGGCATCAGCGTCTATCGGGCCAAGCTGACAGCATTTGCGGTCTCGGCTGCCCTGGCCGGCGTTGGCGGTATCTTGCTGGGATTCAGTTCGTACTCGGTCACGGTGGCGAACGGGTTTGACCCGCTGTCGTCGATCGGACTGGTCGGATACTCGGTTATTGGCGGTGTCGGCTACCTGCTGGGCCCATTGTTTGGGTCGCAACTCGTAGCAGGAGGAATTGGGAGTTTGCTCAACCAAGTGATTCCGCAGCTGAACGAGTATCTCATCCTCATCGGAGGGGTATCCGTCATAGCGCTGTTGATCCAGGACCCGAACGGGATTGCCCATGCCAACATGTTGGCCATGAATCGCCTGAAGGCGCGAGTGGATCGCCTGTACGCGCGAATTGGGAACATGGCGAAACGCAGGCCAGACCCTGAAGCGACGGCTGCTCCTTCCGTGTTCGTCGATTCGGCGGCACTCCAGGCCGTCTCGAATGGCTTGGTTCAGTCGGACAACGGTTCCGGGGGCGGCCTCAGTGGAAAACACCGATCGATGTCGAGACCGGACCTCGATGTGTTGAGCGCCACCGGACTCACCGTCAAGTTAGGCGGAATCATCGCGCTAGCAGACGTATCGATCAGCGTGAAGCGAGGTGAGATCGTGGGACTGATCGGGCCCAACGGTGCCGGAAAGACAACACTTGTCGACGCCATAACTGGTTTCGTCAAGCCGAACTCGGGGACTGTCTGCCTCAACGAACGAGGCATAACAGAGTGGGCGGTTGATCGAAGAGTGAAGGCTGGAATAACACGGACATTCCAGACCCTCGACCTGTTCGGGGAGATCTCCGTTCGCGAGAACTTGCTGATTGGGGTCGAGTGCTCGTCGCGCCATCGGTCGATTCGAAATCACCTGTGGTTTCGATCGAAAGAGCAGCTGTCCCGTACGGCTGAACTCGCGGTTCGGGAGTTCAAACTGGAGCCATATCTGGAGCGCAGCCCCGAAGAGTTGCCTTACGGAAGACGAAGTGTGGTCGCCATTGCCCGAGCACTGGCTTGTGACCCGGCCTTCTTGATCCTCGACGAGCCCGCTTCCACGCTGGCGAAGCCCGAGCGGGCCGAACTGGCCGAGCTGATCAAGGACCTTGCGCGCGATTGGCAGATCGGCGTACTACTCATCGAGCACGATATTGGCTTCATCATGGAAGTGTGTGACCGGGTCGACATCCTGAATACCGGACAGATGATATGGCGGGGAACGCCGGCAGACCTCGTCGAGAGTGATCAATTACGGTCAGCGCTTATGGGTGAACCCATGGTGTCGCACGGATGAGAATTCGGGGTGAGTCTCCCATGAATTGCTCCTAACGCCGTAAAAGGAGGAGGCGGGGTGCAAGCGGCCTGGCGCGGGTGCACTGCGCCGCAAACCCGCATGTTGGCTATTGCGATGCCCAGCCGACGGGACTACCATGGTAAGTACTGCATACGGGATACAGTTTCCCAAGAAGGGCTTGGATCCGTTTAAAAAATCCGAGTGAGAGCTGAAATCAGCGTTTAGCCGAAGAAAACTGGGGGTCCGTTATGTCGTTCAGAGCACCGAGCATCAACTATCCGTTCTCGGATGAGCCGGTAGATCTCACTGAGACGATTCTCGATGTGTCTTCGGAGGGGATCGCGACGCTCGCCATGAACCGCCCGGAGATCAAGAACGCCATGACGAGGCGGTTGGCCTTTGAAGTCGCACAATTGCTGGTTGCTCTCGACCAAGACGACGACGTGCGCGGCGTCGTCTTGACCGGGACGGGTGAGGCATTCTGTTCTGGTGCCTATCTGAAGGGCGGCAACCTTCACGAGGGGGGCAACTATTCCCACCACGAATCGCTGCACCGTCATTACCCGATCCCAAACCAGACAAGGGCCGTCCGGACGGAGCCCATTGGCTGGTGGGGGCCAATGGTTAAGACCATATTCAATTACAGCAAGCCGATCGTCGCGGCCGTAGGAGGACCTGCATTCGGCGGTGGTTTTGGTCTCGCCTGCGCGTGTGACTTCAGAATCGTGTCGGATCGAGGAAGCTTTGCTTCCATTTTCATCAAACGCGGGTTTGGGCCCGAGGTCGGTACGACGTTCCATCTACCGCGGATCGTTGGCTTTCAAAAAGCTCTAGAACTCGTGATGACGGGACGGACCGTGAATTCCGAGGAGGCGTTGGCTCTGGGGTTGGCTGATCGAGTTGTTCCGCACGAATCCCTGCAGGAAGCTGCGACCGACTTCATGCGGGAGCTCACCGTCGACAAGCCACTTGTGGCGCTGGCAGTGACCCGAAAAATCATGTATCAGTCGCTCGAGGTGAACAATCTGACAGCCCAGCTCGGCATGGAGAATGGGGCGGGGGAGATTACGTCGAACGCACCTGAGGATCGTGCCGAGAGCTTCAAGTCTTTTGTCGAGAAGCGGCCGGGCAAATACGTTGGCCAGTGAGTGCGAGCGCCATCGTGCGGCGGCGGCTCGCCGGGCCTCCGTGGCGCGTCTTTGGGGGTGTCTGACGTTGTGACCGCGTTGCTTGAAGCAGCAGATACGACTGGCGGCTACGGGGAAACAGTTGTCATTCGAAACATCAACCTTCGGGTGGAGCCCGGGGAGGTGGTCGCTCTTCTCGGACTGAATGGAGCGGGCAAAACGACGACTGTGCTCACGCTGAGCGGCGTACTGCCTTGCATGGGTGGTCAGGTGCTCTACAACGGCAAATCGACGAAGACGCCGCTTCATCGCCGCGCGAGAGAGGGCTTGTCTCTCGTCACGGAGGAGCGCTGTCTATTTCGGCATCTTTCCGTTGCGGACAATCTACGCACTTGCGGCGGTGACGAATCAGTCGCGCTGAGCCTCTTTCCCGCACTGGGCGGCAGGCTCAAGGTCAAAGCCGGCCTCTTGTCCGGTGGCGAGCAGCAGATGCTCGCCCTCGGCCGGGCTCTGTGCCGGCAGCCGAGTCTGCTGATCGTTGATGAGCTGTCGCTGGGACTCGCCGCTCCCATTGCTTCCCAGTTGCTGCGGACAGTCAGGTCTGCGGCGGATGCCGGAATGGGAGTCTTGCTTGTCGAGCAGCACGTCGACGAGGCGCTGCGGATCTCGGATCGTTCGTATTTCATGGCGCGAGGGCAGATTGCATTTGAGGGTGATTCTGAGGAAATGTCGGAGTTCGTGAAGGATCCCGCCAATTTCTATGCCTGAGGTTTCTATGCCTGAGGCCATTACGGGGATGCTTCAGCCTGATGTAGTCGGGTGAATGGGCTGATTCGAAGGGAAGGTATCGGTGGTTGAGAAAAACACGCAGGTAACGTTGCCACGGTTCGTCTCGGTTGATGATCATGTGGTGGAGCCGCCAGATCTCTGGATCAAGCGGCTACCGAAGAAGCACCAGGAGGACGCGCCTCACGTAGTGCGTAAGCGCGGACACTGGAAAAAGGAAGGCTCGGAAATGGTGGCCTTCATCGAGTGCAACGGTGAAGACGGATGTCGCTGGGGCGATCAGTGGGTGGTGAACGGTGACGTATGGCCATTAACGGGTGGCTATGTGAGAGCAAAGCCCGAGGTAGGACGCCTGACGTCCGATGTCCCGGTGACGTACGACGAGATCGAAGACGGCTGTTACCAACAGGGCGCACGGCTCGTCGCCATGGACCAGAATCACACGGAGGCAAGTCTGTGCTTTCCCACGGTTCCTCGGTTCGCTGGTCAGCGATTTCTGACTACGCCCGATAAGGACCTCGCGCTGCTGGAGGTTCAAGCGTTCAACGACTGGATTATCGAGGAGTGGTGCGGTGGTGCCGCCGTTGGTCGCCTCATTCCTCAGACGATCATGCCTCTCTGGGATCCTGAGTTGGCTGCGGTTGAGGTCCAGAGGTGTGCCGACTTGGGGTCCCATGCGGTCGCGTTTTCCGAGTGTCCTCCCCACATTGGTCTTCCGAGTATTCACAGCGGGCACTGGGACCCGGTCTTCGATGTCTGCCAGAACACCGACACCGTCATCAACATGCATATCGGGACATCCTCACGGGTTCCGACGACGGGACCCGATATGCCCCCAGCCGTCGGCGCTGCGTTGACATTCAAGAACTCAGTCAACGCTGCCGCTGATTGGCTGTGTTCCGGCGTGCTCGAGCGATACCCAAAGCTGCGCATTGCGCTGAGTGAGGGTCAGGTTGGTTGGTTGCCTTTCCTCCTCGAGCGCTTGGACAGCGTTTGGGACCGTTACGACCAGTATCAGCTCAACTTTCACGAGAAGGTTCCGAGGCGGCCGAGCAGCTACGTGGCAGACCGGCTGTACGCCTGTGTGTTTGATGATCTGGTTGGTTTGGCGAACCGCGAGCGCATCGGAATCAAGCAGATCATGTTCGAAGTGGATTATCCCCATGCAGACTCGACGTGGCCGAGAACGATGGAGGTCGCTGATGCGCTCGTGAAAGGGGCGAACCTCACCGAGGACGAGACCTTCCGTTTCTTGAGGGGTAATGCGATCACCTGCTACGGCCTCGAGCGATATGGCTTGAGTGCCGATGCACCCGTGTCCCCGGATGCGGCTTAAACGATGGATGTTGAGCCAATCGGCGAATTCTGCCGCATTGTCATGACCGTGAGAGTGAAAGGAGCCTGACCATGGCGCAGACAGATATAGCAGACGTTGAAAAGGACGAAAACGGTATTCCGTTGAAGTCGCCGATCGGCAGTTCGATCATGACGCTGGGCTGGGTCAGCAAAAATCGACCCATTCCGCCGCTGCCCGAGGAGACTCGGTATATCGAGGCAGGCGCAATTCGTATTGGGGTCGAGGGACGGATACTCAATGACGAGATCACCATCCAGAATTTCGTCAGTGATCCCGAAGACAAGGAAGAGGTTGAGCGCGTTCTCGCCTCTCTGACGCCGGTTGATGACGATGGTCTGTCCATTCACGTCTTTGATGCCGAGTCGAATCACGAGTATCTGCGATTCGATATGTTTCCGAAGAGCCCGCACTACCACTATTTGCCTCTCGTCGGTGATCCTCACTATCACTACACCGTCGCCTACGATGCCGCCGCGTGCGGAAACATGCGCACCTGGACGCTTGCAACTCTGCGGTCGAACTTGCCGTCGATGCTGGTTGCCGTCGGCGCGCCGGAACTCGCGGACAGGGTAGACGCGGCTGCGGTAGAGAGTGCGCTCACAGAGGTCGAGGCGATCGCTCTCAGAACGAAGGGCGGAGTTTCAGGCGCTTGACATCCGGTAATGATGCGGATACGAGTTGGCACCTTCAGACACAAGGGACAGAAAATTCATTTTTAGGTGGGCGCGAGGTCTTGTTCCTTGCGGTCGATCGATGGGCAAGGAGCTGGAATGTACGGTAGGTCTACCAACCGGCAATGGAGATATGTGGGGTCAAGGACAGACGAAGGCAACGGACGGGTAGGTAGTTGACTATGGTGAGCACGAATGAGTTGATCGTGGTCGACGTCGACAGTCACGTTGCCGAACCGGAAGACCTCTGGACGTCTCGTTTGCCGGTATCAGCGCGTGAGAGAGCGCCTCATGTCGAGTGGGACCCGGACGCTGGAGAACGCAGATGGAAGGTCGGCGACATCCTTCTGTCGAGCGTCGGCGAGTACTGCACCGCAGGTTGGCCCGAACCATTTCCATCGCACCCTCCGACGCTTGAAGAAGCCGACCCCGCTTGTTGGGATCCAAAAGCTCGTCTGCGCCGACTTGACGAAGAGGGTATTGCGGCGCAGGTCTTGTATCCGAACATCATCGCCTTCGACACCCACGCGTTCTACGAAGGCCTTGGTTCCGAATTGGCCCTTGAATGCGTTCGGGCATACAACGACTACATCACCGAATTTGCCAGTGCCGATCCGGATCGGTTGATTCCCATCACCATGCTCCCATTCTGGGACGTCGATGCGAGTGTGAAAGAGATGCAGCGCGCTTCTGCAATGGGTCACCGCGGTGTTCTCATGGCCGCGCTGCTCGGGGAGATTGGCCTCAAGAACCTGCATGATGAGGTCTGGGAACCCATCCTTGGAGCAGCGCAGGAGCTCGAACTGCCGATAAATCTGCACGTGGGGATCAGCTCGCGAAAGAAGGAGGCAAGTGAAAAGGGTTGGGGAAAGCTAACGAAGACCGCTCTGGAGGAACGGACCAATCGCCGAGCTTTCATTACGAACAGTGCGGCCTCTCGTAGCAATTTGGTCAGGGCAATTGCGGAGGTCGTTCTCTACAACATTCCGCATCGTTTTCCCAAGCTGAAATTTGTGTCGGTAGAGAGTGGGTTTGGTTTTCTCCCATACACATTGGAGCACTTGGATTGGTATTGGGGAAGCTCGGGAGCGAACCTTGAGTTCCCAGATCGCGAGCTACCAAGCGAATACTGGCGTCGACAGTTCTTTGCCACGTTCTGGTTTGAGTCCGCGTCCTCAGCCTTGATCGAGGATTTCCAGGACAATTTGATGTTTGAAACGGACTTTCCGCACGAGACCAGCCTTCAGGCCAACGGCAAGAACGCCATTCAGGTGGCGCAGGCCTGCAGTGACGAACTTGAGCAATCGGTCGCTCGCAAAGTGCTTTCGGGGAATGCGAAACGCCTCTACAAGTTGGACAACGTCCCATAGCGGAGGAGGTCGACACGTCACGAACGGCGCTCCGCTGCGCCAGAGGGGAATTGTGGTGCCCATGCAGCGCCCCTTCGGGCGGTTTGCGCGCCTAGTCGTTCGTGCCGCTCTCTCTGGCGACGGCACGACAGGTGCGAGGCGAGGTTTTGTGCGAGAAACGCAAACTCGGTCTCATGGAAATCTTAGCTTTTCTGACCGAAATTCTTGGGTTTATCGGCCGCATGTCCAACGGCTTGACCGGCCCGCAGGATTTAATTACAGTATGTTGTATTCGGTATGCAGTTCCGCTCATTCCAATTCGGGGGGGCGCAGTTCCGGCATGGCCCGGGGGGAGACGCACTAAAATGGGATCGAAGTTAGGAATCGTGTCGAGATGGCAGCTGTGTGCCTGCACGTGCATGGCGATTCTCGCTACTGCGTTTGTCGGTAGCGGCCAGGTCGCCGGCGCCGCGGGAACGAAGGCCGGGGGCTCTGCGATCAACATACAGATTGACGTGCCTTATAACCTTCCGGTCGCGAGCCAGCCGGAGTCGATCGCCGCCGCACAGGCAGCCGTGGATGCCATCAACAAGAACGGCGGAGTTAATGGGCACAAGCTTTCACTGGGTGTCTGCAATACAGATCTGAACCCGTCTTCGTCGGTGGCTTGCATTACCAAGGCGATCAGCAGCCATGCCGTCGCGACTGTGGGCGACTTCGACTTTCCTGCTGACTCGCAAGACTTCACGTTGCTCAACAACGCCAAGATCCCAGCCATCGGGCCGCTCGTCGCCGATGCGCCGCCAGCTACGTCGCCCGCCTCGTTTCCCCTAAACGGCAGCACACTCGAGGAATATGCGGGCGCTGGGTACGCCTTGAAGACCATTCCGGGCGTCAAGACGGTAGCGATCGCGGAGAACCCGATCCCGGGTTACATCGAGCAAGGCATCACGCTGGCGGGCTTGAAGTTCGTAGGACCGATCGTTACGCTTCCACAAAGTGTGACTGACTACTCGTCGTATGCCGCCTCGCTAAAGGCAACTGGGGCCGATGCAGTGGTCGCCTCGACGAGTTTCGGTCAGTTCCAGCCGCTCGTAAAGGCGGCGACGCAGCTTAACTACTACCCGAAGTGGGTCACGGTTGCTCCGAATGTGCAGCAGAACGAGGTCAGCTCGGACCTGGCTCCACTTGGGTCGAAGGTCGTTCAGAACATCATCGTGATGGCGGCGCTCGTTCCCTATGGTGAGACAAGCAATGCCGGTATTCGCCAGTTCCAGCAGGAACTCGCGGCTGCCAGGGCGAAGGGCGTTGCCAATGCGGGGGCCGGATTGGTCGACGAGTTCGCGCTCGGTGCGTGGCTGTCGGTTCACACCCTTGCAAACGTCGCGGAGCACATCTCCGGACCGATCACAGGCGCTTCCGTGACCAAAGCGTTGAACCACACCAAGGCGCTCAAAATGTACGGCCTCATGCCGGCATGGACGCCCAGCACGGTTGGTCTCAAGAAGTTCCCGCGGGTCTCGAACCCCAACCTCTATGTGGCTCACATCACGAAAGGTGACAAGGTGACGCTTGTCTCCACGAAGACGATCTCGTTGGCCCACTTCCCATTCTCCGAGACGAGTTGATCAAGATCCCCGGCTGCACGCAGAGATCCTGCACACGTACCCGATTGCGTCACCGGGTACTGGTCGTGGCTGACGGCCAGTACCCGGTCCAGGGAGTGGCGCTCCCTTCGCCGGAGCTGACCTGGGACGACGCGGACCACTTCCAATCACTGCGAGAGGACGTTCCCTGAGAAGCGCCGTCATCTGCGAGCCAATTCGCACAGCGGTCGGAGGGTTCGGGGGTTGTTTCCGGGACATCCCAGTGGCGCATCTCGCTGCGACCATCGTTAGCGAGCTCCTCGAGAGAACGGCACTGCCGCCTGACTGCATCGATGATGTGATTTTCGCTCAGGGTTACGCCAACGGTGAATCGCCGGCCCTGGGGCGTGTCGCAGCGCTTGATGCAGGGCTCCCGGTGTCAGTACCGGGGATGCAGATCGATCGCAGGTGTGGTTCTGGATTGCAGGCCGTGGTTTTTGCTGCCATGTGCGTGGAGACGGGCGCGGCCGAAGTAGTCCTCGCTGGCGGGGCAGAGAGCATGAGCCAGGCGGAGTACTACACGACATCGATGCGCTGGGGATCGAAGGCGGGACACGTCGAACTGACGGACAGGTTGGCCAGAGGCCGCGTCACTTCGGGCGGTAAATTCTACCCTGTACCCGGCGGCATGATCGAGACAGCCGAGAATCTCCGGAGAGAGTTTTCGATCGATCGGCAGCGCCAAGACGCCCTTGCACTTCGTTCACACCAAAGAGCTGTGGCAGCGCAACAGGCGGGAGCGTTCTCAGAGGAGTTGATCCCAGTGGCAGTCGTGGGACGCCAAGCGAACGTGGTCATCGATCGCGACGAGCAGCCTCGGTCCGACACGTCAATGGAGGCGCTTTCGGTTTTGAAACCGATGATGGCCCGGCCAGACTCGCAGGCAACCGTCACCGCCGGAAATTCCGCCGGACAGAATGACGGTGCTGCCGTTTGCATCGTCACGACGCAGGAAAAGGCAGAGCAGCTTGGTCTGCGTCCGCTCGCCCGCATGGTCTCGTGGGCGGTGGCAGGGGTGGAACCTCAACGGATGGGTCTCGGCCCTGTGCCGGCGACCGCCAAGGCGCTGGGAGTCGCTGGGCTTACGATGAGCGACATGGATCTGATCGAATTGAACGAGGCTTTTGCGGCGCAGGTGCTTGCATGTCTCGACTCATGGGGTCTCGATGATCTCGACCCTCGGTTCAACGTCCATGGCTCGGGGATCTCTCTTGGTCATCCCATTGGCGCTACAGGCGGCCGAATTCTCGCCACCATGTTGCGAGAGCTTGACCGCCGAGAAGGGCGGTATGGCCTTGCCACCATGTGCTGTGGCGGTGGACAAGGGATCGCGACAGTGTTCGAGAGAGTCGCTTGAGCGGCGACAGAACGATGGACTGGGCGGAAACCCTGCGTCGCAGCTTTGGTAGCTGCTGCCGTATAACCCGTCAGAGGAGGCGAACACTTCCACGGGGTAATGAATGAGGAACCACCGGGTACCTTACTGCTCCTCGTTCACCGCGGTTCGGCGTGTGGGACGAGCGCTCGGGCCTACGTCGTTACTCTTCATACCAGTGACTTGCAGAGTTACACAGCCAGGAGCGCGACATGTAGGGATCGCTGGCCGAAGTTCCGAACATGAAGCCTGATTTCCGCGAGGCCAATCGAGTTGCACTCGACGTCGACGCGGCGTTGGCTGCTGGAGAGCACTTCGTGTCCCAACTGCACTGTGAAGTCGTCGACGCTCCTGGGGTCGAACTGGCGATCGAGGTTCCCCTCACACCTCGGGTGGCGAACCGTATGGGTGGAATGCACGGGGGTCTCATCGCCACGCTGATCGATATGGTCGCTGGGAGGCTGGCTAACCAGGGCACTGACGGGTCAGGCGCCGCGGTGACCAATGTCATGAACATCCATTTCTTGGCACCGATCGTGGTGGGACCGGCTCGTGCTGAAGGAAAGGTGCTGCGAAGGGGGCAGCATTCCGTGGTCGTCTCTGTCGAGGTGAATGATCTGGGTGCAAACCGACTCGCCGCAGTGAGCACCAGTGGATTCACCCTCGTAACCCTCCCTTCCGAATAGAGTCAAGCAGCGCTCGCCTCGCTCATCCCGACCCTGTGGGTGCCGAAAACCCTTCCGTCCAGTTCACGCGACGAGTCGGTACTCGTAGATGAGGCCGCCTAGAGAACCTTGGTTCCGGC
>PMLV01000006.1:4439-5906 GCA_003160635.1 Acidimicrobiaceae bacterium | reverse complement strand
GGTGGGACCTGAGCCGGGGTCGACCATCAAGAAGGGCCAGACGACTGAGAGGGAGGGCACCCAGGGGACGAGAATGCACATGAAGCGCAGGCCGGGCGTCGACTGACGTGCCAGCGCTGTTTTATCGCTCCCTGGGCTACCGACCAGCATCCCGCATCCAAGGGGTTGTCCGAGCAGCACGCGTGAAACCGATTTCCCAACGACCGAAGCAAAAGAAGTGGAAGAACCTAAGGAAAAACGCAGCAGGAGATCAACCCGCCCAAGTGGGATCGTATAGGTAACGACTTTCGTGAAGGTCCGAACCCCAATCCAGGTGGAACAATCGATACGGGCGATGCGTTAATCCCACCCTGAAGAGCGGACGGGGGGTGAGACTCGCGCCAATGAGCAGGACACGCCAGAAGGACAGAGGCCGACGACCAGGGCCGAGAACTTGAGCTGAGCGACCTGCCCGGAGTGGTCGCCCAGGTCGACCGATTCCGATCGCGGGGTGTTGGGAAGCCCGGATCCACGCGCATCGATAGCCCGTCGCTGTTACTGCATTTATTACTCCCCTTGGCGCACTCTGGTGAGAGCCCGGATCTTTCGCACCGCGAACGGACCGCTACGAGTCATCCAGCAGAGGAGCAATTAATGAGCACCAAAGACAGTGCATCACGTAGGGAGCAAGTCAAATGATTGGTGGGCTAGCTACAAGCATTGTGGTCTTTGCTGTTGGAGCAGTTCTGGATTTCGCCGTCACGGTGAACCCAAACCAGCACGGATTTACTCCTCGTGCGGCTCATACTGTAGTTCTACAACGTCTATCTACGGAGTTGTCATGATCATCGTCTTGGGCTTAGTTATCGTGGTGGCCGCGGTGGTCGTGGGAGTGGCCGCGGTGGTGAGCAACGGCGGCCACGGGCACGCCTTGACCCACGGGTTCTCCGTGTTCGGCTACCACGTGACCGGCTCGACGGGAAGGCTGTTTCTCTACGGCGTTGTGGTCGGAGCGATTGCCGTGTTCGGGCTGAGCCTGCTTCTCAGCGGTGCCCGGCGCACCTCGCGGCGTGGTCACGCCGCCCGGGGCGAGCTCAAGGCGTCCCGCCTGGAAACGGTCGCTGTGAGCCAAGATCGCGACAGCCTCCTTGATCAACCCGACAACGCCCGTGTGGACACGTCGGCCGCCCGGTGGACCAATGCTTCCTCCGACGATCAGCGCCAACTTGCCCCCGCTGCCGAGGGTAAGCGCCATGTGTTCGGGCATCGACCCCGTGAGCAAGTGAACTACGCCGGCGTACCCAACGATCAGGTCTCACCAACCGTGCTCGAGCCGACCACCGGAAGGGTTGGCACCGAGGGAGAACCCGCAGACAATCGGGTATAAGCCAGGAGTACGCAGAGCGGGAGATGTCACCGGTCACCCGGCCCGATCGGCTGCTGCGCATCAGACCTATCACCACTCAACCACAACAAAAGAAGGGAGGA
>PMLV01000006.1:0-4425 GCA_003160635.1 Acidimicrobiaceae bacterium | reverse complement strand
GCGAAGGTCGCCAGCCAGACCAGAGGTGGAGCAGCTTCGGCCGCAAATCGAGCGGCATAAGTCTCGCGAGCGCTTGACGCCCCAAACCGGCGCTTCGAATCGCAGCGTTGGAGTGGTGCAGCGAACAGCTCTGCAGCGTTGACGTAACAATCTCCGAAGTCATGGTCGAGATTCCCTGCGACATGATGGGACTCAGGAAAACCGTGCAGGAAAGCGATTGGGGAAAGTCGTGCAGGACCCGATCCGGTGGCATGTTTGTGTGCACCGGGCGACTGGACGCCTAGTCCCTGGGGGGAATCGTTGCAGGAGCAAGAGGACAGCATCAATTCGCTACGTCATCCAGCGGGGATTCCGCTGCCTCATCGGTGAACCGACGCCAAGCTCGCCATGGTCTGCTTCTGGTCTCCCCCATAAGATTGGTTGATCCCTGGGTCACAACCGGGAATGGGACGCACCGTTCTTTCCCTGGGTACTTCGGGGACAGCCACGGCTCCCGAATTAGATGTACGTGCTCGCCCAGAACTCTCAGTGTAATTCCATCGAGAGATAGGTATTGGTTCCAACATCATGACCGATGACAACGTAATCCCGACTACGACCACTGACGCGGGGATCGGAGCACCGAGCGATGAGTTCTCCCTCTCCGCTGGAGCCGAAGGTCCTCTGCTCCTCCAGGATCACTACCTGATCCAAAAGATGGCCCACTTCAATCGAGAGCGAGTCCCCGAGCACGTGGTGCACGCCAAGGGCCATGGGGCCTTCGGGTTCTTTGAGGCCACCGAGGACGTCAGTCAGTGGTGCAAGGCCGAATTCTTGAAGAAGGGCACCCGCACGCCAATGGTGGCCCGCTTCTCCACCGTCGCCGGCGAACAGGGGTTTCCCGATACCGTCCGAGACCCCCGGGGCTTCGCCTTGAAGTTCTACACGCAAGAGGGTAACTACGACCTAGTCGGCAATAACACCCCGGTCTTCTTCATCCGGGATCCTTCCAAGTTCTCCGACTTCATACACTCCCAAAAGCGCCGGGCCGATACCGGCCGAACTGACCACAATGGCCAGTGGGATTTTTGGACCCTCTCGCCAGAAAGCGCCCATCAGGTCACGATTCTCATGTCGGACCGGGGCACACCCCGCACGCTGCGCCACATGAACGGCTACGGCTCCCACACCTTCATGTGGGTCAACGCCGGAGGTGAGAGGTTCTGGGTCAAGTACCACTTCAAGACGGAGCAGGGCGTCGAGAACTTCACCGATGCCGAGGCCAAGGCGACGACGGCCGAGGATCCCGACTTCCACCGGGCCGATCTGTGGAACGCCATCGAGCATGGCGAGCACCCGGCGTGGCGGCTCGAGATGCAGATCATGCCGTTCGAGGACGCCGCTGATTATCGATTCAACCCATTCGACGTGACCAAAATCTGGCCGCACTCGGACTACCCGATGATCCCGATTGGTCGCATGGTTCTCGACCGGAACCCGGACAACTACTTCGCTCAGGTCGAGCAGGCGGCGTTCGAGCCGTCCAACATGGTGCCGGGCATCGCCCCTAGTCCAGACAAGATGCTCCAAGGCCGGCTCTTCAGCTACCCCGACACCCACCGCTATCGCATCGGCCCCAACTACCTCCAGTTGCCGGTCAATCAGCCGCTGGTTCCCGTGCACAGCTACAGCCAGGACGGCCACATGAACTTTCTTCCAGGCAGCGACCCGGTCTACGCACCCAACTCCTACGGTGGACCTAAGGCTGACCCGGCCCTCTACACCGACCCGGCCTACCAGCTCACCGGCGAGATTGTGCGCTCCGCTTACCACGCCCACAAGGGCGACACCGATTTCGTCCAGCCCGGTGCCATGTACCGAGACGTGATGTCCGACACCGACCGGGAGCACTTGCTGACCAACATCATCGGTCACGCCGGTCATGGGCCCGGCCTGGAGCCCGACGTAGCCGCGCGCGTGAGCGAATACTGGCGCCAAGTCGACCCCAATCTGGGAGCCAAGGTGGCCAAGGTTCTTGGCAACGGAGCCTGACCTCTCGGCCGCGCCAAGACGTTCTCGTTCCTATTGCTGATCCTCGTCTCCGACGGGCCACTCCAAAGCCCGTTGTTTGCACCGTGACGCAATGGGGTAGTCACGTCCTATCTCGCCATCGAGGGCGACCTAGATGAACCAACCGTGGATTACCCAGCACCGGAAAGAGACGCTATGACGCCTGAGACCGAACCCAATAAGTCCACAAAAGAGGCCGAGCGGGCCGAAGCAGTGCAGACACACTCTCCAGATCGTCCGCCAACCGCGGAGGAAGCCGAAGCCGCTGAGCGCGCCAAAGCATCATCTGATGTCGACCAAGAAGAAGTCGCCAAGCACTTCGAAGAGATGACCGAACTGGGCGCACAGGTGAAGGGTGAAGGCGAGATCAAATAGTCGACTCACTCGTTCGTCTAGCGACCGAAGACGGGCACCACCGTCAATCGCCCAGACGATGACGCTTCGTCGTCCTATCTGAGGAGGACATCGCGACAGGAAGTGCATGCGAAATCGGGCTATTGGCCTATCCATCGGATGCCGCGCGTCTTCCCAGTGCTCCGTCTCGATGTTCTCTCCGTCGGGGGGGGGTTGAGCTGGCTCTTTTTAGGTCCCCGGTCGCCATGGGCACCACGATACGGAGACTGTCAACTCAGGCTGTTGCTTCCCTGTAATCCCTTGCGATGGGCGTAGCAAGCCTAAGAAGTGTCATGCCACCGATCCTGTCGTCAAGAGACCGGCCAGTAGTGATTGCGGGTCCCTGCATGACGGACCAGCCTACCGACGGGACCTTTCGATCAGCGGGTGCTCTGGCAAAGGACAAAAGGAAGGACTGAGCGTCCACCGCCTCGCTTATTCGGGCTGATCGACATCGACTGATGGCAGGTCTCGGACCTCATCCTTGGAAAGGCTGAGTTGCACGCCATGGTCAACACTTGTGACGGCGCTAATCGGAATGGCTACCCTCTTCTTGCCCCATAGGTGGCCCTCGTCAAGCAAGACGTGTGTCACATGATTATCGCTCGCATCAATGACGAGTCCTTGAACCTTCCCGATGGTGCCATCTGAGGCGTGTACGTGCTCGCCTCGTCGTACCTCCGCCTCGCCCGTCGGTACACGGTCACTGACAATCGGTAGGGGACCACTATTCATGGTCCCCATTCCCATGCCACCCATTCCCATGCCGGCCCCACCCAGGGCGAAGTAGGGATACGAGAGCATCTGGTCTTGTCCGTAGCCCCACTCTCCCCCCGCTCCGGGGAGAAACTGCGTCTCTTCAGCATCCTCAAGCGCTTGGAACTCTGAAGTGGTACACCGCAGGTGAATCCCCTCTGTGGTCGAATCGACCAGATCAATCGGCACGAGATGACCTGTTCCTTGTCGATGCTTCGGCTCCACGACGAGATGGGTGAGCGCCCGGGCGACAGGATTGACAACGACGCGTCTGAGCTCCCCGCAGACACCGTCGCACGCGGTCACTTCGCTTCCAATGGTGAACTCGGCGGTTTCGCTCATGATGGGTTCCTCCAGTGTCTCCATTGAAGCCTCTACCCTCGTTAATGGTCGCCCACACCTCCAGTACCGCCCTTCTGATGGCCCCTTGACGTGGGGAGGGATGACGCACTGATCCACTAGGTACATACATCTGCATTGGAATCAGTATTGCCACGGAAGATAGGACTATTCCGCCCGGATGATGTCCGCTTCCGCAAAAGGATGGAGCCGCCCGCACGCGGCGGAAAATCGCCCCTCCGGGCACCCAGTGGTAGCCCGGAGGAAGCGGCCTCGGACACCCGCGAATCAGCGCTGCCTGGACAGCCATAGTCGTCGCGGTGTTGCTTGAGGTGGCCCTTAAGAGGTTCTATTTGCTGCGGCTGCTTGGCGCTCGAGTTCCGCATTGATCTCGCCACCAACGAGCACCGCTAACCCAGTGAGATAGAGCCAGAAGATGAGGATAGCAACGCCGGCAAACGTACCGTAGGTCTTCCCGTATGAACTGAACTTCGTCACATAGAACGAGAATCCCAGTGAGGCCAATGTGAACGCGCCGGTCGCCAGCACTCCCCTTTCTGTCAGCATGACCTGAGACACCTGAGGTATCCCCCCATCCCTCAAGGGCGAGACTGGACCCGGTAGACAGCAATGACCATGCCAACCCGTTTGATGCAACGCGCCCATGATGAGGTGATGGCTGAAGACGGCCCCACCTTGCCCGACAAGCCCCGGCGGCGGACGTTCACTGCCGAGTACAAGCTGGCCACCGTCGAGGCCTACGATGCCTGTGCCGGCGACGGCGACAAAGGCGCCCTGTTGCGCAGGGAGGGTCTGTACTCCAGCCACATCGTGGAGTGGCGCCGAGCCCGTGACGCCGCAGGCCGCTCGGGCTTCGCCCCGTCGAGA
>PMLV01000224.1 GCA_003160635.1 Acidimicrobiaceae bacterium | reverse complement strand
GCGATGTCGCCGGAGCCGTTGAATTAGTCATGACGCCAGGCCACACGATCAGCATCGTCCCAACCGTCGCTCATGTGGAAGTCCGGATTGGTGGACGGCTGCTCGCCTCCACCGACCGGGCAATGAAGCTCGACGAGACCGGGCTTCCCGCCCGCTATTACCTGCCGCCAGACGACGTGCAGATGGATCTCCTGAGGCCCACGACGTTCCATACCAATTGTCCGTTCAAGGGTGAGGCGTCATATTGGTCTCTCGACATCGACGGAGAGACCCATGACGGTATCGTGTGGAGCTACGAGACTCCGACGGCTCAGGCCGCCGAAGTGAGAGGGATGTTGTCCTTCTACCCCGACCGTACCGAGGTAACAGTGGACGGTCAGTCACTTCGAGACTGACCCACCTGTCGTATCTGGCCTGCCCCCGAACACCGGTCCGGTGGGACGGTTCGGCACGAGTGGGGCAGTATTTATCCGGAATCCGCCCTTGCCCAGTGATCGCCGTAGCATGATCGCCGGGCATGAGTCCGGATCGCGCACCCAAGGCAGCAGGTACGTACGGATTCTTGGATGTCCTACGCCACCCGTCCAGGATGTTCCGACCCCCAAAGGCTTCTGAGGGCGGTTTGGACATCGAAGCGGTTCGTGGGGCCAGGGGCTGGTGGGGGCCGAACCCGCCGTTCCACACACCGGTGTTCGTGCTGACGCACCACGCGCGCCCGCCGATCGAGATGGAGGGCGGCACCATGTTCCACTTCGTCGACGCCTCTCCGCAGGAGGCACTCGACCTCGCCCGGGAGGCCGCCGGTGACCTCGACGTGCGCATCGGCGGTGGCCCGACGGTCGTCCGCGACTTCCTGGCCGCCGACCTCATCGACACCCTCCACGTCGTGCAGGTGCCGATCCTGCTCGGCCGCGGCGCTCGTCTCTGGGACGGCCTCGAAGGCGTCGAGGAGCGCTACAACCTCGAGGCAGTCTCGTCACCGAGCGGCGTCACCCACCTGACCTTCACACGCCGATGAGCGATCCTGCGGACGAGCTGACGACCTGCCCCCGTGCCGGTCCGGTGCGCGACCCTCGTGGACACCGACCTGGGCCGCTTGAATGGGCCCCGATTCCAGGAATCGGCTCTGGGTCATTGTTGCCATGACGGGAGCTTCACACCTCTTTAGACTCCTGGTGTGAAGGAAGCGACTTGAGTCCTGCGATGCCCGACTCCACCCACCTGGCGGCCGGTGGAACTGTCGAGAAGTCCAGGCGCTCAAACTCTCTCGAAGGATTTGGACTTGTCTTGGCACCCATCGCCGGCATTTTCATGATCCTCGTGATCATCCAAGCAATCTACGGAATCCAGCATTGGGCTTCGCTCCCGTCCTATCCAGCGCATTCCAACGGTGTGTCTTCTTCCCGTCGAGAGGCATCGATCCTGTTCTATATCGCGAGCGGGCTAATCGGACCGATCGCCGCCGCATTCCTCTGGTTTGATTGGATTCATTCGAAAATGAATCGCCGAAGCAGGATCTCGCTTATTGGTTACTTCGGGGGAACGATCACCGTAATGGCGCTGATCCTCACCCTGAACCTGTATCGATACTGACAATCCACTGGACAATCCTGCAAAATCAACGGTATAACGGGGTGCCCCCGCCCGCCGGTACGGCGGGTACTTTGGCAGGCCCGAGGTGTCAGTATCGATGCGGCGGAAGAGATTGTGCCGGCCGGTCGAAGGTTCTGCCTGCACGAACTGTTCGCTGTGAGGACCCTGCGGTTTACCGTACTCCTGAGTTCGATAACCGAGCCTCACAGGTACTGCCCGACCAACGCCCCGTCTGCGATTCTCGTGTGACGGCCGTTACGAATAGCAAACAATTCCGCCAGGCTCATTTCGGCTTTCGGTACGGCACCATCGCTCCCGAGCCACCGATGACTCTCGTCCGGAGAGAACTTGCGAAACTCCACGACCCCCAAATTTCGCCCAGGACGAACTAACGCAGCGTGAAGCACGGCGAGGTCGCTGTTGGTTGTCAACAGGTAGAGGAGGCGAGATCCCTGGCCAATGAGACCGTCTGAGACGTTGAGGAGGCGATCCAATGCCGGATTATCGCTTGCTCTTGCGTCAGCCCCCAAATACTTGTCCGCGTCTTCAGCAACGAGGACTCGCCAGAACCGCTCAGCTGATTCGGGTTCTTGATGTGCCGTAGATCTCAGAAGTTGTATGAGGTAGCGAGTCTCACCGAAGGCGGACTCCGGATCTATCAGCAGCTCGGGAGCGCACCACTCGCACCATGAGCGCAACAGGGCACGAATTGCGAAGGTCTTTCCGCATCCTGGTGGGCCGTGAAACAGAATTAGCTTTCCCTCCGACGAATCCTTTGACGGCGGGCCGAGCGCCATTAGCCGGCTCAGTTGTGAGCGGGTTGGTTCGGGATAGTTGGTAGCGATTTCGCCCCAAGAAGGAAGGATAAGGTCAGAATACGAACTCGTCACACCTTGATATCCGGCATACCAGGTCCTCACCACCAGAGCATCGGGTCTCTTTTCAGCCTTCGGAAATCGCTCCTTAAGACCGAGTCCAACGTCCCGAGCTATCTTAAAAGACGCGGCCGCCACCAGGATGTCTACGGCACGGCCGTCGATTGCAATACGGACGTCGCTAGTCGAACTTGTGGCCACCAATACTGTTTCGTCGTTAATCTGTCCGCCTCCGACAATCGTGAATTCATCACCGAACAGACTGGCAATCTCATCTCCATCGGGGGTCGGCAATGTTGGACCTATTGAGAACGAAGTGGTGAACGAAAATTTGTGCAAACTTACGGCAGGTTCGATCAAGAGAGAGGGTAGACGGGAAGCCGTCCAATTTATCTCGAAGGACAGTGGCAGCTGTTCCTCCGTATCGTTTTTTTCCACCGCATTGCGGTGTTCTAGGACCGCACCTTCGACCTCTGTCTCATTTGTGCCGTCCATTCATCTTCCATCTTTCCGGTCGAATTGGCTTGCCGAGACCGGTCCGCGGGCGGCGCAATCTCTTATGCGATCAGGATACTGGTCACCTTCACTGGCTCCTGCGGTGAACTGCCCGGGTCGGCTGGCAGTTCGGCGCGACTGGACAAGCCCGGTCGGTACCTGTGCGAGGGTCCGTAGGGCATTAGCCCCAATACGCCGGTATGTACCCGGAGTGTCGGGCTGCCGTATCGATGGTGACCGGCCATCAGCAGCCCGACCCTCGGGTAGGGCGCCCCGGCCGGGAATCGAACCCGATGAGCCCACGTAGTCAAGGCGGGTCAGACATCCAGTCCCAGGCCGCTAACGGAGAACGGTCGTCTTGGCAACGACGTCGACTGGTATCTTGGAGCCAGTCAAGGCGAGTCAGTCATCGTGCGAAGGGGCCTTCGGGCCCCTTTTGCGCGCCGGAGCAGACTTCAACGGCACCTTTGGAACATTTGGGAGCGGGGTAGCCCCGAACCGGGTAACGGCGCGACCCTTCGGGACCTCGGGGATGCCCCTTGGATCCTGATTGAATGGCCCCGTGGCCCCCAACCCCAAAGTCCTTTTCGGCGTCGGGCTGGAGTCCGGCGTCGACCAAGTGAGCGACATCCTTGCCCATGCCCGCTTCGCAGACGACGCCGGTCTCGATGTCGTTAGCTTCTCGGACCATCCCTATTTCTCCGAGCGCATCGACGCTTACGCCGCGCTGGGGTTCATTCTGGGCGCAACCAGCAACATCACCGGGGCGGTGATTATGACCAACCTGCTGAGCCGTCCAGCTCCCATTCTCGCCAGGACCGTCGCAGGACTGTCGACGATCTCGCACGGCCGCGTCGCTCTTGGGATCGGTGCGGGCGGGATGTGGGAGGAAATTGTTGCTCTCGGTGTCCCTCGGCTGTCGCCTGCAGCCCGAATACGTGCGTTGGAAGAGGCGATCATCGTCGTGAGAGCGCTCACCGGCGGCGGCGACCCGGTCACGTACGACGGCGAGTTCTACCAGGTCACTGAGATGGCACCTGCGGCCGCACCGACACCCCCAATCTGGATCGGAGCGCTCGGCCCAAAGGGGCTGGCAGTGACCGGCCGACACGCTGACGGATGGATACCAGGACATCTCGCCGACTGGCGGAGCACGCGGGTGGCCGAGTCGCGGCCCATCGTTGACGAAGCGGCTGCTTCGGCAGGGAGAGACCCTACTGATGTCGACACCATCTACAACGTGTCAGGGAGCTTCACCCGGGAACCGCTACCAGAGACCCGAGACGACGAGGGCCGCTGGATCGGGGGCTCCGTGACGCAGTGGGTCGAGGAACTGACCGTCGCCGTACTGGAACGCCGCGCCGCCGCGTTCATCTACTTGGTCGCTCCTGGCGACATCATCAGCGACACGACACTTAACTTATGGGGACATGAAGTCGTCCCCGCTGTCCGCGAAGCGATTGCCACGCGCTGATCTTCACCGGAGAGAAGTATCCTGACCGCCGGGCTGGCATCACCC
>PMLV01000186.1 GCA_003160635.1 Acidimicrobiaceae bacterium | reverse complement strand
AACCCACTGAGAACCCGGAAGCGCCCCTTTTGTGGACATTCTCCGAACGCTCTCAAGTGACTCTGGGGCCGCCCCCACGCATCGAACGGTTTGGTTTTGGGCGGCTCGGTCGATCCGGAACTCTCAGGAGATTTCTACCGTGAGGGGTCGGGGAGATCCGAGATCGGAACCCACGCTTATGAGCGTGGTGCGAGCGCCATTCGATTCGACGACCCCGAGGCAGAACCGTCCAGCAACCACGGTCATGTCACGACCCCACACCGACATCACCCACCCGAGCGGCAGGGCGAGATGCACCAATCCACTGGCATCCCAATTGAGGGTGGGATCTGCGTCGGGCGCCGCGACCTCGAGTTCGACCGCCAGCTCCGGGGAACCGAGCCACGATCGAATGGCAAACGAGGCCCGCCCAAAGAGCGAGGCCTCGAGGGCGGGTTGGTGCGAAGGACCCTTCGAACTCTGGGGTCCCTCTAAAAGCGCTGCAGTCACCGTGGCCACCAAGCGGTGGGTCAACTCGTGGCCGAGGCCGGCGAGGAGCGCCACGTCCTCCTCACGCGTCGACGGGTCACCTGCGGGCGGCCCGATGGCACCCCCGGGCACAGCGATGCCCGGGTGGGAGGAAATGAAGGTGCCCGATCCGCCACGCGGCATTCGACGGCCGAGGCGAGCGGCCAGCACCACGTTGCGCGGTGGGGTGGTTGCCGCTGGGGCCAGTGAGGGGCGGGGTCGGAAATCCTCCGTGCGAAGCGAATCGCTGGGTCCACGACTTAGTGCCGACAGAAGGGCAGGTTCCTCTCGTTGACGGACCCACGCTCCGAGGACGTCGAGGCAGGTACAGCTCTGCCCCCCGAGGACGGCGAGGGTCCTTTCACCTTCCGGGTCGTCGTGGTCGAGGGCGACCAGGTCTCCCCCCTCCCAGCGGATGGCGTGTGTCTCGCCCGAACAGCTGACGCGAGCGAGGGCAGGCTGATGCTGGCTGAGGAGGACTTGCGTCATGGACGGTCCGTGAGTGCGGCCAGTGGCACGGTGATGACTCCACGCCGACGAGATCCGGTGGGGAGCAGTCTCAGCTCAGTGGCCTTTGGGTCGAGAGGGGCCAATGAGGTCAGTTGGCCTTCGGCGAGGGTATCTCTGCCTTGAACGCTGTCTTCGAAAGCGACGTAGGCGTTGTTCCGGTCATCTTCGGCCCACCAGACGATGAGGGGTGGGTCCCGATCTGCTCCGGGAAGGTGTCGGAGCAGCAGGTCTCCCGGGGACATTGCGAGCGAGATGGAGAACGATTCGGGCTCGGAGGTGAGCGCGTCGACGCGGATGGAGACACCCTCCAAGTCATCGATGACGGAGCCTATTGCGACACTGCCGAGCGGCCCGTCTGCCTTGGAGAATCGGGCCAGCAAGGAAGCCCATGGTTCGGAGAGGCCGGGCGTCGGCGATCCGCTGGCCACCGCACCTGCGATTCGTCGAATCTCGGGCAACAGCGGATCGTCCTCTTCGAGTGCTCCGATCGCCACGAAGGCCTGACAAGCGATCTCGACAACGTCAACGCCGCCGCCATGGCGGCGGTCGACACTCAGGATCTCGCCGTAGAGCATCGCCCGGATCGGATCCATTTCCTCGATCTCCTCGACGTGAACCACCGGTGCCGGTCGCCACTCGGGCAGGTCGATGCGAGTCCCGTCAATCTCGATCCACCGGGTATCTGAAGAAAGAGACACCCCGCTGTGGTAGCTGGTTTGCCAGGTGTCACCACCCCAACCCCCCGACCCGCTGTGCGCGGTGGCTGTCGTGCCCTGATCGTCTTTGAGGACGATCGTCTGGGGAAATGGGTGGTGGGGCATCGATCCTTGCGCTCGGCGGACAAAGCCTCCGCGCCGGCGCGGATTCGCCAGCGCGTCCTCGGGATCCGTCCCCGACATATCGAGATGGGTGCCGTCATCGGCGAAGAGCAGCTTCTCGAGGAACCACTGTTGGCCGTCTCGCTCGAACTTGGGGATACCGACGGCAACCCTTTGTGCGGTGAGTCGCTGGCGCTCACGAGGGGCCATAGACCTCCGATGCATGCGCATGTGCTGCCAATGCTGGTCGCGCAACGCCATGGCGAACCTGTACTCGTCCAGGACCCCCAGGGATGTGACCTGGTCGAGGGCCCCGGCGGCGACGCACACTCGGCTGATGACTCCCGCCTCGGCCGTGTCCTGTCTGCCACCGTTCTGACCTATGAGGAGACGTTCGCAGGCCAGGCGCAGGTAGGTCTCCGGATCGGTGATTCTGGCCACGCCACAGCATCCCATGGCCGGGCCCGGCCAGACTGGGGGCAATGGACGATCAGGCCGCTGTTGTCGAAGCGCTGGCCCTGGCGGTGTCGGTGCGCGTGCCGGTCCTTCTCTGGGGCTCACCGGGCACCGGCAAGACGTCGGTTATCAAGTCCCTTGCCAGTGAGATCGGCTTGCCGTTGGAGACGGTGATCGCCTCCATCAGGGAGCCGTCGGACTTTGCCGGCCTGCCGGTCGTCAACCACGACGGCGGATACCCCCGAGTCGACTTTGCCCCGCCTCGGTGGGCGCAGCGCCTGGCCACCTCCGGGAGTGGGGTCCTGTTCTTCGACGAGATCTCGACCGCGCCCCCGGCCGTGCAGGCCGCCCTCCTGCGGGTCGTGCTCGAGCGAACCGTCGGGGACCTCATCCTCCCAGAGGGTGTCTCCGTGGTGGCGGCCGCCAACCCGCCCGAGCAGGCCGCCTCCGGATGGGAGCTCTCGGCGCCGCTGGCCAACCGGTTCTGTCATCTCGACTGGGCGGTCGACGGCAGGGCGGTGGCAGATGGCCTCTCGGGCGGGTGGCCGACCCCGATCATCCCTCTACTGCCCGAGGGTTGGGAACGCTGGATCCCCGTGGCGCGCAGCTGGGTCGGTGGGTTCATCCGGGTGAGGCCGGCCCTCGCCGTCGAGGTTCCCGAGGATGCAGCCCTGGCGGGACGGGCGTGGCCCAGCCCACGCAGCTGGGACATGGCAGCCACACTGCTGGGAGCGGCGCGAGCCGTCGGTTCGGATGACTTGGTGCGCTCGCTCCTGGTGCGCGGTGCGGTGGGACAGGGCCCGGGGATCGAGTTGCTCACCTGGCTGGTCGAGGCCGACCTGCCCGACCCCGAAGTGGTCCTGGCCGACCCCGAGGCCTTTATTCTGCCCGAGCGCGGCGATCGCGCCTACGCTGCTCTGTCTTCGGTGGCGAGCGCAGTCGCCGCCAACCCGACGATCGAGCGCTGGCAACAGGGCTGGGTGGTCTTCGCCCGCGCCGCCGATAGCGCACTCGACGTGGCGGCTGCGGCGTCTCGGCCACTTGTCCGGTGCAGGCCGGCGGGGGCACCCGTCCCGCCCGAAGTGCACCGCTTCACCGGACTCCTCCACGACGCCGGATTGCTGGACTGACTGCGCCCGTGCCGTCGTCGCCGGACGCCACCGTGCTCGATCAGAGGAAGGTGGCCGCAAGCCGAATGTTCGCTGTTTCGCGCTACCCGTACTTGGCCAGCGCGCTGTTCGCGGCGCAGGTCCACCCTGCAGAAGGTTCGGGCACGATCGCGGTGGACCGAGGCTGGCAAGTGCACGCCGACCCCGAAGTGCTCGACGCGATGGCGGTCGCTGACTTCGGTCGCCTCTTGGTCCATCTGGTCTCACACCTGTTGCGCGACCATGCCACTCGGGCCGAGCGAGCCTCAGTCGACGGCACCAACGGCGACCCGGAAGCCTGGAACAAAGCAAGTGACGCCGAGGTCAACGATGACTTGGTGCCACTCGGGATGGTCCCGCCATGTGCGGCGGACTTGCCCGTCGTGTTGGACGCCGAAGACGGTCGGTTGGCCGAGCACTACTACGAGCTGGCCCGAAGTGGCGCGCGATCGTGGGACTGTGGATCGGGCTGCGACGGAGTCGACCGGCCTTGGGACGATAAGGGTGCGGCCGGAGGCCTAAATGACCGCGACGGCGAGTTCTTGCGGCTCGCAGTGGCCAGCGAGTTGCAACGCTCAGAAGCCCGCGAGCCGGGGACCGTCGCCGCGGGCTGGCTGCGGTGGGCAGAGAAACTTCTTCCTTCTCGAACAGATTGGCGGCGAGTCCTCGCCGCTGAGGTGCAGGTGGGCGTCACGCGCGTGGCGGGGATGGTCGACTATTCCTACCGGAGACCCTCGCGGCGCTCGGAGTCGACACCATCGGTGATCATGCCCACTCTTGAACGACCCGTCCCCGATGTTGCCATCGTGTGCGACACGTCGGGCTCGATGACCGGGGACCTCCTGGGCCGGGTGCTCGTGGAGGTCGAATCCATCTTGCAACGGGTTGGGTTACGGGGAACGAACGTGCGCGTGCTGTCGTGTGACGCACAGGTCCACACCGTGAAACGAGTGAGCCATGCCTCGCAAATCGAACTTCTCGGAGGTGGTGGGACGGATATGGGCGAGGGAATTACACAGGCGCTTGCGCTCAGACCGCGCCCGTCGATCGTCGTCGTCCTCACGGACGGCTTCACCCCATGGCCAACCGAGGCTCCCCCAAGGGCCAAGGTGATCGTCGGTCTCATCGAGGGCCATGGACTGTCGCAGTGGATGCATCGCATACCCGCGCCACCTTCATGGGCGAAGGTAGTGAGAATCAGCGAGACCACCAACGACAGATCGAGGTAGAGGCCAAAAGTGAGACACAGATCACTTGTACAATCTGTTAACCACGACGACGGTGAGAGTCGACGACTGAGATCTTTGGGAATGGCGCCATCCAACCAGGAGGCTAAAGGGAGAGGGTCCATAACCAAGATTCGGCACGAGTATCGGGCGTCCCGCACGACTCCCCATCACCGGGCACTTCTGCGGACGGCCCTTACGGGACGCAAGAACTGACCACAGCGGCGTGAACTTGATCATTCCCAATTCACGTTCCGCTTACGGGATTCGCTTGCAGCGCGTTGGCCAGAGAGCGGAACGCTGATTCTGCTCCCGAAAAGCAGCATTTGCGGCAATTGGACCGCGAACAAGCGTCACCAGGCTGGCGTTCGGAGGCACCTGAGTGACTAGGGATGAAACTGTTGAAAACGTGCCTGCCAGGCTGTTTGGACCTCTTTGAAAGGGAGTTCTCAGAGCGCAGTCGGATGGATGGTAACCGACTCAGTGAGGTCACCGCGGAGGACCCGGATGACAAGTTGGCCATTGGCCAAACTTGATTCAATGCTGCTGCCGAAACCCTCGGGGAGTTCGATCTCACGCTCGTAGCCGCCATATTCCCACTCATGGAGTAGATAGGTACGCGGTCCCGCGCTACGAAGCAACGCGTGAAAGCGCAGCTTGCCTGGCCGAATCTCAACTGTCACGTCGGCAGCCGTGACGGCAGGCAGGGGGGCAATCACGACCAACGATGCCGACGTTTCATAGACGTTCACGGGAACCACCTGGACGTGCATCGTTTCAGCGGTACGGGCAGTAGTCGCTGCCACCTCTTCATGCGTCGCCTGCGATTTGTCCATGCCCAACTGTACGCTTCTGATGCACGCGTTTCTTGCGACCCTCGGCCATACGAAAATCGAGGAAATGTTGCACTCAGCGCCGGCGTACGGAGGCAGTCCAGGCGGGCTCGGCCCTATGGCCGGTAGACCATCTGCTCGACGATCGGGACAATGTGTTCGACCTCCGCCTGTTCCGCCTCATGGAGCCCGCCACTGGCACGCAGATCATGAAGCGCCTCCATCAATGCTGCCCCAACCATCAGTCGACCCGTTGTTGGCCGTGTAGGCCGGAAGGATCAATGCCAACGGACGTAGCTCCGTCCTCTCACACCATGCGTCGATCAGCCGAGCGAGAGATTCGTTGACGGAGTGCGCCGGTTCTGCGTTCATCAGAACATCATGCCCCTCGTCCCGGCGTTGGGGGCGACTTATACCGGCTGGCTCCACTTCGACACGTGCCGGGGATCTCAGCGCCCATCCTCCAAGGTGGCGATTGCCTCAATCGAAATCAAAAGACCTCGCGGCAACGCAACATTGGCGGGAGCCGACCGGGCTGGCGGAGGATCGGGCATGTGGCGTGCATAGACCTCGTTGACGGTGGCGAAATCTTCGACGTTTGCGTAAAAGATCGTCGTCTTGACGAGCTGATCGATCGAAGATCCCGCCGCCTCCAGAATGGCGGCCAAGTTCAACAGCGCTTGTTCTGTCTGTTCCGCCACTCCCTCTAGGAGCAACCCAGTGTTGGGATCGATACCTACCGTGCCTGAGCAGAACACGAACCCACCTGCGACGATCGCTTGGCTGTAGGGTCCAAGCGCTGCTGGGGCGTTATCTGTCGATATGCGGTGCCTCTCCATTCGACCTTCCTCCTACCACTACGGCATGAATCCAAACGGTAGCCCGATCGTCTGGTCACGGTCCCGCGTACGGAGACAGCTGACCCCGCTCGGTATCGGTTGTCGTATGGCCTCCTGCCCCATGCTCAGATCCAGCGCCGTGGGCTCTATCAACCGGATATCGCTCCGATCTGTCGAAGCAATCCGAGTCCGTCCTCTTCGCCNNGTCCACGGCGCCACCACAAAGTCACCTTCAGCGATGACGTCCCCAATCTCTATTTTGATGTCAGGAAGGCCAGCGCGGACACCCGCCAGAACTTCCTTGAACGCCCCCGCCCCCTGGATTGGCCCCGGCAGGATTGGGTAAGAAACGCGGATATCCGGCGCGGCCAACTCGTCGAGGATGCTCGGGTCATCGGTGTCCCAAACGCGGATGAATCGGCGGGCAATAGCCTTATTTTCCTCGATAGACATTGTCTTCCCTCCTTGCTCTGCCAGAGCCGGGGCTCTGGACCATTTTGCGGGTGTCGCAGGCGTCGTCACGCGTTCGTCTTGATCGCCATCGCGTCGATTGAGATCAAGAGATCTCGTGGCGGGCGACGTTGGCTGGTGCGGAACGGGCTGGTGGGGATCGGGCATGTGGCGGCTGTATACCGTGTTGATGGTCGGGAAGTCCTCGACATCCACACAGAAGATGGTGGTCTTGAGAGGCTGCTCATGGAGGCTTCGGCGGCATCCAAGATGGCGGCCAGGTTGATCACGGTCTGTCCTTCTGTGCTTCGATGCCGTCGCGTACCGGTCCCGTTTCGGGGTCGATGCCAACGGTGCCTAAATAGAACACGAAACCGCCCGCGACGATGGCTTGGCTGTAGGGCCCCAGTGCGGTCGGTGCTTTCTTCGTCGATATCGCGGCTCGGTCCATTGATCCTTCCCTTTCTTATGCCCCATCCTCGAGGAGCTCTCCAATCGGGAGCGAGCCGCCGATGACTCCGAAGATCCGGCGTATGACCTCGGGTTGGTCCGCAGCGGCACGATAGAACGCTTCGAGTCTTGGTGTGAGCGGCGCGAGCTGGGCCGTGCTCAGAGTGAGCGCGTATCCGTTCGCGGTGAGGGCGTCTCGCTTGTTCTGGTAGTCAGACAGTGCACCGTCAATGGGTCGCTGCCCGACAAGGCCTTCGCCGATGGCTTCGGCCAGCAGTTCGGCTGACGCGAACGCGTCGGACATGCCCATGCCCGTCGAGGGGTCTTTATGGTGGCCGGCGTCGCCTGCCAACGCCCAGCCCGGCCCTACTGAAGTCCGGTACAGGTTGGGCAGATCGTCGGTGCCGACGAAGCGTTGTTCGCGCTGGCCGGATGCGACTGCCTCGCTTAAGCCCGGGACGAGGTCGAGTGCGGCATGGAACTCGGCTTCGACGTTCTTGCGCACCTGACGGAACCCTTTGTGCGGCCAGGCGACGTAGATACACGTCAGGTCGTCGTTGGTGGGCCAGATCAGGATCAGCCGGTCGGGGCGAGCGTGAAAGGACGCCCCGAGACCGCTCAGCCCGCTCCAGTAGGAGTAGATGACGCCAGTGAGAGCAGGGTGCTCCTGGTAGCTGCGTGCGCCGGTTGCTCGGGCCACGGTCGAGTGCAGACCGTCCGCGCCCACGACGACCCGGGCCCGCAATGTCGTTCCCGCCGATCCGCGGGAGTGGCCCTCCACACCCACGACACACCCCTCGGACCACACCACTCCATCGACCACGAAGCCGTCGACCAGTTCGGCTCCGGACTCAGCGGCCGCTTTGACCAGCAGCGCGTCGAGCACGGTCCGACGCGGGCAGTAGGTGTCGGATACACCCCCAACAGGAGGACCAATGCCGCACAGCCTCACGGGGCCGACGTCGAAGGTGATCGTTCGGATTGGCACGCACCCCCGCTCCTGCAGCGGATCGAGCAGCCCCCACGCTTGCAATCGAGCCGCTCCCCGTTGCCAGAGGAAATGGGTCGACATCGTGTCGCTCGGGAACGAGGCACGATCGACCAAAGCGACTCGATGCCCGGCCCGTGCAAGCAGCATGGCCAGCGACGCCCCCGCGCAGCGGGCGCCGACCACGATCACGTCGTACATGGCGCCTTTGCGGGGAGCGCGTGTTAGCCGACTGGTTGGCCGGCCGCGAGCGCCTTCACGTCGGACGTGCTGAGCGGGTTGCCGGCGATGCCCCAGTCGCCGCTCTTGACTTCCTCAACGACGACCCAGGTGACCGGGCGCATGTTCTCACCCTCGATCTCCACCATGGTGTCGGTCAGCCGTCGCACCATGTCCTGCTTCTGGTCGGCTGAGAAAACCCCTTCGATGACTTTGACATTGACGAACGGCACAGCATGTCCTCCTCGGATCTGATGAAGATCGGCTCATCTTCCAGTGCAAAATAGCACGGACGTTCGTGCTATACAATGGGCGGATGCCGACTCGCAACACCACCAAGGGAGCCCGCACCCGAGAGGACATCCTCCGGGCCGCCGCCGACATCGCCTCGGTCGACGGACTTGACGGCCTCAGCATCGGGCGACTGGCTAACGAGCTGGGTATGAGCAAGAGCGGACTGTTCGCCCACTTCGGCTCCAAAG
>PMLV01000291.1 GCA_003160635.1 Acidimicrobiaceae bacterium | reverse complement strand
GCCCTCTTGAGCCGGGTGGCCGAGTCGATCTTTTGGGTCGGTCGCTATGTGGAGCGAGCCGAAGGCACGGCACGCATCCTCGACGTGTCGGTCTTCCAGGCCCTCGAGCAGAGCGACACCGAAGGCGGGCACGCCGCCCGCCGCCTGCTGGCCGTCATGGGCCTGCCCGACAACGAGAACGAGACGCTCTGGCAAGCCACCGAGCGCCTGGCGACGGACCCGAAGAGCCGCTCCTCGATTGCCGGCGCCTTGGCGGCCGCCCGGGAGAACACCCGCGGCGTACGCCACGTGGTGCCGGTCGAGTTCTGGGAGCACATCAACGCCACGTGGTCGGCCCTGCCACTCCAGTGGGAGGCCACCCGCCGGGCCGGGCCGGCGCCCTACCTCTCGTTCGTCAAGAGCCAGGTGGCCGGCATCACGGGTCTGGCCGACACCATGATGAGCCGGGACCAGACCTGGCTGTTCTTCACCCTCGGCCGCTGCCTCGAGACGACCGACGTCGTGGCGCGCCAACTGGCCACGGTCGAGTTCGACCAGGTGTTCGACAGCGGGCTGGTCATGCTCTTGCGCTCGTGCGGTGGCTATGAGCCGTACCTGCGCCTGTCCCAAGGCGTGGTCGAGCCCGGTCGCGTGCTCGACTTCTTGTTGCGCGACAGGCTCTTTCCCCGCTCGGCCTACGCCTCCCTCACGCTGGCCGAGGAATGCCTGGACAAGATCAACTCGGGCCGCCACGGCACCTGGGAGGACGCCCGCGGGCTGGTCGGGTTGGCCCGGGCCGAGCTCGAGTATTCCTCTCCGGCTTCGCTCTCGCGGGGCCTCGAGACCCGGCTCGAGCGCCTGCAGGGTTCGATCTCGTCGGTCTGCGACGCGGTGACCCGGCGCTACTTCGCCCAGGACCTGCCCACACAATGGCGCCGAGGGGGCGGGGGAGGGTGACCCGGGCCGACGGCTGGCGGCTGCACGTCTCGCACGAGACCCGTTTCGACTACAACGCGCCGGCGCGGGCCTCGTACAACGAGCTTCGCCTCACACCGCGCACCGAACGCCGGCAGACGGCGCTCGAAACCAAGATCGCGACGGTGCCGCCGGCTCCGCAGTACTCCTACGTCGATTACTGGGGGACCCAGGTGGTGGCGTTCAACGTCGACCGGGGCCACGAGATGCTCTCCATCACCGGTACGGCACTGATCGACACCCAACGACCCGAGGCGCCCGACGACGCATCGTGGGGAGACGTGGCCGACGCGTCGCTCACCATGGCCGACTACCTCTCGCACAAGCTCTTTACCGCACCCGGGCCCGAGCTGGCCGAGCTCGCGGCCAGCTTGCGCTCCCCGCGTCCGTTGGTGACGGCGCAGAAGATCATGGAGCGCACCCACGAATCACTGCGCTACGTCCGCGGCGTGACGAGCGTGCACACCTCGGCCCACGAGGCCTTCATCGACGGCGCCGGGGTGTGCCAGGACTTCGCCCACCTGGCGCTGGCCATGACCAAGGCCGTCGGCCTGCCCTCGCGCTACGTGTCGGGCTATTTCCACCCCGAATCCGATGCCGTCATCGGCGAGGAGATCGTCGGGGAGAGCCACGCCTGGGTCGAGGTCTGGACGGGATCGTGGTGGGCCTTCGATCCCACGAACGACTGTCCCGTGGGGGAGCGCCACGTGGCCATCGGGCGCGGCCGTGACTACTCCGACGTGCCGCCCGTCAAGGGCATCTACGCCGGCAACGCCGAGCACACGATGCACGTCGGGGTTCGTATCATGAGGACGAACTAGCGCATGAGGACCGACGAGCGCGGGAGGACGAACAGGCGGTGCTGACCCGGATGCGGATCTGGCTACCCGACGCCCCCGGCGTGTTGGGAGCGGTGGCGGCGGAGATCGGGGCCGTCAAGGGCAACGTCATCGCGCTCGAGGTGCTCGAGCGCGAGGCGGGAGTGGCGATCGACGAATTCGTGGTCGAGCTCCCCGACGTGCCCGGTGCGATCGATGCCGTGTGCAAGGGCATCCGCAACATCCCCGGCGCGGGAGTCGAAGACGTGCGCGAGCTGGCGACGGCGGCGCAAGATCGAGAGGACACGGTCCTCAATGCGGCAGCGGCCATTCTGCAGGCGGCCACGGCCACCGCAGCCATGAACACACTGTCGGGACAGCTCATGTCGCTCTTCGACCTCACCTGGCTGGCCGTGGCCGACCTCGGCCTGCAGACCTTTACCGAGGTGCACGGTGAGGCTCCGAGCATCGGCTGGCTGACCGCCTTCGCCCAGGGCTCTCAGAGCGGCGCCGACCCGTCCAACGACACCACCAGCTCGGGCGTGTTCGTCGAAGCAATCCCTGAGACCGAGCTCACCGTGTGCGGGGGGCGACCGGCGCCCATCCGCCGTCGCGAGCGCCACGCCATCGCCATGCTGGTCCTCGTCACGGCCCGCTTCGTCGACGCCCTGGGCTGGCGCGATCGCGTCCATTGACCGTGGGTCGCTGAGCGACTACCCCGGCACCACGGCCCGATCGAGGATCTCGGCACCCGGGCTCTCGGGCGCCCCAACCTCGGCCTGGGTCTTCTCGGAGTAGATGTACTTGCCACCCCGCAGCCACGAGGCGCCGGCGGCGATCAGGCAGGCGATGACGGCAAAGTCGAAGGCGGCGTGCAGCCCGTTCTTGAACGGCTTCGAGATCAGTGAGGGGAAGAATCCCCGCCCGTTGAGGACGGCCCGGTTGGTCGCGGAAAGGTGGGCGAGCACCGGGGCGCCGAGGAGGTGCTGCACCGGGCTGAAGCCCAAGAACGCGGCGAAGAGCGACGTGACGGGAGGGAGGTCGGAGGCCCGTCGCGCCGCTGATCCGGGCACACCGTGGCTGACGAGGCCGTGGTAGAGCGCGCCAGGCAGCGTCGACGAGAGCCCGATGATCATGAGGGTGAAGAAGACGCCGATGGAGAGGACCTGGGCCGAGTTCTGGAAGGTCGAGTTCATGCCCGCTCCCACCCCCCGGTGCTGGGCGGGCAGGCTGTTCATGACGCCGGCCCGGTTGGGGGCGGCGAACGCTCCCATGGCCAGCCCGTTGCACAGCAGGAGGAGGGCGAAGGCCGGGAACGGGAAGTTGACCGGGAGTAGCTCGAGCAGCCCGAAGGTGAGCGCGGCGGCCAACATGCCACCGGTCGCGAAGGGCCGGGAGCCGTAGTGGTCCGACAGGAAGCCCGAGATCGGGCCGGCGATGAGGAAGCCGGCCGTCAGCGGGAGCATGTAGATGCCGGCCCACAGCGGGGTGCGTGCGAAGTCGTAGCCGTGCAAGGGCAGCCAGATCCCTTGGAGCCAGATGATGAGGATGAACATCAGGCCACCCCGGCCGATACCGGCCAAAAGCGTGGAGACGCAGCCGGCGGTGAAGGCGCGGATGCGGAAGAGGTCGAGCCGGAACATCGGGTCGGCCACCCGTGTCTCGATCACGGCGAAGGCGGTCAAGAGCACGACGCCGCTGGCCAGGCAACCGTCGACGAAGGGGCTGGTCCAGCCCATGGTGTGGCCACCGTACGGCTGGATCCCGTAGGTGATGCCCACCATGAGGGCGATGAGGCCGACGGCAAAGGTGATGTTGCCGGGCCAGTCGATCGTGCCATGCCGGCGTACCGGGACCTCCCGCAACTTGTGGTAGGCCCAGATGGTGGCGAAGAGCCCGACCGGCACCGAGACCAAGAAGATCAGGCGCCATTGGATGGGCCCCAGAATCCCGCCCAGCACCAGGCCGAGAAACGATCCGCTGATGGCGGCCACCTGGTTGATACCCAGGGCCATGCCCCGCTGGTGCTCAGGGAAGGCATCGGTGAGGAGGGCGCCCGAGTTGGCGATGAGGAAGGCGGCGCCGACGCCCTGGAATATCCGCATCACGATCAGATACAGGGCGGCGGCCGAGCCCGACATCCAGGTGATCGACAGCAAGAGGGAGAAGAAGGTGTAGACAGCGAAGCCGAGGTTGTACATCTTGACCCGCCCGTACATGTCCCCGAGGCGCCCGAGGCTCACCACCAGCACGCTGCTGACGATGAGGAAGCTCAGGATCATCCAGAGCAGGTAGAAGGTGTTGCCGGGCCGGAGCGGATTGATGCCGATGCCGCGGAAGATGTCCGGCAGCGCGATGAGCAGGATGGACGAGTCGATGGTGGCCATCAGCACGCCGAGCGTGGTGTTGGACAGGACCGTCCACTTGTAGCGGTCCCCGCGCTCGTCGGTTCCGGCGAGGGCGGAGGCCGGGAGGGTGTCGGTCACACCTCTGGTGTCCCGGTGGCGGAGCGGGCGATGACGCCGTCCGTCGCTCCCTGGCGTGTGCGCCCGGCACATCGCCCAACCCTCATGGGCCTGCTCCCCTCTTCCTCTGACTCTCCGATGCAGAGATCGTACCTTTACGTCAACGGTAGGGAGCCCTCAGTGCTCGTGGAGGTCGCCGCGGCTCCGCTGCCCGGTAACCACTCGGCGGCCGGCCGCGCGTTCCCGCGCGTAGTGTCCGGGGCGTGGTGCGCATCGGATTTGCCGGCACGGGGCTGATCGCATGGGCCCATGGGCTGGGACTGCGGGCGATGATCGAGGCCGGCGCCATCGACGCCGCCATCGCGGTGGCGCTGGATCAGAGCGAGACACGAGCCCAGCGCTTCGCCGCGGCCTTCGGGGCGGAGGTGGTGAGCGACCTCGGCCGGCTGATGGAGCGCTGCGACGCCGTGTGGATCTGCACCCCTACGGTGGCCCACCGGAGCGCCGTCGACGCCGCGGTCGACCTCGGCCGCGCCATCTTTTGTGAAAAGCCGCTCGCCACCAGCCTCGCCGGCGCCCAGGCTCTGGTCACTGCGGTCGCAACGGCCCAGGTGCCCGCGCAGTGCGGGCTGGTCCTGCGTTCGGCCCCCGTGTTTCGGGCCCTGCGCCACCTGGTGGCGTCGGGCACGTTGGGCCGGCCCATGGCGGCCGTCTTCCGCGACGATCAGTACTTCCCGGTCCAGGGCACGTACGCCTCACAATGGCGTGCCGACGTGGCCCAGGCCGGCGGGGGCTGCCTGATCGAGCACTCCATCCACGACGTGGACATCTTGCGTTACTGCTTCGGCGACGTGGACAAGCTCAGTGCACGCACGGCGAACTTCTCCGGCCATGAGGGCATCGAAGACCTGGCCACCCTCTCGCTGTCGTTCGCCTCCGGACTCGAGGCCCACCTGACGAGCGTGTGGCACAACATCTTGAGCCGGGGCTCGACCCGCCGCATCGAGCTGTTCTGCGAGGAGGGCATGGTGTGGTTGGACGACGGGTTCCGGGGACCGCTCCATATCCAGACCAGCGACGACACCGAGATCCGCCGGTGCCCGTCGCCGCGCTGGGTCGACGAATTGCCCCTCGGTCAGGACGAGGTCGGTGTGGCGGTGCGGGCCTATGTCGAGGCGGATCGCGCCTTCATCGAAGCCGTGGTGGACGGCTGCCCACCTGAGCCCGGGCTCGGGGAGGCGCTGGTCGCCCACCGGTTGGTCGATGCCGCCTACCGGTCTGCCGAGAGCGGCGGCCTGCCCATCGCGGGGGCCTGAGCCGTCACGCCGGCACGGTCCAGCGCACGTACTCGCGGTAGCGGTAGCGAGTCTCGTAGCCCAGCTTGGCGTAGAGGGGTTCGCCCATGGCCGACGCCTGCAGCGTCACCGACGTCGCCCCCATGTCGAAGGCCACGTTGGTCGCCCACACGGTGACGACACGGCCCAGGCCCATCTGCCGGGCGGCCGCCACGGTGCCCACCCACTGCAGGGAGGCCACGCCGCCGCTGAAGAAGGTCAGCGCGGTGGCGACGGGTTGCACACCCCGGTACGCCACGACGATCGACGTCCGCGCGTCGGCCAGCAGCCGATGGGGCCGATCGAACATGTCGATGAAGACGTCGGCGGGCATGCCGTAGGTGGCGTACGCGTCGGTGTCCACGCTGGCAAAGTCGGCCACACCTCGTTCGTCGCGCACCGGGCGCAGCGAGATCCCTTCGGGAAGATCCGGCACCTCCAGCCTCCCGTGGCAGATCATCTGCGGTGTCGGGTCGCCGAGCGGGACCAGGCCATGGCGTTCGCATGCTGCGTGCAGATCATCGTCCCGCGCGTTGTCGCGCACCTTGACGCTGTAGCCCCGCTTGCGGCGCCCGAAGAAGGCGTCGGCTTGCGTCAGGAAGGGCGCGGGATCCGCCGCTTCATCGGTCCGGAAGGCGCCGTTCCCGACGACGGGGATCCAGGAGCCGCCGGCATAGAGAAGGGCGCCGCCGTCCTCATGGAGCGATCCCTTACTGGCCCATTGGGTCGACGCCCGGCTGTAGTCGATCAGGTTCTGGTGACCCAGTCGAACCTCGTTCTCCTCGGACATGCCGCCCCCGCAACGTCGAGCCAATTCCTGAGGCAATGAACAGATGGTCTAGCGCAATACCCGTCGAGCCGGGTTCTCAGCGCAGGACGAACACGGGGTGCCGCTCGGCGATGGCGGCGAACTCGGCGTCCGTCGAGTCGGGACCCACCCCTTCGAAGAACATGCCGACCTCGAACTTCCACCGGCGCAGGTACGCCCGCAGGATCTCGGTGCGAGCCTCCACCGGGACTTCGACGGCCGTGAGGGCCTGGCGCCGTCGGCCCAGGATCAAGACCAGTTTTCCCTGGGCGGCGCGGACGTTGCGCACCCATTCGGTCTCGCCCCGGGCGGCGACGAGGTACTCGTCGTCCCCGAGCATGAGGAGATTGACCGGGGTGTGGTGGAGCGTCCCGGACCGGCGACCCCGATGCTCGAGCACGCGGGAGCCCCAGGCGCTGACACCGAGCCGCATGAGGAGGTTCATGAGGGGGGTGACGGCCTTGCGGGTGAACCAGCCGGGGCGCTTGTAGTAGGTCGGCTCTGTTGTGGGAGTCATGGGATTCTCCAGTCTTGGTGGTGGGAACGTCGAGAACATCTATCTTGGTCGAGAACAGTGTTCTTGTCAAGTACTTGTGTTCTCGGTGCCAAGCCATCAGACTGGGTCCATGTCGACGTCCGTGACCCGAACCGCCAGAGATCGAGTGCGTGATGAGGTGACGCGCGAGATCCTCGCCGTGGCCGGCACGCATCTGGCGCAAGAAGGCGCAGCGGCGCTGTCCCTGCGCTCGATCGCCCGCGAGCTGGGAATGGCGCCCTCCGCTCTCTATCGCTATTTCGACGGGCGGGACGCCTTGTTGAGCGCACTCATCGTGGCGGCCTATACCTCGCTGGCCGACGAGGTCGAGTTGGCGGCCGACGTGGCGCAGGCCGGCACAGGGACCGTGGGCGCACAGTGGAGTGCGGCGCCACTCGCGATGCGCTCATGGGCGCTGGCCCGCCCGCATGAGTGGGGCCTCATCTTCGGATCACCGGTTCCGGGCTACCGGGCACCGGAGGAGACGATTGTTCCCTACACCCGGTTGGTCGCGGCGTTGTTGCGACCAGTGGTCGTGGCGCACCGATCGGGCCGGCTCACGGCGGAGCCGGACAATGCATCCGCGGCGATGGCTGCTGCCGTGGCGCCGGTGCGCGACACCCTCATGCCCGACACCCCCACGGCGATCGTGCTGCGCGCGCTGCGGGCATGGAGCACGATCATCGGTGTCATCAGTCTCGAACTCTTCGGCCATTGGCGCCAGGCGGTGCTCGATCCGGCGCTCTTCTTCACGGAGACCGTACGCGCCCTGGGTGATCAGATCGGCCTCCCGAGGTGAGTGGAATGGCGGCAGGGCGGCGCCCTCCGGCTTACTCGTTTCGCTCAGGAGGAGATGGGGAGGCGTACCTCAATGCCTGCGTTCTGCAGGAAGGCCAGCTTGTGCTCTAGTGCCGACTGCCAATCGACCATGTCTTTGTCGAACTGGGCGCGGTCGCCCTCTTCGCATGCGTGCTCGAGTTCGTCGAACGCCAGATCTTCGGCGTCGAGCAGGCTGCGGTACCGGGACAGGAAGTGGTCGCTGATCGGCTGATGCACGTCGTCCTCCCTACTGCGGCCCGCTCGTTACGAGCCGGTACCGGTAACGATACCGCTGCGGTGGATCGATCGCACAGGGTCATGCTCACCAGCTTTTTCGGCCCCAGCGGTACGCCCCGGGCAGGAGGTGACGGAACACCATAGCGACGTCAATCAACCTCGATGCGCTTATTTCCAGCGATGACTCTCCTGCCCGCGCCAGAATAATGCGCGAGACCGTCTCGACTCGGCGGATCATCAGCCGGGGCGGCCGGCGCAGGCCTCGGTGCAGTGCCCCGAGACCGAGCTCGGTCGCCATGAATGCCGGGTACACCACGTGGACACGGATCCCCAGTGGCGCGAGGCGGAACGCCGTCGACTCGCTGAAGGCCGACAGCGCCGCCTTGGACGCGGGGTAGGCACCGGGCCCGGGCGAGGGGAGTCGACCACCGTCGGACGACACGTTGACGATCGTCCCCGCACCGCGGGCGCGCATGGAGGGGAGGACGGCCAAGGTGGCGGCGACCGGGGCGAAGAAGTTCACGTCGAAGGTGCGCCGGAAATCGTCGACGGTGATGTCGGCCAACCGGACGCCGGGATCTTGTGCGGCGTTGTTGATGAGGAGATCGATCCCGCCGTGCCTCGTGATGACGGTGGCCAACGTGGCGCGCAAGGCCTCCGTATCCGCCACGTCGCACACCACGGTGTGCGACGTGGGCGACACGGTGCGCAGCACGGCGGACAGCGGCTCGAGACGCTGCGCGTTGCGGGCCAGACCGACGACGGTGGCTCCGGCATGGACCAGATCGAGGCACAGCTGCTCACCGAGCCCGGCTGACGCACCGGTCACCACTGCCACACGACCCCGGTAGCGGTCGCCGTACAGAGGCGGCCGACGCGTGGGGAGGGTCATCCGTCGGGATTGGCCGTGTCGCCCTGGTCGGTCAGATCGGTCAACTCGGTCAGTGTCCGGCCCAACGCGAGGGATGCCGCGTTGAGGACCGACTGTCCCGCCACGAGGACGGCCAGCTCGCCGCGCACGCGTACTCGCCCGGCCGCCAGCGCGTCGGCAGGGTCGAGTTCCCCTCGCGCAATGGAGAGCGCGTCGACGTAGGCCACCACGATCGTGACGTTCGAGGGCAGTGTCTCATCGGGGTCCGGCGTGAGCATGATGCGGCCATCGCCGACGTTCAGGACGGTGCGCACGATGCCGCCCGATGCGCCCGGCATGGCCGGTGCGTCCGTCACGACCTGGGCCACACTGAAGGCACCCTGCGCCGCCGTCAGAGAACCGGCGCCAGCTTGCGCGATGGCATCGGTGAGATCGAGACCAGCGAGGGCGGCGTTGAACGCCTGGACCCATGCGGGTGAGAGGTAGGGAGGCATTGCCGTACCGCCGGGTCGTCCTCCGGCTCAGCCGGCGGACGCCTCTTCGGCGGTCTTCTTCGTGCGCTTCAGGATTTTGCGGCCGAGCCACGCCACGGGGTCGTAGTGGGCATCGACGACCCGTTCCTTCATCGGGATGATGGCGTTGTCGGTGATCTTGATGTGCTCGGGGCAGACTTCGGTGCAGCACTTGGTGATGTTGCACAAGCCCAGACCGGCGCCCGAACGCGCGAGCTCACGTCGGTCGTTGGTATCGAGCGGGTGCATCTCGAGCTCGGCGAAGCGGATGAAGAAACGGGGCCCGGCGTACTTGGGCTTGTTGTCTTCGTGGTCGCGGATGACGTGACAGACGTCCTGGCACATGAAGCACTCGATGCACTTGCGGAACTCTTGACCGCGCTCCACGTCGATCTGTGCCATGCGGTAGCCACCCTCGGGCTCCGGACCGGGCTTGAACGCCGGGACGGTCTTCGCCACCTCGTAGTTGAAGCTCACGTCCGTCACCAGATCGCGGATGATGGGGAACGTCTTCATCGGCGCCACGGTCACCGGCGCTCCTTCGGGGAGCGTGTCCATGCGGGTCATGCACATGAGGCGCGGCAGGCCGTTGATCTCCGCCGAGCAGGAGCCGCACTTTCCCGCCTTGCAGTTCCAGCGGCAGGCCAAGTCCGGAGCGGGTCCGGCCTGGACCCTGTGGATCACGTCGAGGACGACCTCACCTTCGACCGCCGGCACCACGTAGTCGGTGAACTCGCCACCGTTGGCGTCCCCCCGCCACAGCCGCATGGTGAATTCGCCCGTCGCGTCGTTCTCTGGCATCAGTGTGCCTCCTCGAGAAGTGCCCGCAACTCTGCCGGCATCTCAGGCAGCGGCTCGGGATTGATGGATATGGGCGCCAGGTAGCCGTGCTCGGCTGTCTGGCGTTGCACGAAGTTCACCTTGCCCAACTCGGCATCGGGGCCGGGGAAGTCCTCACGGGTGTGCCCGCCCCGCGACTCCTTGCGGTTGAGCGCACCCTGGGCCACCGCGATGGAGGTGGTGACCATGGAAGGGAGATCGGTGGCCAGATTCCAGCCCGGGTTGTAGGCCTTGCCCCCCTTGACGCTCAACTTGGCGACCCGTCCCTTGAACTCCTCGAGCTTGACGAGCGCTTCTTCGAGCTCTGGTCCCGTGCGGATGATGCCGACCAGCGACTGCATGGTTTCTTGCAGCTCGTGCTGGATGTCGTAGGGGTTGTCCCCTCCCTCCCGTGCGAAGGGGGCGAGGGCCTCGTCGATGACCGCCTGTACCTCCGCCGCGTCGACGCTCGGGCTCCCGGTGCGGCCCTCGGCGAAGTCGGCGGCACCGATGCCGGCCCGGCGCCCGAAGACGATCAGGTCCGACAGCGAGTTGCCACCGAGCCGGTTCGCACCGTGCATGCCTCCCGCCACTTCTCCCGCCGCGAACAGCCCGGGCACGGTCGCTGCCGCCGAGTCGGCGTCCACCCGGACCCCGCCCATCATGTAGTGACAGGTTGGCCCCACCTCCATCGGACCGGCCGTGATGTCCACGCCCGCCAGCTCCATGAACTGGTGGTACATGGACGGGAGGCGCCGCCGGATGTACTCCGCGGGGCGGCGTGAGGCGATGTCCAGGTAGACGCCGCCGTGCGGGGTTCCCCGGCCCGCCTTGACCTCGGAGTTGATGGCCCGGGCCACCTCGTCGCGGGGCAACAGGTCGGGGGTGCGGCGGTTGTTGGCATGGTCGTCGTACCAGGCGTCGGCCTCTTCTTCGGTCTCCGCCGTCTCGGCCCGGAACATGTCGGCCACGTAGTCGAACATGAAGCGCTTCCCCTCGGAGTTGCGCAGCACACCGCCGTCACCGCGCACACCCTCGGTGACGAGGATGCCGCGCACGCTCAGCGGCCACACCATGCCCGTGGGGTGGAACTGCACGCACTCCATGTCGATGACGTCGGCCCCGGCCCAGATGGCCATGGCATGGCCGTCGCCCACCGACTCCCAGCTGTTGGAGGTGTACTTCCACGACTTGCCGATCGACCCGGTGGCCAGGACGAAGGACTTGGCCTTGAAGAGCACCATGTCGCCGGTCGGGCGCATGTACCCGACGGCGCCCGAGATACGGCCCTCCGCGTCGGGCAGCAGCTTGAGGATCTTGCACTCCATGAAGACGTCGATGCCGGCCGAGACCGCCTTCTGTTGCAGCGTGCGGATGAGCTCGAGCCCGGTGCGGTCGCCCACGTGGGCGAGGCGGGCGAAGCGGTGGCCGCCGAAGTCGCGCTGGAGGATGCGGCCGTCCTTGGTGCGGTCGAACAGGGCACCCCAGCGCTCGAGCTCGAGCACGCGGTCGGGTGATTCCTGGGCATGGAGCTGCGCCATGCGCCAGTTGTTCAGCATCTTGCCGCCGCGCATGGTGTCGCGGAAGTGGACCTTCCAGTTGTCCTCCGGGTAGACGTTGCCGAGCGCAGCCGCCACCCCGCCTTCGGCCATGACGGTGTGGGCCTTGCCCAGGAGGGACTTGCAGACCAGCGCGGTGCGCAAGCCGCGCTCGTGCGATTCGATGGCGGCGCGGAGCCCCGCGCCGCCCGCTCCGATGACGATGACGTCGTAGTCGTGTGTGTCGTAGTCGGCCATGTGCGGTGTCCTTTAGAAGTGGAAGCCGGGGTCGGTGATGGTTCCACTGGCCACCAGTCGAACGTAGAGGTCGCACAGGGCCACGCCGAAGAGGCTGATCCAGGCGAATTGCATATGGCGCGCATTGAGCGGCGTCACCAGCTTCCACAGTTTGTAGCGGATGGGGTGCTTGGCGAACGAGCGCACCTGACCGCCGCAGAAGTGCCGGCAGGCATGGCAGGAGAGGCTGTAGAGCCAGAGGAACGACGCGTTGAGGCAGAGGATCACCGTGCCCACGCTGATCCCGATGCCGTAGCCCGGTTGGCGGAAGGCCTCGACGGCGTCGTAGGTGAGGATGGCGTTGAAGATGAGGAGGAGCCAGAAGAAGTAGCGGTGGATGTTCTGCAGGATCAGCGGGATCCGGGTCTCGCCGCTGTAACTGCCATGGGCGTCGGCCACGCCGCAGGCCGGGGGCGAGAACCAGAAGGAGCGGTAGTACGCCTTGCGGTAGTAGTAGCAGGTGAGGCGGAAGCCAAGCGGGAAGATCAGGATCAGCAGGGCCGGGGTGATGTGCCAGGCGCTGATCCACACCCCGAACGGATGGGTGCCGGGGACGCAGCTGCCGGTGAGGCAGGGCGAGTCGAGGGGGGCGATCAGGTTCCGGTGCAAGGCGGGCCCGACGTAGTAGTCCCGGTTCATGAAGGCGGCGAAGGTCGCGTAGACGGCGAAGGCGGTGAGGATGGTGAAGGTCACTGCGGGCTCTATCCACCATCGGTCCTTGCGCAGGGTGGGCTTGTCCGGCCCACCCCTTGTGCCTCCTATGGCAACCGGCGTGCCCGGTGCTTCCTCGACCGTCGTCGTCACTTCAGACCTCCTCAGTGCCCGCACCGGGCGGGTCGTGGCGGGCCAATCATTCCATTGTCCGTGCGCGACAACGCAACTTTCGTGCGCGCGGTGCGTGGACGGACGCTAGACAGCATCCATCGAGACGTCAAAGACATAGATGACATCGCTTTCATAGCAATAGGCTATGGCCATGCAACTGCAGCAGCTCAGCTACGCCGTGGCGGTGGCCGAAGAACGCCACTTCACGCGGGCGGCGGAGCGGCTGCATCTGGCCCAGCCGTCGCTGAGCCGGCAGGTGCGCCTGCTCGAACGTGAGCTCGGCGTGCTCCTGTTCCACCGTGGGCCCGGGCAGGGCCTGGTGACGCTCACCGCGGACGGCGAGGCCCTGCTGCCGTTCATCCGTCGCGTGCTGGCCGACGTCGAAGCCACGAGCGCGGAGGCACGGGCCCTCACCGGGATGTCCCGTGGCCGGCTCTCCATCGGCGCCACCCCCAGCCTGATCACTCGTGTCCTCGCTCCGGCCCTGGTCGAATTCCATGCCAGCCACCCGGGGATCGAGCTGTTGGTGGTCGAGGCCGGCTCACGCCAGCTCGTGCGCCAGCTCGCCAGCGGCGAGGTCGACCTGGCCCTGGTCGTGCTGCCCATCAACGATCCGCTGGTCGCCACCACGCCGCTCTTCGACGACCCTCTCGTTCTCGCCGTGGCACCCGACCACCCGCTGGCGACGCGCCGGCACGTCGGAGTGGCCGAGCTGGACGGATTGCCGCTCGTCATGTTCCGCGAGGGCTACGACCTGCGCGAGGTCACCCTGGCCGCGTGCCGTGACGCCGGCGTCGAGCCGCGCCTGGTGAGCCAGGGCGGAGAGATGGACGGCGTGCTCGCCTTCGTGGCGGCGGGGCTCGGTGCCGCCGTGGTGCCGGCCATCGCCATGCCGGCTGAGAGCAAATTGCGCGCCGTCAGCTTCAAAGCCCCCGGACTGAGCCGGACGGTGGCCCTGGCCCATCGGGCCGACCGGCCGGTCCCCCGACCGGCCCAAGCCCTCGTGGCCCAGCTGGCGTCCCTCGGCGCGGCCACCGTCAGGCGCGAAAGGTAGGCCGGAGACCCCGACGGCTTCGAGCGTCAGAGAAGTCACTACACTCCGCGTATGGACGGCCCGACACGCACTGACCCATCTTCGACCCCCGGGCCCGGGAGGCTCCGACCCCCCGTCGACCTGGCCCGCACGCTCGGCGCCCTGCGCGCCTCGGGCTGGAAGTCGGTGCCCGTCGCAGAGGAGATGCGGCGTAACACCATGAAACGCATCGCCTCGGGTGAGTCGCTCGTGCCCGGTGTACTGGGGTTCGACGACACGGTGATCCCGCAGCTCGAGAACGCCATCCTCGCCGGCCACGACGTCATCCTGCTCGGAGAGCGGGGCCAGGCCAAGACACGGGTCATCCGCTCCCTGGTGGGCCTGCTCGACGAGTGGCTCCCCATTGTGGAGGGCTCGGAGATCAACGACGACCCCTACGGCCCGGTATCCCGGGGCGCCATCGACACCGTGGCCGACCTGGGGGACGACACCCCCATCGCCTGGGTGCACCGTTCCCAGCGTTACGGCGAGAAGCTGGCCACGCCCGACACCTCGATCGCCGATCTCATCGGCGAGGTCGACCCGATCAAGATCGCCGAGGGTCGGTACTTGAGCGATGAGCTCGCCCTGCACTACGGATTGATCCCGCGGGTGAACCGCGGCATCTTCGCCATCAACGAGTTGCCCGACCTCTCCGAGCGGATCCAGGTCGGCCTGCTCAACGTGCTCGAAGAGCGCGACGTGCAGATACGGGGGCACCGCATCCGGCTGCCCCTCGACATCATGCTGGTGGCTACGGCCAACCCCGAGGACTACACCAATCGGGGGCGCATCATCACGCCGCTCAAGGACCGCTTCGGGGCCCAGATCCGCACGCACTATCCCTACGACACCATGACCGAGGTCAAGATCATGGAGTCCGAGGCGGAATTGCCGACGGCCGGGATCCCCGTCACGGTGCCGATGTTCTTGAAGGAGGTCGTGGCCGAGGTCAGCCAGTTGGCCCGGCGCAGCTCACACCTCAACCAGCGCAGCGGCGTCTCGGTCCGCCTCTCCATCGCCAACTACGAGACCCTGGTGGCCAACTCCGTCCGCCGGGCTCTTCGCACCGGAGAGCCGGTGGCGGTGCCGCGCATCAGCGACCTGGCCTCACTCGTCCCCTCGACCCAGGGCAAGGTGGAGGTCGAGGCCATGGAGGAGGGTCACGAACAGGACGTGGTGGCCCATCTGGTGGCCGCAGCCACCCTGGCCGTCTTCCGGCGTCGCGTCACGTTGAACGATCCCGGCGCCATCGTCGCCGCCTTTACCGAGCAGGTGGTGGTGCATGCCGGCGATGATCTGCCCTCGGCCGCGTACCTGGCCGTGCTGGCCGACATCCCCGAGCTCGAGCCGCCGACACGTGCGCTGGCCGGCCCGGACGCGGCCGAGTCACCGGCGCTGATGGCCAGCGCACTCGAGTTCCTGCTCGAAGGGCTTCACCTCACCAAGCGTCTGAACAAGGACGCCTCGGGTGCGCGCGCCCTCTACCGAGGTCGCAAGTAGGACCCCGTGACGGCACGGTACGACTACTCGGGGTGGGACGGCACGCAGGAGTTCTCCGATCTCGATGTGGACGACCTGCTGTCGGCCCTCACCGACGACCTCCTCAAGGGAGGCGACCTCGACGACGCCCTCCGCAATTTGTTGCGCTCCGGCATGCGCACAGCCGACGGGGAGCAGATCCCGGGACTCACCGAATTACTGGCGAAGTTGCGCCGTCGCCGGGCGGAGTTGTTGGCCGAAGGGGATCCCGACGGGCGCATGGCGCAGATCTCGGAGCGGCTCGACGAAATTGAGGCGGAGGAGCGAGCGGCTATCGACGAGCTGGTGGAGGAAGCCACGTCGTCGGGTGACGAGCGCCGGACCGAGGTGACAGGTGACGTGGCCACGGAGCGGCGCATGGCGCTCGACCTGCAGCCCGGCGACCCGGGTGGACGGATCCAGTCACTGCAGAATTACGATTTCGTGTCCTCCGAAGCACGCCAGCAGTTCGAGGAACTGGTCGAGGAGCTCCGGCGGGAAATGGCCGACACCTTCTTCGAAGGGGCCTCCGACGCGCTGTCGTCGATGAGCCCCGAGCAGATGGCGCGCATGCGCGATGCCTACGACGCGCTGAACCAGATGCTCGAACAGCGCGAGCAGGGCGAGGAACTCAACCCGAGCTTCGAGCAGTTCATGGAGCAGTACGGCGACATGTTCCCGGGAAACCCGTCCACGCTCGACGAGCTGCTCGAGCAACTGGCCGAACGGATGGCGGCGGCCCAAGCCGTGTGGAACTCGCTGTCGCCCGAGCAGCAGGCCCAGCTGCGCAGCTTGATGGAAGCCGTGCTCGAGGACATGGACCTGCGCTGGCAGGTGGAGCGCCTGGCCCAGAATCTCCAGCGGGCGGTCCCAGGGGCGGGCTGGCAGCGCTCGTACGACTTCGAGGGCGAAGGCCCCATGAGCCTTTCCCGGGCCACCGATCTGGCGACGCAGCTCGGGCAGCTCGACAGCATGGAGGACTTGCTGCAGTCTGCGTCCTCGCCGGCCGCCCTGAGCGAGATAGACCTCGACCAGGTGAGGAATCACATGGGTGAGGACGCCGCACGGGCGCTGGACCGGCTGGCCAAGTTGACCAAGTCGCTGGCCGACGCCGGGCTCATCGAACAGCAGGGGGGTCGGACCGAGCTCACGCCCCGGGGGGCGCGCCGGCTCGGGCAGAAGGCACTGAACGACCTCTTCGGTCAGATAAACAAGGACCGCATCGGCGACCACAGCACGGTGGCGACGGGCTCGGGGAACGACCGCGAAGAGACGACCAAGGCGTACGAGTACGGCGACCCGCTGAACCTTCATCTCTCCAGCACGGTGCACAACGCGGTGCGCCGGGGGGGTTCGGGCGTGCCGGTGCGCCTGTTGCCCGAGGACTTCGAAGTAGTCGAGACCGAAGCACTGGCCCGCTCGGCCACGGTCCTGGCGGTCGACCTCTCGATGTCCATGCCGATGCGTGACAACTTCGTACCGGCCAAAAAGATGGCCATGGCCCTCCAGACCCTCATCAGCAGCAAATTCCCCCGTGACTTCCTCGGTATCGTGGGGTTCTCCGAGGTGGCCCGGGAGATCCGTCCTGACGAGCTGCCCACTGCCATGTGGGACTACGTCTACGGGACCAACCTCCAGCATGCGCTGGCCCTGTCCCGGCGGATGCTGGCCCACCAGCACGGGACCAAGCAGATCATCGTGGTGACCGACGGTGAGCCGACGGCCCACATCGACGACTACGGCGAGGTCCTGTTCAACTACCCGCCGGTCCCCGAGACCCTGCGCCGGACGATGGCGGAGGTCATTCGCTGCACCCGGGCCAACATCGTCATCAACTGCTTCGCCCTCGATCTGCAGCGGACGCATTACCCCTTCGTCGAGCAGATCGCCCGGGTCAACGGCGGCCGGACCTTCTACACCACGCCGGACGCCCTGGGCGGCTACGTGCTGGTGGACTTCCTCAAGCACCGCCGCGTCCTGCGCCCCGCCGGCTGAACCGGCGCGAGCGGCACGGCCGGGGGCATCCCGGTGGCGGGGTGGGATGACGGGTAACTGGCGTCCAGGCACGACCCAGGTCGGGTCCAGGCACAAACCTTTCCTATTTCCCCTTGCGTTCGGTGACCGTGTGGTGAAAGATGACATCGTTGTAACTACACGAATGCCACCTAAGTGGCGAGGGAGGCGAACTCGTGGACATTGTGACCACGCTCTATGGTCGCCAGGAACGCAGCTGGCAGATTCAAGCGAACTGCATGGGAGTCGACCCGGACCTGTTCTTTCCGGAACGGGGGGCATCGACGCGCGAAGCGAAAGAAGTGTGCCGAGGCTGTGTGGTTCGTGAGGATTGNNATCTGGGGCGGCATGAGCGAGCGGGAGCGTCGACGGGTGCGGCGGGCACGTGCCCTGCAGCGCCGCGACACCGCAGTGCACGCCTCCTAAGAGCGGCTTCCTCGTCCCCTCTGCCCCCGCCCCGATGCAGGGAGGGGGGGACACACGTGCCCTAGGGGAGCAGGCGGCTCTCTACCGTCGAATCAGCGGACAGACCGAGCTGGGTCCAGCGCTCGGTGGCAATGTCAGCGAGGATCGACTGGGGAAGGAGACCGACCAGCTCGACTCCGACGACCTTGCCACCCAGCTGGTCGACGTGATCGGCCACCAGGTCGTAGAGCTGGGCCGGGCCCAGATGGGCCGGGTCGACCAGGTTGCAGGAGACCTGCGCCCGGTCACCCAGCGCCAGACCGAGCGCACGCACCATGGGGCCGCGGACGAGCGGCGCCACCTGGTGGGCCACGCTGACCGAGGAGACCCACACGTTGTAGGCCACCAAGGCCGGCCTGGCTCCGACTGCGGTGGCGCCAGCGGTGCGATGGGGCCGGGCGGGGCCGAAATCGGGCGCGATGCCGGTGAAGGCATGCCGTCTGAGCTGGGGCAATGTACGGGTGACTCCGCCGGGAAGAGGTCCGTACAAGAAGCTCGGAAGAGCAAGGGTCGTGCCCGCCCACTGCGCGATCTCATTCCGGAGGGGCATGACGGCGCTGAGGTCGTGGCTCGGGGGTTGGCCCGGGACGAAGGGGATGAAAGGAACGACATCGAGCACCCCCAGGCGCGGATGCGCCCCGTCATGTGTGCGCAGGTCGAGGCGGGCCACGCTCATCGCCGCCAGGGCTCTGACCGCGTCCATGATGTCGTCCACCGCACCGGCCAGGGTGAAGACCGAGCGATGGTGATAGGGGTCCGCATGCACGTCGAGGAGGACCGCAGCGGCCGAGGCGGCCAGTTCGCCCAGAACGTCCTGGTCGCGGCCTTCGCTCACGTTGACCACGCACCCGACGATCATGCAGGACAGTCTGCCCGCGCTGAGATGGGCAGGAACGCCCGGGGACCCAGTCTTATGGGCGAGAAAAGGGGATTTCGGAGCCCGGAACGCCGAGGGGCCAGGCGAGAATCGGTGGGCTGCCGCCCGGTTCAGCGAGTTGGTCTAGCCGACCGAAACCGACTGCGACACCCGGCGGCGGCGCAGGATGCGACGACGCTCCCGCTCGGAGCAGCCACCCCATACGCCGTGATCGATGTGGTTCTCGAGCGCGTATTCGAGGCACGCCGCGGAGACGGGGCATTCGGCACAGATCTTCTGTGCGACCAGCACTCCCATCCCGTCACTCGGGAAGAAGATGTCCGGTGCAACTTCTTGGCATTTCCCCCGGGCCATCCATTCAGTATTCACTTTGCAACTCCCTTTTCACGCACCATTCTAGAGAAAAAGGGCCGCTAGGAGAATATCTGGGGCATAGGAACTTCGTAAGAATCTGGGGATCCAGGCACGGGGAAACCCCGGACTCGATGCTCCGGTACGCTGACGGCCGTTCGCCGCATGATGGAAGGCCAGGAGGTGCCATGTCCCCGGATAACGAGGACGACGTAGTCGAGACCACCGAACCGATCGACCCGATNNTCTGACTTTGGCCCGGCCGACGTGATCGATGCGTTCCGTGAGCGGGTGCTGGCCCGATTGGTCCTCCTGCCGCCGCATGATCCCCAGTTCCGTCGCAATCGTGAGCGTGTCGTTCGGGATGCCGAACGGGAGAACTTGAGGCTGGAGTGGGATCTCGGGATTCCCGAGGACGTGGTGGAGTAGGCGCTCCTCGGGTCGAGTTCGGTCGCGCAGGCGTCAGTCGAGCAGGCCGATGCGGGCCAGCCACAGGCCGGGTGCGTCCACCTCAGCCGGGGTAGGCAGGTCGCGCTCGTCAGCCCAGAGCCGGGTGAGGGCATCCTCCCCCGCCCGTTCGACGACGCCGTCGATGAAGCTCGCTCCACGATCCACCTCTACCTGGCCCACGTTGAGCCCGAACAGCCCGGCGAAGGCCTGCTCGCCCTTGGTGTCCTCAACCCGGTAGCGGTACCAGGCCTCACCGAGTGCCGCCGGCGACGAGGTCAAGGTCGAGGCAATCCCCGCCGTCACGTGGTCGACGTAGGCGCCGATGCTGGTCGTCAACGCAGTGAGCGCATTCGATACGTGCTGCTGTTCGGGGCTTATGAGGTCGGCCAGCAGCGATTCGGGATCGCTGAGCACTCCCTCGAGCGCAGCCGGGTCACCCAGTCCGTCGCCGAGCCGCTCGACCATGGAGCGTTGCGAGGCCGCGGCGTGGGCGGCCGCGTCCGACAACAAGAGGTTCAGCGAGGAGCGCACGCCCGGGCGGGTCATGACCGCATGCATGGTCAGTTCGCGCAGGCAGACCCAGAGCTGGACTTCTTGGAGGGGGAGGCTCCAGTCCTCGGCGAACTTGGCCACGTTGCTCGGGACGAGCAACAGAGTGTTCGACTCGGGCCACGGCAGGGGAAGGGCGTACTGGCCGAAGGCCCGGCGAGCGAGATGGCCGGCGGCCGAGCCGAACTGCATGCCGAGGAGGACCGGGCCCAGGGTGAGCGCGAATTGGCCCAGGAGCCCCCCGATCCCGCCCGACGGCTCATCGAGCAATCCCTCGTCAATGGACGGCGGGACCGCTGCGGCGGCTTGTTGCTGTGCTTCCACCATGAGCTGGAGCGTTGGCCGGTAGGCCGTCAGCGCCCGGTACGACCACTGGCCGGGACCGACGGCATCGAACGAGACGGTCGTCCCGCCGGCGGTCAGCGAGATCCCCGTGGCGTCAGCCACATGGAGCTCGGCCACCCGGGCCAGCTCTTCGAATGCGATACGCACCAGCGGATCGGCGTTGTCGTCGCTCTCTCCGTCTGTGGCCACGCCGTGGGCCAATGTCCGTGCGGCGTCGAACCACGTGTCGCTACCGCCGGGTGCGGACCCGATGACCTTCAAGAGATCACCGAGGAGTCCGCCCATCGGGTTGTCGGGGTCGCCCGAACCGAACATGCTCACCTCAACATGCTAGGGGGAGGCGCCGAGGGTCACGTCGACGACATGCGTCGAGGTTCCGGCGACGACCGACAGCCCCACCGTCGTTTTGGGTGCCATCACATACAACCTGGCCCGCAGATCGGCCATGGAACGGATCGGCACCGAGCCCAACGCCACCACGACATCACCGGGGTGGAGCAGTCCGTTGGCGGGGCTCCCAGCCATGAGCGCGGCCACCCGTGCGCCGCTGGAGCCTGATGCGGTGGAGCCCTCCACCCCGAGCCAGCCGTGAATGACCCGACCGGTCGACCGGAGATCGTCGGTCACGCCGAGGACGAGTTGGGTGGGGAGGTAGCTGGCGGACGAACCTGAGCTATAGAGGATCCCGATGACGGCACCCTCCTGATCCAAGAGAGGGTCGCCGGGCTCCTGGTTGATCGCTGTCGGGGAGGACGTGATGACGGGCATGCCCCTGGCCCATCCGCCGACGATCTCGGTGTCGATGCCCGTCACCGTGCCGGCATCGCTGTGCAGCGTGGTCGTCGCGGCCGTGGGGGGCGCCACGCTCAAGGACATGTCGGCGCTCCCCGTGGACAGGGCGGCATCGTCGGCGAAGGGTGCGACCGGAACGTCGACAGGCACGCTGACAAGTGCGATGTCCGAGGCGGCGTCGACCCCGACCACCGCGGCCTTGAAGCGGCGACCCTCACCGTCGATCATGGAGATGCTGCGTAGTCCCGAGAGGCCGTTGGCGGTGGTCGCGACCAGTCCCCCCTCGGCCACGGCGACGCCGACCAGGGAGACGACCCCATGGTCGGTGACGGCTCGGAGTTGCACCATCGAATGGCTCGCAGCCTGCGCCGACGTGGGGACCGTCCCACCCCGTAGGGCCAGCGTGGTCACGGGGACTTCGGACGCGCTGTCGCTGGCGGGAGCGAAGCCGGTGTGATCCGAGGGAGGGGAGAGCAGCACAATGGCCCATGCCACCGCGGCGAGGGTGGCGGCGGCACCGATGAGCACCGTGGCGCGGGGGTGCCGGGTGAGCATCGGGCGGGCCCCCGTGACCCTCGTGGCTCGTGCCGCCAGCTCGCTCGGATGGCGCCAGAGGCGGTCATCGGGGTCGATCCAGCCGCGCAGCGCGGCGTCCGCGTCAGAGGGGAAATGGCCCGAATTGTCCCTGTCCGGTCCCTCTTCCAGTGGCTCCTCGGGTGTAGGGGTCACGCACTGAGGCTACCGACGGTGGAGCGCGAAATGCGGTCGGGGTCCCCAACCGGCCGTACCATGAGGCCACGATGTCACGCGATCTGGCCATTGACCTTGGGACGGCCAACACATTGGTGTATGCCAAGGGCAAGGGGTTGGTGCTCAACGAACCGACGGTGGTGGCCTTGGATTCGCGCACACGCGAAGTCCTCGCCATCGGCACGGACGCCTGGCAGATGATCGGCCGCACCCCGGGGTACATCGTGGCAGAACGTCCCCTCCGTGGCGGTGCCATCACCGACTTCGAGGTGACCGAACGCATGCTCAGTGTGTTGCTGCACCGGGTGGGCGTGAGCCGTTTGAACCGACCCAAAGTGTTGATCTGCGTGCCTTCGGCGATCACCGCAGTGGAGCGACGCGCCGTCAAAGAAGCGACGCGACGGGCCGGCGCGTCTGCCTGCTTCCTCATCGAGCAACCCATGGCGGCGGCCATCGGTGCAGGTCTCGCAATTCATGAGCCGGTGGGCAACATGGTGGTCGACATCGGAGGGGGCACGTCCGAAATGGCCGTCATATCCCTCGGTGGGGTGGTGGCGGTGAGGGCACTGCGCTGTGGTGGATTCGACTTCGATGCCTCCATTCAGGCCTACGTGCGCCACACGCACGGTGTGGCCATCGGCGAGCGCACGGCCGAAGCGGTCAAGCACGCGATCGGTTCCGCCTTTCCCTATCCGGGGGAGCAGGGAGCGGAGATTCGGGGCCGCGAAGTGGCCACGGGCCGGCCCAAGGTCGTCGTTTTGACGCCCGGGGAGGTACGGGCGGCGTTGGAAGAGAACGTGGCCCAGGTGATCGCCGCCGCGGCTACCTGCCTGGGCGACGCTGCTCCCGAACTGGCGCAGGACATCATGTTTCAAGGCATCCACCTCACCGGAGGCGGCGCCCTGCTGCGCGGCGTCACCCAACGCGTGGCCGATGCCACCGCCGTGCCTGTGCACCTGGTGGACGCTCCGCTCGAGTGCGTCGTGCAGGGTGCAGGGCAGTGCCTCGAGTCATTCGACCGGCTCAAGCGCCTCTTCACTGACGACGACTGAGTCGGCGGGGCGCGGGGGCTCGCTCGGCGCGTCCGTCTATCCGTCCTCACGCAGCAGCTCGCCGGCGGCTTGGCGCACCTGCCAGTCCCTGTCCTCGGCCGATCGGCGAAGCGCCGGCTCGACCCGGGGATCGTCGAATCCGGCCAACGCGACCGTGGCTCGGCGCCGCACGGTGGGTTTGTCGTCCAGTGCGTCGATGACCGCGGTCAACCCTCGTGGGTCGCCGATCGCGCCCAGCGCGGCCACGGAGGCCTCCCGGCACCGCACGTCCTCGTGGGTGCGGGCGGTCGTGACCAGCGCGGTGACGGCCGCGGCCACCCGACGCTCCGAAAGGAACCAGGCCGCTCCCACGACGACCAGGGGATCGGGGTCGCCAAGTGCCTCAGCCACCGCGGTGTACAGCGTGGACCGTGAGCCCGGACCGCGTACCGAAAGCGCGGCATCGGTGGCCCGGCGCCTTACCGGGGCAGGCCCTGTGCCCAGGAGGTGGGTGATGTCGGCCACCGTGAGGGACGAGAGACGGGCCAGCGCGCCGAGCGCAGCGGCCTGGACATCGGGGTCGGGATCCCGCAGTCCGGCCCGAGCGAGCTCGACCTGACCCGTGTGCCCGGCCGCGATCACGCGCCGCCGCCTCCGGGCTGCGCCGCGGCGTCGGGCGCCACGTTCCGTGGCAGGATCATCGCTCACTGAATCGAGTATGGCCGACATGACGACGAATGCCGCCGGGGAGGCCGAGGTCATCCCCAGACGATCCAGTCACGTCGCGCCGGGACGTGTGCGCCGTCGACGATGGCCGATCGTCCTCACGGTGCTCGCCGCCCTGCTCGTCGTGGCGACGGTCATTCTCGGCCACTGGAACGTCAACGACTACGCCATCTCCCCGGGAGACGCCTCACCGGTCGCATCCTTCATCAAGGTCCCTCCCGAGCTGGATCACCGGCTGTCAGGGAGGATTCTCCTCACCGACGTCTTTGTGAAGCCGTTGACCGCATTGACCTACCTCGAGGAGCGCTACTTCTCGTCGGACAGCCAGATCGTTCCCTCGGTGGAACTGCTCGGCCCCTCTACCCCGCCTGACCAGTTGGCCCCGCAAGGTTTCTTGGAGATGAGCCAGGCCCAAGCGCAGGCGAAGGCTGCTGCGCTGACGCATCTCGGCTACACGGTCAAGGAGCAGGACGCGGGCGCCCTCGTGTTCGGCATCGCTCCGGGATCGCCGGCCTCCCACGTACTGAAGGTCTCCCAGGTCATCACGGCGGTCAACGGCATCCCGGTCACCGGGGTGTGCTCACTCCTCACGGCACTCCACGGGCTGACGCCGGGCACATCGGCCACGCTTTCGGTGGAAAAGTCATCGGTCAAACAATCGGGAGCGTTCGTCAACGGGCCAATCGTGCAACGAAGCATCACGCTGGGAGCCCCGCCCCGGGGGTTGACTGATGGCGGCTGCGGCCAGGGGACACCCACGGCCTACCTTGGTATCGATCCCAACACCCAGCAGTCCTGGACCTTCCCGGTCACTATCACGGTGAACACGGTGGACATCGGAGGGCCCTCGGCCGGCCTCTCCATGACGTTGGGCATCATCGACAAGCTCGCGGGGGGCCACCTCACCGGGGGCCGCACCGTGGCGGCGACCGGGACCATCGATGCCAGCGGTGCCGTGGGCGATGTGGGCGGGGTGCCCCAGAAGACGATCGCGGTCGAGAGGGCGGGGGCCACCGTCTTCTTCGTGCCGCCGCAGGAGTACAAGGCGGCGCTCTCCAAGGACACCCCCCAACTCCACGTCTATGCCGTGTCCACCCTTGACCAGGCCTTGGCGATACTGAAGCGGCTCGGAGGCACATTGTCCTCCAGTCACGTGCCGGCCCAGGCGGCGCCGTAGTCTTTCCTCATGCCTGAAGGCCGTTCACCCATTTCCTCCGCCCGTGTCACGGCGGGGGACATCGCTCGCCACTCGTTCGCCATCGTCCGCCGGGGTTTTGACGTCGATGAGGTCAAGACCTACCTACAGACGGTCGCCCGGAGCATCGAGGTGCTCGAACAGCGCGAGCAGGAGTTGCGCGCCGCTGTCGCAGAGGCGGACGAACGGGCGGCCCACCCCGTGGTCGATGAGGCGACCCTCTCCTCGTCTCTCGGTCAGCACAGCGCACAGATCCTCCGCCACGCCCATGACGAAGCGGCCAAGATCGTGGTCCAGGCCCAGGAAGGTGCTTCCACCCTCTTGCGTGAGGCCCAGAGCCGGGCCAACGAGATACAGGAACGCAGCGAAGGAGCGTCAGCCGAACGCGTCGCAGAAGCCGAGCTGATGGTGGCCAACGCCCGGCAAGAGGCGCTGGCCGAGGTGGAGCGCATCAGGCTCGACGCCGTGGCCGAAGGCGATGCGGTGATTGCGCGCGCCAAGGAGGAGGGTCGCGCCCTCCTCGAGCAGGTTCAAGAGGCGCGTAAGCGACTGATGACCGATCTCGCCGGTCGCCGGCGCGCCTTGTCGATTCAGATCGAGCAACTCCGTGCCGCCCGTGACGAGATGGCCGCCTCGGTCCAAGGGGCACGGGCGTCGATGGACGAAATTCTGGGCCAGCTGGAACGTTCCGACGACGACGCCCGTGCCGCGGCCTCGGCCGCAGGCGACCAGGCCCGGCTGCACCTGCCGAAGGACGCTCCGCATGATCAGGAAGCGGCGGAGGGAGGAGTCGGCGGGGGCGCGAGCGGCGACGAGAGCGACCAGCAACGCGAGGCGCACGGCGAGGCGGCGCTCGGTGGAGGCGCGCCCTCGGTCGACGAATTGTTTGCCCGCATCCGGGCCGCGACGGGCGAACCGGGTGGCGCCACGGCCCCAGCCACGGCAGCGGAGGGAGGCAACGTCGCAACCTTGGCGGAGGTCGAGGTCGGGCCCGACGCAGGGGCCGACGCCGAGGCGGACGATCAGGGTGAGAGCGGGGACGAGGGGCCCGACGCGGCTCTCATCGCTTCGCGCGACGAGCTGCTCTCGCCGATCTCGGCTCAGCTCTCCCGGCACATAAAGCGTGCCCTGGGCGATGATCAGAACCGGTTGCTCGATGTGCTGCGCAGCACGCCGACCCTGGCAGGGGAGGCCTTGCTCGGTCCTGAGGACCTTCACCTTTCGATGTTCATCTCGGCCGCGCAGAGCCACCTCGACGATGCGTTCGCAGCCGGAGCGGTGTTCGGGGGAGGGGCGGAGGTGACGGCGTCGCCGAACGGTGCGGTCGAACAGGCGGCGGCCGGCCTGGCCCGGACGGTGGTGACCATGTTGCGCCGGCGGATCGCCGAGGGCACCGATGCGGGCGAAGAAGCAGCGGATCGCGTGGGGGCGGCATTCCGCGAGTGGAGAGGTGAACGGATCGAACGCCTGGTCGGGGACTTCGCCGTGCAGGCCTTCTCGGCCGGCGTGGCTGCCTCCTCCTCCTCTGAGGGTTTGGTGCGCTGGGTGATGACGTCATCGACCGGTTGCTCCGACTGTGACGACAATGCCCTGGCGGGAGCCGTGCCTCTGGCCGAGGGTTTCCCCACCGGACACGCCTATCCGCCAGCTCACTCGGGCTGTCGTTGCCTGGTGACGCCCGTAGCGCCCTAGACCAGGACTCTCGGGCGGCGGATATTAGGCTCGCCCCCGTGCGCACCCCCAAGGACCTTTCAACCCCCCGTTCGCCCCGGTCGCGCCGGCGAGCCCGGTGGTGGGTCATCGGGGCGGTCGTCGTCTTCATCATCTTGCTGGCTTCGCTGCGGACGCTGGCCAGCATCTACACCGACGGCCTGTGGTTCTCGTCGGTGGGGTACCACAACGTGTTCTCCACGCTCTTGGTGGTGAAGCTCGGGCTCTTCGGGGTCTTCGGAGCCATCTTCTTCGTCGTGATGTGGGTCAACCTGGTCGTCTGCGACCGCCTGGCCAGCGAGGATCTCGGCGCCGTGCAGAAAGACGAGCTCGTGCGGCGGTACCAGCAGATCGTGCGGCCCTACGCCGGACGTCTCTACATCGCACTCGCCATCATCATGGCCCTGATCGCCGCGTCCGGAACGATCGGGGAATGGCAGAACTGGATCCTCTTTCGCCACGGCGGCAACTTCGGCATCAAGGATCCGCAATTCGGCAAGGACATCGGCTTCTACGTCTTCAAGTTGCCATTCTTGAACTTCGTCGTCGACTGGACGCTGGCCATCCTGATCGTGACGCTCGCCGTGTCCGCGCTGTTCCACTATCTCAACGGTGGGATCATGCCGCAGCGAGGGATCCCGCGGGTTCGTCCCGCGGTCAAGGCTCACCTTTCGGTCCTGCTGGCGCTCATCGCGTTGACCAAGGCGGCCGGCTACATCCTCCAGCGCTGGGGGTTGGTGAACGCGCAGGACGGCTACGTGGGCGGCGCGGGATACACCGATGTGCACGCCCGGCTGCCGGCGCTGTTGTTGCTGGTCGTCGTCTCCATCTTCGCCGCCGCCATCCTTCTCTTCAACATCCGTCGTCAGGGGTGGACGCTGCCGGTCCTGGCCGTCGGAATATGGGCCTTCGTCGCCCTCGTCGTCGGCGTGATCTACCCGGCGCTGTTGCAAACCTTGAAGGTGACCCCCGCCCAGTCCTCGCTCGAGGCGCCCTACATACACCGCAACATCGTGGCGACACGTGCCGCCTACGACCTGAACAACGTCAAGGTCAAGCAGTACTCGGCCACGACAGACGTCACGACCGCAACCGTGACGCAGCAGTCCGCGACGCTCAAGAACATCAGGCTGTGGGACCCGGACAATGCCATCACCCTGCAGACATTCGTACAGCAACAGAAGATTCGGTCGTACTACACCTTCCCGTCACTCGGCGTTGACCGCTACACGATCGACGGGAAGGTCACCCCTGTCCTCATCGGCGTCCGGGAGATCTCTACGGCGAATCTCCCGTCCCAGTCGTGGGTCAACGAGCACCTCCAGTTCACCCACGGTGAGGGCGTCGCGGTGGCGGTAGCCAACCAGGCCCAGTCCAACGGCAACCCGGTCTACGGCATCAAGAACGTGCCACCTTCCTCATCGAACGGACTGCCCAAAGTCACGCAACCCAATGTCTACTTCGCGTCGGGGGACACAGGGTACGTGGTGGCGAATACCAAGCAGCTCGAGGTGGACTACGAAAAGGGGAACGGCACCAGCATCGAGAGTCACTACAACAGCACGGGTGGCGTGAAGCTGTCGTCCGTGTTCGAGCGGGCCGCCTTTGCCCTTCGCCTCGGCGATTTCAATCTTTTTATCTCGGACCAGATCACCGGTAATTCGCGCATCATGTTCGTGCGCGACCCGGTGCAGATGGCAGAGAAAGCGGCGCCGTTCCTGACGTTCAACCAGAACCCGTATGCCGTGGTGGCGAACCATGGGCAGATCTACTGGATCGTCGACGGGTACACGACGACGAACCAGTACCCCTATTCGCAGAACGCGAACACGCAGCAGGTAGCGTCCGGGAGCGGCCTGCCCGGGAGCTACAACTATGTGCGCAACTCGGTGAAGGTCGTCGTCGACGCATTCACGGGCAAGATGACCTTTTACGAAGCGGATCCCAGCGACCCGATCCTGCAGGCCTACGAGGCGGCCTTCCCGAACATGTTCACGCCAATTTCCAAGATGAGCGCGGGCCTGCAGGCCCACCTGCGCTACCCCCCCGATATCTTCTCCATCCAATCGGCCATTTACGGCCGGTACCACCTGACGTCGTCCTCGCAGTTCTATGCGGCCGACAACGCATGGCAACTCTCCCCGACGGCAGGCGCGGGGACCCAATCACAGGCATTGCAGGTGCAGGACACGTACAACCAGCAGGGTCAGTTGGTTTCGACCAGCCCAGCTCGTATGGCCCCGCTCTACCAGGTGACCGCACTACCGGGCTCGTCGACCCAGGCCTTCACTGTCACTGATGCCTACGTGCCGGCATCGCAGTCGAATGCGTCAGGTTCGAACAACCTGAATCTGAGTGCGTTCATGGTGGGCACCTCCGATCCGGGCGACTACGGAAAACTGACGGTGTTCGAAACGCCGCAGGGCATACCGGGCCCGGCGAACGCTGATTCGTACATACAAGCGAACCATACGGTGTCGTCGGACATCACGCTCTATGACCAGCATGGCTCGGAGGTCCTTCTGGGCGACACGCTCATGGTGCCGGTCGGCCAAGCGATCGTCTATCTCCGGCCGCTGTACGTGGCGTCGTCGTCGAACCCCCTCCCTCAGCTGACCGACGTCATCGGGGTGCTCGGACAGAAGGTCGTGATCGAGTCGACGGTTTCCGCGACCCTCAGCTCACTGCTGCATACGGCCGTGTCGGGCGGAACGGGGACGGGTCCANNACGCCCTGGCCGCGCTCGAGGCCGGCGACCTCGGCACGTATCAGAGCGACATCAACGCCATGCAGCAGCAGATCACCGATGCGCAGCAGGCCCTGGCGGCGACGACCGGCGCACGCGCAACCCCGACGACCACCACGACGACGACCACCACCGTTCCCGCGAAGAACAAGAGCACCAAGAACAAGACGTCGACGACCACCACAACGTTGGCGACCGCCGCGCCGTCACAATGAGCAGGCAGTCGCTCTGCATGCGATGCTTGTGTGACCCCGCATGGAAAGGATGAGCTGATGGGATTGCTCGACAAGGTAAAGGCGCAAGCGACGGCGGCCACCGTCATGGCCAAGGATGCGGCCCAAAAGGGCCAGGCCAAGCTGGACGAAGTGCAGTCCAAGAAGGTGGCAGACGGCATGCTGCGCGACCTCGGAGCAGCCGTCTTTGCCACCAGGACAGGCCGGGCCACTCCAACCACCGACGCCGACATCGATCGCCTGGTGGCAGCCCTCCAGACGCATGAATCCGAGCACGGTGCCCTCGCCCTGGCACCCGAATCGGCGGCGGCGGCACCTACGGCCACGACGTTCGCACCCCCCGCGGCGGCCGCGCCGGGCAGTGACCCCCCGTCCCACCCGACAGCTGTCGCCGACGCGGGGAGCCCACCGCCCCCGCCAGCGGCGACCACGGACCCGCTGAGCCCGCCGCCCCCTCCCCCGACGGCGCAGACGCTCTAAGCGCAGACACCCCCGTTGCCTCACGTCAAATCCT
>PMLV01000240.1 GCA_003160635.1 Acidimicrobiaceae bacterium | reverse complement strand
GGGCCAACTCAGGTGATCACACCCACCCCTGAGTCCAACCACTCGCACAGAGGCCTTCAACCAGTAAGGTCTCAAGCCCCTTCTCCGACACGTCAGTCGGCATGTGTCACCCCCTCTTCCCCTTCCTCCTCATCTTGACCAGTGTCCTCCGCTATCGCTACCGAAAGGACCGCATTCAGCTCAGCCAGATCTACGTCGGGAAAGTCCGCCGCTTCGGCTCGAACATCTCGCTTACCGGTGACTACGTCCGAGGTCAGTGTCGCCCGGTACTCCAGGAGAAGCGCAATTTCAGCCAAGGCAGCTGTTATAGCGGCGGTGAGGCCCCTGGTCTCGGTCTCCGCTCGCTCAACGATCTCAGCCTGCTGATTCGGGGGAGGACACACAACGGGCACCGTGAGAAACCGATCGGGATACAGCCGCAAGCGGGACGCCTGGATTCCGGTCGATCTGCACGTGTACTCATCGACGTAGGGCTGCGTACGCAGTAGCAGGTCGGCATACGCCGAGGAAAGGGGGCTCGACGGTAGTGGTCGGTAGACGCCGTAGGCGGGACTCACGATGCCAATCTGTCGGGTGACCCCGAGCGCACCCATCCAAGCCCACATCGTATTGATGATGAGATCGCCCGGCTTGCACAGCTTATGCCCCGCGTAACTGGCCGCCATGAACATCGTGATGGTTTTCGAAGATCGCGGAGTCACACCGGTCACGTGTGAGACAGACAGCAGCTCCTCCTCGCCCCGAAGCGACCGCTCGTTCACCTCCCGGAAGAAGAATTTGGCAGGTCGGATGTCCCACTCTGCCGGAACAGCGCCCAGCCACTTAATTCCGGAGTCCTTCAACTCGCCGATCTGGCCCACCCCAGCCGTTACGAGACTCTGAGTCGCTCCCCTCCGACGTTCATCGAGAAGGGCGACCAGTCGTCGCTTTGATTCGAGCGCTTGGGCGATCCGCAATTCGGCATGGTCGAGAAATCGGACGACCCGGAGCTGCTCGTCCAAAGTAGGAAGCGGAACTTGAGCGATAGCAAGCCTCTTGCGAGTTATCCGTCGACGAGTCGATCCAGTAGCCATAGCAAGGACTTGGTTCCGCGTCTGTGAGCTATTAATTGCGTACATGGCGTATCTAGGAGAGATAACTGGATTCGAAATTCGCAGAATGGCCACATCGACAACCGTCACTGCCTTCCCAAGTTCGCTCGGCACTTGGCAGCATCGACCAAGTGGGTCCGGCATGCGTGCAATGAGTACGTCGCCCGGCTTTAGCGGAGTGACTCGCAAACGGACTGCGGTCTCTTCGTTGATCCAACGATTGCTGCGGAAACCGAGCTGACCCTCAGAGATATCGGCGAGTTGCACTACACGAATATTGCCGTAAGGATCCTGATCCTTGCTCTCCACCCAATCGCCATCTGCCAAAAGTCCACCGAGAGCGAGCCGTTTCACCGGCACCGACGGCGGAACCGCACCAATCACTCGGGGATCCCTAGTGCACGCTCTACAAGTCCGTCACTCTCGATCATCAGCTTGCGGATGTCGGATTCGATCTCCTCAAGGGGCCGGCGCGCAACTGGCTTGTAAAAGTGCCGCGTAAAGGAGATTTCGTAGCCGATCTTGTCCTCGGACTTCTCGTCAACCCAGGCGTCCGGAACGTACGGAGTCACCTCACGGGCAATGAAGGCAGCGACGCCGCCTACTTCTTGAAGTGGGACTTCCTCGAAGTCGGAGAGCTCCGTGTCGGCTTCGTACTCAACGACGACTTTCTTTCCATCAATCTCCCCCGGGAAGCGTCCGTGCAGTGCGTCAGCGGTCGCCTTGTCGGCCCTAGCCACCTTCTTGACAACAGGTGGAGCGGTATCGTTTCGCCAGGAGAGTCCGCGCAGAAGTGCCTTCTTGTCGACAGCCCCTAGCTTTACTCCCCACTCGGCCAGCAACTGAGCGACCCTGGTTCCGAACTCGTTGTGGTCTTCGAACACTTCAGTTCCGAGCTCTAGGGCGAGCCGCCCTCCCAACTCGAAGAGGCGTTTGTCTCGAGCCCACTTCTTAGTGTCGAGCAAGCGCTTTCTGGCGGCAGCCGATATTGTGGGTGTCTCCTCTTCGCCCGCTTCTTCACCGTCGAGGTAACGCTCCACCTTTGAGCGGATCAACTCAAAGTTATCAAATACAGCAGCGCCGAAAACGCCATGGAGTTCAGCACGAAGAACGTGATCTCCCGCCGCGTACTGGAGATCCTCAATGAGCTTCGGAGAGCACTGACTGTAGAGCCGGAGTGGCCGTTCGACTTTCACCTTGCGATAACCAAACGCCGTGTTGTCAAAGATCTTCGAGTTCTCAGAGTCTTGGAAGGCAAGGAACGTCTCGATGATCCGTTCGATGTCCGCTGGAGAGAGTTCACAGTTCTTCTGCCCGAGGTTCTTCCGCAGTGGAGTGAACCACCCGCTCGCATCGATCAGTTGAACCTGACCCTTGCGCTTCTCAGGTTTCCTATTGGTCAGGACCCAGATGTAGGTCGAGATACCGGTGTTGTAGAACATGTTGAGTGGCATTTGGATGATGGCTTCGAGCCAGTCCTTCTCGAGAATCCACCGACGGATATTGCTTTCGCCCTGGCCTGCATCGCCCGTGAAAAGCGATGAACCCGAGTGCACCTCGGCAATGCGACTCCCGAGGGGGGTATCACTTTTCATTTTCGAGAGCAGGTTGGCGAGGAAGAGCATCTGTCCATCACTCGAGCGGGTGAGGAGCGAGTACTCGGGATCACCGGCGTGGTCGATGATGAAGCGGCTGTCGGTCAATCCTGTCTTGCCACCCATGCGTTCAAGGTCAGCCTTCCAAGACTTTCCATAGGGCGGATTTGAGAGCATAAAGTCGAAGTTGCGGCCCATAAAGGCGTCGTTAGAAAGCGTTGAGTACTCCGGCCCTCCCACGATGTTGTCTGCATCGTCGCCTTCGCCGGACAAGAGCAAGTCCGCTTTGCAGATCGCGTAGGTTTCGGCGTTTATCTCCTGGCCGTAAAGGTGGGTGGAGACCTGTTTGCCGTGTGCTGAAGCCAGCTCGCTCAAGGTCGCCTCGGCGACGGTCAGCATGCCGCCCGTTCCGATCGCTGCATCGTAAAGCAAGTACGTGCCGTCCGTGATCTGGTCAGCGATGGGCCGAAAGAGGAGATTTGCCATCAGCGCCACGGCATCCCGAGGGGTCCAGTGCTCTCCAGCCTCCTCGTTATTCTCCTCATTAAACTTGCGAACAAGCTCTTCGAACACCGAACCCATAGCGTGGTTGTCCAGAGTGCTTAGCTTGAGCCGCGGATCAAGGAACTTCTCGATCAGGGTCCCGATGGCGTCTGCCCTTGACAGCCTCGGAATCTGGTTGCGGAACTCAAAGTTCTCAAGAATGTCCTGAACGTTGCTGGAGAAGCCATCGAGATAGTCCTCGAAGTCGGCCTTCAGTTGCTGTTGGTTTCCTCGGTTACGCAGATCCTTGAGAGAGAATTTCGAGGTGTTGTAGAACGGTTGCTTGGCTGTGACCTTTAGCGTTGCTTCCTGATTGACAACCCCCTTGCTTTCCAAGTTTTGCTTCATGCTGAGTACATCCGCCTTGGTTGGCTCAAGGACGATGTCTAGGCGACGCAGCACAATCATTGGCAGGATGACATCGCGGTACTTGCCGCGCACGTAGAGGTCGCGGAGGACGTCGTCGGCGATTCCCCAAATGAAATTGGCGATCCAATTGACGTCTGTGGTACTCGAATTCGCGGAGGTCATTTGGTAGACGCGAAGTCTTCTGCGTCGAACTCCAAATACTTCCTGAGGTGCCCTAGTGAGTTCCGCGCCTGTCTGCTTTTCTCCGACATGGTCACCCACGCCTCCTTTTCGACCTATCTAAGTGTAATAGTTCCAGCTCAGGGGCGCGATCTGCCGATTGTTCGTAGTTCGGCGAGAGTTGGTCAAGGTCAGCTGGCTCGACGAGCGCCTCACGGAGCTGTTCTACTCGAGCTGCGGCACTGTCTTGTGAACCGTCCAGCAGGTGAGGGTAAAGCCGCTTCGATGTCTCAATCGCCGGAGCGCGCGACTCGGCGCATTCGCAACGACGCGGGCCCCATCGGCGGGGACACCGAAATCCGGCCGATCCAGGTGCTCGTGGGTCCACGGCCTCCCCCCTCCTCGATTGTGGGGTCGGGGACTGACCGGCCTCGTCAAGGCTTCCTCACTGGCGGCCTTCGGCCGGCCTTGATAAGCCCTCGTCTCTTCACTTTGCGTCCAGAGACCAATCCGATTTCTAATTTATTGGGATTGGACGGACACCAAAAAGTGTGGCAAGGGAGTGCGGTCGAATTGAATGCCTACACGTGTTCCAGTTCAGGCGGTATGAGTATCGCTATCAGTGTCGCGGACTGCACGACGGGAGACCCAGCCCCTATTTGCCGAGGACTCGAACCACGCAGTCTTCCCACCCGCTCTTGGAGATGCATAACGTGCGCCCCCTTGCCCGACTTGCCTACGAGTCCCACTGCACGCCTCCACGCCTCCTCTGCCAGTTCCGAGCCGGCACAAATCTCTTCTTGCGCCAACATCAAAGCGGCTCTTGCAGCGTCGTCAACCAGATGTTTCCGCGTGAAGATGCGAATGGCAGCGTTGTAGCGATCCCGGCCTTCTTCGTTCTCGCCAATCCGGAAGAGCCAAAGTGCTTCGGTTGCAACACGGGCTAGCCGCTCGCCCACCCCTGAGCTGGAACGCCGAGCGTGCAACAATGTCATTGCTGCATCACCAAGGTGACCACGACCAATCTGTGCGAACGCACGGTTATTAAGCAGATACGGATTGTTTCGATGAAGAGCGAGCCCGCTCCTGGAAAAAGACTCTGCTAATTCCCATTCTTCAGCTTCGCAAGCACAGAACGAGCCTTGTATGTACGGCTCGACCCTGAACGGCTGGTCACGTCTCCACTGCTCACTGTACTCGAGTCCAGCGTTCCATTTGGCCTCAAACGAGGCCCGGAGGGCCAATGCTTCAAACGCACGAGGGACTCCGCCGGGCATCTCTCCCAAAATCGGGTCAGACTCGTCTATCCGATGATCCGACCATTCAATTTGTGCAAGTGCATTCTCCGTCGGGGCTTGCAAAATGCGTCGAAGTAGTTGCCTACCTCGGCGGGACGAACCTGCGCTCATTTGGACAGTTCCGAATGCGGCCCGTAATTCGGCCAAATGCATCGGAGGATGATCCGCATCGAGCACGTGCTCTGCCGCCCGACCCAGTGTCTGTTTCATTCTCGCAAGGTCAGCAATAGCAACTTGAGGCGCAACCAACCAAGGATCCGATTTTGATTTCGTCCCTTGTTGGAGTACTGCAAGTGCACGGTCCAGTTCACCCAACTCAACAAACAGCGCGCTGGCCGAGCGCAATACGAACCTGTGGCTAGGTGCCAAACTGAGCGCTATCCCCATGGCTTTTCTGGATTTTTCGGGAAAGCCAAGAACGAGGTGTTCCAAGGCAAGATCAACCCAACCAAACGCATTCCTTGGGTGCAACGCAAGGGCGCGTCGCAGTTCCCGAACGCGCTGACCTCCATCAATAGTTTGAACAGCGAATCTCTTCGTTTCACGGTTCGCCTCACCGGCCCAGATGTTCCTTGACATTCTCTGCTGTAGAGGCCAGTCGGTCTTTGTTTCGACATCCTCCGCGATCTTCAGAATTTCGGGCCGACGATCCCCCATTGTCACGGCAGCACTCAAGAGATCTCCGGCAATTCCCATGTTCGGATCATCTCGATATTCCTTCAACAAGTGGCTCAGTTCGTCTCTGCGGCCATTTACCCGCTGTACTCGCACCGAGCTAGCCGCTTCGCCGAGTAAGGCTGATGTACGCCAAGAACGCCAACGGGGAATAACCTGACGCCGAACCGAACCGGTGCTAACAGTCATCAGCTCGCCCTTAGAAACAATTCTGCACGTTGCTGTATCAGGTTCAGACGTGTCACGAACCGCTCCAAAGTGAACGGGTTGTGATTCTGGCGCCTGGCAATCATGTCACCCCGCTGATTCGGGTCGGGATGGCACAGCCCATCAATGACTTGAAGAAGCGGCTTAACCTCATCCAGCAGAAGCGGTTCCAAGCTCGACAACGCAGTTACGTGTGCATCTACGAGTCCGGGGAGAACTTCGTCGTAACTGCCGCCCCAATTCCGCCAGTGCAGCGTTTCATCAAGCTCCCGATAAATGAGCTGATTGTGAGTGACGCCCGTCATTAGATAGACGATGAGATTACCGAGCATAAACATGTCTGCCGCCTGCTTATGCCTCCGATCCGAGAGGAATTCGTCACAGTCGTACAACTGCTCTGGGGAAGCGTAGGACATGTCGCCCGCAATGGGATTGAAATCGTGCGGCGACGGACGCCCCGGAACATGCGCACAGCCAAGATCGCTGAGCTTGCCTTCGTACTGGGGGCGATTCGTGCTTCCAACTGTGTCCGCCCAAACCACCATGTTGGAAGGCTTTACGTCACGGTGGCTAACCGAATTGATGTGTAGCTGCCGTAATGCGACTGCTGCATGATGTGCCAGGCTAAGCCGAGCGATTTGATCGGCCGGGTCACAATTTGCCAGCGTGCCTCTGACGTCTTGGTCGGCCTCTTCGAAGATCACATAAGGAACGGCCCCCAGTTCAAACCCGGGAACGTGAGCGGTGCCGTCATCAAGCGACCGTATTACGCGCCTTAAGCCCTTTTCGTTGCACCAACGCAACAAATCCCGCTCGCCGTTGTACAACGTCGTAAGCCTCTCGATCTCAGCAGTCATATCCGGGTGTTTGAATGCCATAGAGAAGTCGAACGCTTTAAGGAACCCCCGGCGTCCGTCGTCTTGGTGATGGACCCTGTAGCCAACGGAGAAGGCCGAACCGGTGTGATCCTCTGGAAGAGGCACCAAATCGCCCACGATCCAGCCGCCTTCAAGAATCAGGCCTTGTAGGTGCAATGCCGCACTGTCCTCTTTGGTCATCGTTCTGCCTTCCCGTAGTAGTGGCCCGTGGCCGCTCCTAGAAGTGCGAAGATCGGGGATAGAACAATGCCAGCGGTAGTACCGAAGCTTTGCGTCGATATCGTTCCTGAACCGAGTAATCCCAGTAGTACACCAAGAACTGCCGTCAATAATCCGAGTAGGCAATAAGCCAGGGTCGCCCGTGTTTGATCTACATTCCTTGCCGGCCCTTCCTTGAAAGCTGGCTCGTCGAGAGTAAGCGAACCGATGTCAACTACCTCGGGATTCCCTACTCCTGACCCTCCCGCTTCGATTGACACGGCTACCTAAATACGATCTCTCGCTGGATACCATCTTCCTCAACGAGAATTCGACCGCCACTTCTAGTGCGGTCCTTTAGATACCGCTCGGTGGCGAGGGCCTTCCGAAGGTATCCCGATACGGTCTCGCCATCCTCTTGCGCCAGGCGCTTCAACTCATCGAAATCCTGACGGACCATATTGATAGCAACCCGCACACGCTCACGCTCCGACTCCTCCCTCGTCTCAATCTCAGTCTCAGCGCCATCTTCGACTTCGTCCTTCTCTCCCACTGTTCCTCCTTTGTATGAGTATGAGTATGAGCATACAGGATATGTGTTTTGTGTGTCAAATATGGATCTGTATTGCACATTCAGTGTACCATCCGTGAGCTATTTGTGTACCTCGGATCCAACCCTGAGGACATGACTCCTCCAAGGGACGTTCTCCAATACTGGGGGTGTCCAGGCTGATGTCACAGGGGCCGTAACGACCGGCGGTCCCCTCTTGACCAGGGACAGGAGGGAAGCGCTTGGTGCAGGGCGCGGAGCCGGGAGGCGGTCGCGAAGACCGAGGCGGTACGGTCAAGTCATGACCCGGGACGATGCGATCCGAGTTGGGATATTCACCCTCGCCGACTGGCACCGACATGACCACGGAGAGAGGTGCGTTTGCCTCGAGGGCGAGCAGTTCGGAGCTCAGTCGGCCGCCTTAGTCGACGCGCTGGCTGCTGAGGGAATGACCTTCGACGGCTACAACGGGGCCGATCGGGGGCCGCTTGGGCCACCCGGAGAGACACCTTCGATATGAATCGAACTGGGAATTAATGAAGGCCTTCCGGTCCTCACACCTGGTGACCGGGCGCAACGGCCATGGCGGGCTGCTCGTGAGGCTCCCCCAGCAGACATACATCGTTGCATCCGACGCCGGTATGAAGGTCTGGTGGTCGGGTGTCGTGCCACCTCGTGCCACACGCAGTGGCACGAGGTGGTTTTTGAGGGTCAATGAGGTGCAAAGCGGGTCATCGAAGAAAGATGCTCTCAGCTGGGAATTCACCGAAAATATCTGGTGGACCTTGGGGGACACAATAAGAACCCAGTGCCGCATATTTCATTGGATGCATGTTCTCTAGAGGCCCGCATACCCCCAGCAGGCTGGGTCTCTTCTTCGATCCTCGTTCCGGCGCGAGTCTTGATCGAGCTTCCCTGAAGGCACTGGACCTGGGCATCCACCTCTCAGCTTGCATTAGGTGATTGGGTTAGTCATCTGATGAGACCCCGGGAGGGCCGTGGAACGACGCATCGAAGTGCTCGGAGCGGCCCACCTTGAGCTGGTCGATGGCGTCGTACTGCTGGAGCCGAGAGGCCAGGTATTCGAAGCCATGCTCGACGGTTGGCGCTCCCAACAGCTGAGCCGCAACCTCACGTTCTCCACGATCGACGCCGGGGCGAGGGTGGTCAGCCGGTTCCGTCACGACACCGAGGTCTGGCCGTGGGAGTGGACACCGGGACAGCTTGAAGGGTGGTGTGCCGGGCTCCGCGAACACAAGCTTCGGGCGCCGTCGACGGTGCGCTCCTATCAGCTGGCCGTGCGGTCCTTCCTCGCTTACGTCACCGACCCGCTCTATGGCTGGGATCGCGAGTGTCTGGCGCGCTTTGGCACTCATGCCGTGCAGATCGCCGGGCGCGACAACCTGGCCGTCCACGTTTCTGAGTACGAAGGGAACCCAGCGCGCCGGGCGTTGACCCACACCGAACTCCAGGACCTCTTCGACGCCGCCGATGACACCGTGGCCAGCATCCGAGCACACCGCCGCAAGGGATGGCTGCCGGCGTTCCGAGATGCCACCATGCTGAAGGCGGCCTATGGATGGGGACTGCGTCGCCGCGAGCTGCTGATGCTCGAGGTGGCCGACTTCGGCACCAACCCCAAGGCCCCCGAGTTCGGCGCCTTCGGCGTTTGTTACGTGCGCTTTGGCAAGGCCAGCCATGGGTCTGCTCCCCGTCGGCGGAGCGTGCTCACGGTGATGGGCTGGTCGGCCGAGGTCATGGCCGAGTGGGTGAGCGACGTCTGGCCGCACGCCGCTCTCGATGGTGGCGGTGGGCTGTGGCCCTCCGAACGCGGCCCTCGGGTGAGCGAGGACCGCATCAGTGCGGCCTTTACTCGTGCGGCGACCAATGCGGGGCTTCCCGCGGGCCTCACTCCTCACTGCCTCCGGCACTCCTACGTCACCCACCTGATCGAAGGCGGCTTCGATTCGCTGTTCGTCCAGCAACAAGTTGGCCACCAGCACGCATCGACCACCTCGCTCTACACCTCGGTGTCTTCGGACTACAAGACCCGGATCCTGCGAGACGCGCTCGACCGGGTCGTCAACGAAGCGAAAGGAGAAAGCGAACACCCATGAAACGCAACGTCGGCTACCGATGGCGGCTGCGGGAGGTGATGGCTTCCCACGGACTCTGGAAGACCTCGGACTTACGTCCTCTGCTCGCCGAACGGGGCGTGGCGCTGTCTTTTGCCCAGATCTATCGACTGGTGGCCCAGACGCCTGAGCGACTCTCGCTGCCGACGTTGGCCGCCCTGTGCGACATCTTCGCCTGCACGCCTGACGATCTCATCGAGACCTTCGTGGTGTCTGGCCCCAAGAGCCGAACAGCACCTGGGGGCTCGGTCGTCGACCTGGCCACCGTCGGACGACCTCGCCGAGCCAGGGTCCAAGGGCGCTGAGCACCGCACCCGCTCCTCTACGGGTGTGCCGAGTATGCGGGGGCACCGCCGAGCTGCGCGACAGACGACCAATGTGCCGGCGCTGCCAGCTCAGACGTCGAGTTGGCGTTGTCTTTGACGACGGGCATGGTCAGATACCCCCTCGACTCGTTCCTCTCTCCGACGCCCTGTGCGCGATGGCAAAGCCCTGCACCGGACTGGAGTGGCTCGAATCGAAGGACGTCGTGGGACGGATCCACGCGCTGGCCGTCGCTCACGTCCCGCTTACTCATGAGGGTATCGACAGCTTCGCAGCGTCGGGGGGCCGCGAGTACCTGCGGGACCTCTTGGTCACTCACGGCGTCCTTCCTCAACGCGACAAGTACCTGGCCGCCTTCGAGCGGTGGAGCGTTATCCGCCTCCAAGCAATCGAGAATCCCGACGACCGCCAGCTCATCCGCACCTACCTGCGCTGGCACCTCCACCGCCGCCTTCGAGAACGAGCCGAGACCGGCACGCTGCACGAGTCGACCACCGGAGGGGCCGCCAGCAGACCAACACGGCGGTGCACTTCCTCGACTGGCTCCATGCACGAGGCCGTGCCCTGGCCGACTGTCAGCAGAACGACGTTGACGACTGGTTCGCCGCACCACCCACCACCCGCTGGTCCGCACGCGGCTTTCTCGTCTGGGCCATCTCGCACCAGCACTGCCCGCGCCTCAAGATTCCCTACTACCGAGGAGCGACCGCACCCGCACTCTCGCGGGCCCAGCTCCTCGTCACGCTGCGCCGACTCCTCGACGACGACGCCATCGAGATCGGCGACCGAGTGGCCGGACTACTTGTCCTGCTCTTCGCCCAACCTGTCGCCCGCATTCGCTCCCTCGCAGTCAGCGACCTCGAGCACCAAGGCGACGAAGTGTGGCTCCATGTTGGTGCCGCACATCTGCCCCTTCCAGAACGCCTCGCGCTGCTCATCACCGAACTCATCAGCCAGCGTCGCAACATGGACACCGCCGCCCATCCTGGTTCGCCGTGGCTGTTCCCCGGGTTCTCCCCCGGACAACCCATCCAAGCCAGAAACCTGGCCGAACGCCTCGCTCGCGTTGGTGTCACCAGGCTCGGACGACTCGGCGCCCTCAAGCAGCTGGTCTCCGACGTGCCCGCACCCGTACTCGGCGAACTCATCGGCTACAGCCCCAGGATCGTTGCCAAACACTCCGTCGACCAGGCCATCGATTGGAACAACTACGCCGGGCTCAAAGCTCGGGACGGACAGACCTGAGAACGAGAACATACGGAGCTGGATAATGCGTCTCCACCAATACGACAATCGCAGGCACAACCATTGACCTCAATCTCGCTGGGCGATGACCTTGTGGAGCAACTGGGAAGGCAGCATCCGCATCCGCGCCTGACCCATTCCTCGTCGATGACCGCCCGCGAACCAGTTGCAATCGTGTTCAAGGCATTTTGAAGGTGCCTCAAAGAACTGGGGAGCAGGAACCATAAAGTGACCAAGAAGATGCCGGGGATGGGTCGGGGGGCGGGACGGGAGGCGGTGGGAGGGCTCAGGGAGCTGGGAGGCCACAAGGGAAGTTAGGACCGGGAGCGGGGTCAGGCCCGAGCAGCGCTCAGGGGCGCTTCACGAGGCAAGGCGAAGACAATCAGGACTCACGAAATAGCGACGGGACCTTCAGTGAAGAGGATTACCAGCCAAGTTCTCAAGTTGCCTTTACGAACCATCCTATGGTCGTCCTAACCCGAGTCACGAGAATGTCTCGACGTTCAAGCTCATCAATGAGAGGAACAAGTCGTCGACGCGTCATGGTCACGAATCGACAGCCTCTCTGTCCTTTGGAGCGTAGGACGACACTTCGCCGTCCAAAGTCGACTGAAACGAGGTCCGTCCACTCAGCCATCCACCAGGTTGATGATGGCTCACGGCGTACGAACCATCCCAACATGCGTTTCAGTAAGCGAGATCGAAGGTCAACAAAAATTCCAGACTCGCTAACCGTGAGGACGGCCAGCGGCCACGTCATGGACAGGGTTCCCATCTTGCCGGGGAACGAGGCTCCTCCGATTATTCGATTCATCACGGGGACCACGTCCAAGTGTAGGTGGCCCCCCCGTGACCTTCGAACGGAATCGGAAGGTCGAGTCCGAGTCCGGCAGTCACCTGATTCTCCCAAATCGTCTGGTTACAGCTTCCGGTGCCAACAGAACCTTCTTCCCCGGCTGACAGACCCAGATCCGCTGACCCACCCCCGCCCGCAAAAGGTCCTCGTAGGTCGGACGGCTTACTCGCATTGCTAATCAGCAATCCGAGCGTTGCTGAGGCCGTTGGGCTCGAACCCCCGCCTCCAGCCGCGCCCACGAGGGTGAAATGACCGCCAGATAGCGCAACGCATCCGCTTGCCGTGCCGTACGGGCCCCAACCAGCGCTCACGTTCAAGCACAGACCGATCGTATGAGTGGCAACGGCGTGCACGACCTTGCCCCCGGTGTCGTTCCACGCCTTGGTCGCTTGGTTGGCTACCCAGCCCCACGGGCTCAGCCCCAACGGATCCACCCCGTTCACAGGATCATCACCGGTGTAGGCGTAGGGCCGCCCGGTCTCGTCGACTAAGGGATCGACGCTCACGAACTGCCCCGTCGTCGGGTCGTAGTAGCGGTGGATCAGGTACAAGAAGCCGGTCTCGGCGTCGGTGTAGCTCCCGGCATAGCCGAACGGGTTGGAATCGGATCCCGTGGAGCCGAGCAGGTTCCCATAGGGGTCGTAGGTGTACGTGTCGACCACTGTTCCACTGCCGTTGGTGAGAACTCGAGTAGACCCGATTTGGTCGTGAAGGTAGTAGAGCGGTGTCGTACCGTTGATCTTCTCGAGTGGCAGCCCGTCTGCCCCGTAGACGTAGTAGTTCGAGCCGTCTTGGAGAAGGGCCGTCGAAAGCGGGTCGTAGGTGAAGCTCTCCGTTGTCGAAGACACCGTCTTGGACATGCGCAGCCCGTCGCCGTTGTACGCATAGTTGTAGGCGCTCCCCCCGGCTGGGGTGGCACCCGTCAGTTCGCCGATCTGGTCATAGGTGTACGTCGAGGGCGACGCGCTGCCGACCGTCGTCGAGATGCGATCGCCGATCGAGTCGTAGGCATAGGCCGTCGACGTACTCACGGCCGGCTCCAACCCGAACTGGACCACGGCGAGGTCGTCGTAGGCCCCGAACGTGGGCGTCGGCGAGCTCGATCCACCGGCCAGCGGCTGGGGGGTGGTGTCAGCCAGGCCGGAGGAGACATAACTCCACGAGGTGTTGTCGGCCTCTTGGGTCCAGCCGCTCGGGGCACTCCAGCCCGGCTCGGACGACGATCCCGTGGTCGAGCCCTCGGCGAGGACCAAGACCTCGCCCGGCACCGAGGGGGTGATGGCGTCGGCCGCCAGGCTGTAGCCCCCGGCCGTGGTGCCGGTGACCCCGTCGATGGGCGTGGTGGTGCTGACCCCTCGGTAGACGGCGGCCGAGGCCTCGGCCCAGACATAGCCGGTGTCGACAAAGACACTGCTCTCGCCTCCGGCGGCCGTGGCCCGGAACACCATGACCCGGGGGTTGTAGGAGATCCCGGTGGTGGTGTCAGAGACCAAGGTGTAGCCAGTGGGCGTCGACGGCGTCGACGACGCCATGGTGGTCACCGTCACGATGATCTGATCGTTGGCCTCGATACCCGAGGGCAAGGTGACCGTGATGCCGGGCTCAGAGCCGTCGTTGCCATCGGTCTCGGTTGATCCCACCAAGGTGATGCCCGCACCCCCCGAGCACGACGAGGTGGAGAAGGTACCGCTCGACGAGGTCGAGCCGCTCCCACCCACGGCCGAGAAGACCTGGTAGCTATAGGTGCTGCCGCAGACCAGGCCATCGATGGTGACCGAGTGCGAGGTGACCGCGCTGGGGCTGCCCGAAGAGAACAAGAACGCGTCCCCCGAATCCCCGAGATCCACATAGCTCGACGAGGCCACGTCGGTGCTCCAGGTCACAGTGGCCGAAGTGGCAGAGGTCGACGACGAGACCGAGGAGATGGCGGGGGCGGCAGTCGAACCCGCCGGCTCCAACCCGAACTGGACCACGGCCAGGTCGTCGTAGGCCCCGAACGTGGGCGTGGGCGAGCTCGAGCCACCCGCCAGCGGCTGCGGCGTGGTGTCGGCGAGGCCCGAGGAGACATAACTCCATGAGGTGTTGTTGGCCTCTTGGGTCCACCCGTCGGGGGCGCTCCATCCGGGCTCGGATGACGATCCCGTAGTCGAACCCTCTCACTCCCCAGCGTCGGGCACGGTCAACCTGAAACGACCCATGCAACATCAAATCAGACTCAATCCCAGGCAAATCGAGCGCTTTCGGGATGACCACCAGGCCGGCTTGCCGACCGAACAGTTGGCCCCGTCGCTACCGGATCAGCCGCAACACCGTGATTGATCAAGTGTCCGTGGCCAATTTGTGAATTGCCTTTCTCATGGCCACGGACAATCAAGCGAAGCGCCTGGGACTTCCTTCCCGGTCCCCGCGTCTTACTCCCAATGACACCGAATTGGCAGCCACAATGTATGCCCACCACCTTTCCGTTGCGACAATTTGGCAGCCCCGTGGCGTAGCGCCTGTCACCTCTCTGGGGACGATGCGGTTCGCGCTCCATCCCAATCGGTGGGGGGAATGGACCCATAAACCCATATCACCGCATGACCGGTGAGCTGGTGCTTTAGGCGCGCTGACGGAAGGTAACCCGACTTGCCTTACCTGTTGTGACCACTCCCCCGGCGCACCTGCCCAGCTTCTCTGGCGCTCCCCGCGTTCAAGAGGATGGTGGAACAACCATGGCATTTGGACCAGGGAAGAACTCGGTCTGGTGACCATCCTCCCACTGCACGCGGTAGTGCTCACCGGCAGATCCCTGCAGTACCTCAACTATTTGTCCGCTTCGCCGTGCGGAGCCGACCTTCGCCGACTCGACGACAATGTGGTCTCCGTTTTTTGCGTCCATGATCTTCACCTCCATAGACAACTTACGCCTGCCCGCGGACGTTGTATAGGGGAACCTGCCCGTTTGAGTACGGACCGTCGGTGGGCGTCGGGGCTGACCTTGTATCTCGCTGCCTGGGGCCTAGACCGATTGCCAAAGGCGAGAATAGGGGTCCTTCATTACTCCCCCACACCATTACAGTCGCGCAACGAATGCTGGCCCATCACGCTCACGAGTTGGGCGTCTCTAAACCACAACCTCATCACCATGAAGGCGATAAAGGCGTCGCCTGGATAACAAGCAACCGAAGCGGCACCGCAGGCGCGGGAAGGGTCGCCGGTAGCCAAGCGGGCAATGGGTGTAGCGTTCCCGCAGGTCGCTACGGCCATCCCTCTGGCCGGTCGTTGACCGGCCCAGGCAACCCCCATTTGCTCCCTGCCCGCGTGTAGCCTTTCCGCACCTTCGACAGAGAGGGTTTCAATGATGTGGCGGCGTCTGCGCCACCCGATGAAACTGCCGGGAGATGACCCCTACATGTTGAAGATTCCTGAACGCCAACTTGAACTGGCCGAGTCATGGCGTCAGCACACAGCGCACTCCTTTGAGGAGCTGTGGTTTCGTTGCCTTGCCCTCGGGAGTACCAATACCCTGCTCCACTTGGAGGCGTTCCTCCACGGAGCACTCCGGCCCACGCCACATGAGTTCAACTTGATGGCCGTCGCCGTGAACGAGCACTTCGCCGAGGTCGGGGTGGACCAGTGCGTCCCTTACGTTGAGGACGCGTTCGCCGCTGGGACCCGGTGGCCCTCGCCCACGCGGGCATTACCTCTGCAGTGGTGATGGTTGTTCACTCTCGCTCGCCGGTTTCCAGCTTGGCCATCGACTGCCCCGTTACCCGGAGTACCTCTTCGGTGGACTCGCGATAGCCCGCCGCAGCCGAGGTTGCAAGCGCGTGCGCCAATGCTGTCAGCGCCAGGGCCACCTGCTCGGCATCGACGTTCGACTCGGCCAGTATCTCCCGGCTGGCCTCAATGCCGCCCGTTCCGTATGCCATTAGCAAAGCCAGGGCGTGCGTTAGTTCTTTGCTCATATCCCTGACGCTACGCCCCGTTGCAGCGTGCTGGTTTGCTTTTGCCCCGTGGGTGCTCCAACTACAGCGTGTACGATTCGCCCCACCTACGACAGTGTGCCCATGGGGCGAACGCGAGCCTCCAACGCAAGGTTGGGAGATCGCCGTGCCGATTGGCTCCGGACCCCAGGTTCACCTTGTCGACCTGTTCCGGCGGCACGCTTGCCTCTCCATCCACGACTTCTGGTTGCGCTGCTTTGAGTTAGGGGGCATGAACACCCCATGGGAGTTGGACGCGTTTCTCCATGAAGCCAGCCTGCCGACTTACCATGAGCACAATGTGATGGCACTCGCGCTAAACGAATACTTCGTTGAGATCGGCGTGAATCAGACCGCCCCGTATATCGGGATGTAGGGATTACCTCAACGCGTCGTGATCCAGGTCCGCCGCGATCCCAGCCACGGTGTCCTGGTGTGACCAATGGCCCTGACCCTTTGACCTCGGTCCGCTGACGGAGTAGCGCATCTCGATACCCAGATCGCAGGTATGACAACGCGGGCCGTAACCATGCACCGTTTCGGTTCCCACGTTGTGCGCTCCTCGCCTTTACGGCGGAGTCTCCCACGGTCAGTCGTCGGGTTCAGAGTCACACCTAACCCCGCGTCGAGTAGCTGGCGAAGTAACTCGTTGGGCCGAGCCTGGCCGCGCCGGCCATTCGTTCAGCCCGACTGCGATCCCGTAACCGGCTTGGCCGTGCACCCGGCCACGCCGCGTGGAGCGACCCGCCGCCTATCCTCATCCCCGTGCCCCTGAGCCGTCGTCTCGCCCCCTACCTGCTCCTCGGCGTGCTGACGCTCGGTGCTGGACTTGGCGCGGGCCTGGGGCTGTCAGGGGGGCCGATGACGCATGACGCCACCATTTCGGCTGTGACAGTCGTCGTGACAACGAAAGCGGCTCGCTGTACCGTCACAACTGGGAGCGACGGTTCGATCCTATGCACGGGGGGTGGTTCGACAACACCGACTGCGGCGGGCGCGAAGTCCGTGATCGCCTGCTTGGCGAGAATAGGGAGAGCAACGGCGAAGACGGACCCAACGGATGCCGTAGCCATCAAGAAGGTGGTGAGGGCAGTTATGTCGAACTGCCACAACCCGTTCGATCCGTCGGGATAGTCGGTAGGCGACGAGCCGCCTAATCTCACTGCGTGCCTCTCAGTCGTCGTCTCGCCCCCTACCTACTTCTGGGCATCCTCACGCTCGGGACCGGACTGGCCATCGGATTGGGTCTCTCGAAGGGGCCGGTGACGTACACCGCGACGTCGGCCTCCTCCTGGGCACCATGCACTACTGCTCGGACCGGGGCCGTGAGAAAGGTGACGTGCGGCTCTGTCGTCGCGCAAGTCACTCCATCCTCCTTCACCTACGGAAGGCAGGGCACCGCATCCTTTTTCGAGCCGCCGCCGAAGATGCCCAAGGACTTTGTGACCTGCATGACTTCGGCGCTGATCCACGTCGTACCCAGGACCGCCCCGATATCGTCAGCCAAGCTCAACCGAGAAATGGACGCCATCTATGAGACCTGTAGCAGGATTAAGAACAGGCTCTAGCCGCGACGGACTTCGTGTAGCCGGTCTCCGACGTTCCGGAGGTCTCTGGCAGCCCCGCCGCCCCTGCATTGAGCACGGGAGCCGACCGGCGAGTAGCTTCGGCCCGTGGTCGCGGACATTGGGTCCTCATTGACGGGCATCTTCATTGTCGGCGTCCTTGCCTTCCTAGCCTTCCTCTACTTCTCGGGCCGCGCCTTCGGCGCAGGAATGAAGTATGGGGGTAACCGATGGCGGTCCGGCGTCAACGAAGCCGACAGACAGTCACGGGCGCAGGCACCACCCCCACCCCCTGGCACCCGACCGACTCAGCCCCGCCACCGACCCGGAACGCTGGCTGGTACAAGGACCCATTCGGTACGGGCAAGCGGTACTGGGATGGGAGCGCCTGGAGTGAGCACACGACCGTCTAGAGAACCTTGATTTAATCGGCGGCACGTCTGCGGCCACTGTCAAACGTGGTCATATTCATCATCCCGTGCATTTCTATCGCCTCTACAGCAATTGTGAAGGACTGTGGAAAACATGGCCTTCGTCGAATGCGAATAAATCATCATGCCCCTAG
>PMLV01000075.1 GCA_003160635.1 Acidimicrobiaceae bacterium | reverse complement strand
GACCATCGACACCTGACGCCGAGCACCCGCCACCCCCCATCCCGCCAACCTCCCACCGCCCCGGAACGGCTCAACCCTCGACCGGGGCGAGCAGATCGGCGCCCCGCGCTGCATCGAGAGCGGCCTCGAGGGCGGCGGCGGTGCGCAGCACCACCAGGTCCCCGTGCTGTGGCCCTATGAGCTGTAGCCCGACGGGAAGCCCTGCCGTGGTGAGGCCGGCGCAGACGGTGGCGGCCGGCGAGCGGGTCATGTTGAACGGATAGGTGAAATACAGCCAGTTACCCGTCACCTCGCCGTTGATCGTACTCAACCCCGTGCCGACGAAAGGCGCCACGCCGGCCGCCGTCGGGGTGACGAGGATCCGCACCTCGTGGAACAGGTCGACGAGGTCCAGGTTCATCGTGTGGCAGCGATCGAAGACCCGTACCAACTGCTCGGCGGTCATCGATTGCGCGGCGTCGACGAGGGCCCGCAGCCCCGGGTCGATGTCGTCCCACCTCGGATGCGACATGAACGGCCGCATCGTGCGCAGCTGGCACGCGCCCATGAGGGTGACGAATTCACTGACGGGTTCGGGGTCGAAGACGGTTTCGAGCACCGTAACCGCGGCGCCGAGCGACTCGAGCACCTCGACGGCAAGCTCGCAGATGGCGAGGACCTCCGCGTCGACGGTGGCGTACCCGAGGGTCGGGGCCCATGCCACTCGCAGAGGGACGTGTGCGTCGTCGAGGGCGGCCAACCACGATGCCTCCGGGCGGGGCAGGGACCGGAGGTCGGTGGGGTCGGGGCCGACCGCGACATCGAGAGCGGTCACCACGTCGCCGATGCGCCGGGCCATGGGCCCGCTGGTGGAGAGGTCGATCCAGCTTTGGGGCGTGGGGCCGCCCCCGGGGACCCGACCCAGAGATGGCTTCATACCCGACAAGCCGCAGCATGCCGACGGGAGGCGGATGGAGCCGCCGCCGTCGGAACCGGTGGCCAGCGGCACCATGCCCGCGGCGAGCGCCGCCGCCGAGCCTCCCGAGGAACCGCCGGGTCCGTGGTCCGGGTTGAACGGGTTGACCGTCGGCCCGAACAGGGCATTGGAGGTATTGGACGACCACGCGAACTCGGGCATGTTGGTCTTGCCGACGATCACGCACCCTGCGGCCCGGAGCCGGGCGACGAAGGGGCTGTCGACCGTGGCCGGCGGGGCATCGGCCAGCACGGGTGCGCCGTGCGTCGTGCGAAAGCCCACGGCATCGTGATTGTCTTTGACCGCCAGCGGGATGCCAGCGAGTGGTCCGGGATCGCCGCCCTTTGCGATGGCTTCGTCCAAGGCGGCGGCGTCCGCCAGGGCTCGCTCCGGATCTACGGCGACGAACGCGTTGTAGCGCGGGTTGAGGGCAGCGATGCGGTCGAGAGCGATCGCCGTGAGCTCGCGGGCGCTCATCTTGCGGGTGCGGACCGATCCGGCGAGGTCGGTCAGAGAAGTGGTGCGGAAGTCCATCGGCTGGGCGGGGCGGGGGCGGGGGCGGAGGCTAGAACGCCGACGGTGAGAGTCCGGTGACGGCCTCGCCGAGGTCGACACCGAGGGGCAGGACCGCCAGGGCGGGCACAGTGACGCCGTTGTCCATATAGCGCTTGATCCTGGCTCGGCACTGGGCGAACGAGCCGTGCACGACGAGTTCGTCGACGACCTCGTCGGGAATGGCGGCCAGCGCCCCCTTGCGGTCGCCCGAGGCCCAGGCATCCCACATCGGTTGAAGCGCTGGTCCCCGTCCGAGCCAGCGCTGGAATTCGGCGTAGGCGTGGACGTTCATATAGGTCGTAATCATGCGTCGTGCAAAGGAGCGAACCATGTCGGTGTCCTCCGAGGGGATCACGAAGATGCGGGCCACGATCTCTTTTCCCTTGCCGCCCGCCTCGTCGACCTCGGCCACCGAGGTGGGCACATCGTCGGGGCTCAACCAGTTGAGGATCACGCCGTCGGCCTCCTTTCCGCCGAGATGCAACATGCCGGGCCGCAGCGCAGCCACGTAGAGCTCGGGCTGTTGTTCGGGGACTCGGGCCAAACGGAAGCCGGTGACCGAGAACCCCTCGTAGGTCTGGGTGATCTTCTCGCCCGTAAGGGCAAGACGAAGGAAGCGCAAGGTGTCGCGCACACGCTTGTACTGATTTTCGAAAGCGACGCCGTTCCACCCGGCCACGATCACCTCAGATGACGCACCGAGCCCGAACGCGAATTGGCCCGGCGCCGCATCGGCGATCGAGGCCACGCTCTGCGCCAGGGTGGCGGGACCACGTGTGAAGGCGGGAATGATGGCAACGCCCAGCTTGAACGTGGGCTCCCAGGCGGCAGCCAGCGCCAGGGGGGTGAAGCCGTCGGACCCATCGACTTCAGCCGACCACAGATCGGTGTAGCCAAGCGCACGGAGGCGTGAGTACCAGCGCCTGTGGTCGTGCAGAGGCGTCCCATCGAAGGGAATCGTGATGCCGTAACGAGCGCCTTTTAGGCCGCCGCCACTTGCCGGATCTTCGCTTGCATCACTCATGTGTTTCGAGCCTCACTTCGCAATCGAGAGCAGCGCCAAACTCCGGAGACGGGGAGCCTGGGGCAGCGCGTATTCTAGGTACGGGCAGAGTCCTGGGCCGCGGCGACGTCTGGTGTGGTGTTCGTTGCGATGTCCCCCGCCGCCATGACCCTGGCGGCGCTCGAGTCGTGGCCTTCGGTCGATGCGATCGACGACTCGGCCTCACCGTCCGACTGGAACTCGGCATCGTCGAACGCGAGGGCCGCCTGCGTCCTCTGCTCCTCTTCATCGTCGGACGACGGCACCTTGAGGCCCCAGCGAGCCATGCCCTCCTCCATGCGGCGGATCACGGTCTCTATGACTTCGACCCGACCGTTGCGCTTGTTCTCCGAAGAGATCACATCCCAATGGGCCAAGGGGCCGTCGGTCAGGCGGAGCATGTCCGCAACCGCCCTGTCGTACTGGGGGCGCTTCTCCCGGTTCCGCCAGTCTTCCTCGGTCAGTTTCCAGGACTTGAGCGGATCGTCGCGCCGCCGTTCGAATCGGCGCAGCTGCTCCTCATGTGACAGGTGCAACCAGAGTTTGATGACGATCATGCCCTCTTCGGCGAGCGAGTGCTCGAAATCGTTGATCTCGTCGTAGGCGCGTCGCCACTGCACCTCGGTGGCCAGGTTCTCGACCCGCTCGACCAGGACGCGTCCGTACCAGCTGCGGTCGAAGATGGTCATTCCGCCCCAGCCGGGCAACGGCGGCCAGAAGCGCCAGAGGAAGTGATGCCGCAGCTCGTCCGGCGTGGGGGCGGCAAAGGGCGCGACGTGGACGTGGCGCGGATCGAGGGACTCGACCAGACGCTTGATCGCTCCTCCCTTTCCGGCGGCATCCCACCCTTCGAAGATGATGCAGACGGGAGGGCCCAGCTTGCCGCCGGTGAGCTGTCCGCCGTTGATAAGGCGGAGGTGAAGCACCCGGAGTTGCGCTTTTTGCAGCCGTTTGGCTTCCTCGTCCTTCGACATGCGGGCGGAGAGATCTGCATCCTCCAGCCGTGCGTAATGGTCGTGGGCGGTTGTCACGACGCCTATTGAAGCCGATCCTCAGAGTAGGGGTTGGGACCCGCTGTGGCTGAAGCGGTGGCATCCTGTCCCGCGCCTCTGACAGCGCCTCCACTCGCCCCTCCACTCGCCCCTCCACTCGCCCCTCTGCCGACCTTTCCGCCGATCCCCTTGGCCGACCGCGCTTGCGGTCTCCGACCTACGACCCCCGACGCGCTCCCGAGGCGCCCGACCGCATCGACCACGCGTCGCACCAACGCCCCCTCGCCGGCGATCACCAGGAGCTCCTGATTGGAGAGGTGCGAGACGCGGCCCACTTTCACGCCCGACGGATCGAAGATCCCGATCCGTGCGCCCACATAGCGGGCGGAGTCAAACGCCAACGTCGCCACCGACCGCCCCTGGCCGCACAGCGTCTCGAGCTCCTCGACGGCCAACCAGGATTCGTCGTTGTACGACAGCACGAGCAGTTCGCAGTCGACACCGCTCACGACCGAACGCAGGGCGTCGGGCATGGTCCGCTTGGAGTTGAACGCGCTCCGGGTTGCCGGATCCCGGGCGTCGATCCTCTTGCGGGCCACGCCATACGGCTCGGGTGCGTCCCAGGCCACGAGCGTCTCCCACACGTGATAGTTCGTAAAATACCGATGCTGGTTGTAGGGCGGGTCCAGATACGCCAAGTCGAACGCCCCCAACCCCGACGCCACCGCCAACGCATCACCGAGCACGGCGTGCCCCCGACCGGGCAAGAGCTCGGGCACGCGCAACGTCAAGGGGTTGGCCGACCGGGGCGCCCACTGCTTCACGTACGCCATCTGCACACCCGTGGTCGAATCCACCCGATCCGCCGCCTCGATGAGGCTCGTCAGAAGGATCGGGTACAGGGGCGACTCCGCATAGTCGCGGGCAATGACATCGCGGGCGGCATCTATCCGAGCCGCGTTGAACGGTTGGAAGAAGCGCGCCTCCTTGCTGAACGTGTCGTGCACGTAGCCAGGCTTCCCGCCGAGCTCGTTGAGATGGGAGACGGCTGCGGTGAGCGCCGTCATGTCCACTGCAGCAGCGTCCGTCTCTATGTAGCACTGGGCAAAGACGTGGGCGTAGCGCGCCGTGTCGACGGCGGTGACCTCGACGCCTTGGGACTTGAAGGCCTGGGCGACCCGCGTTGTCCCGGTGAAGAGATCGAGCCCAGTGCGGGCTCCCGATGCCGCACAGATCTCGGCGAGTACAGGAACGAGACGTCGCTTCGATCCCAGATACTTGATCACCCACCCACCCTACGATGGCGAGATGCCCGAATCGGGGAGCAAGGACGATGCCCGGGGAGCGGGTGGCCAGGGGGAGGGTGCCCGGGGAGCGGGTGGCCAGGGGGATGGTGCTCCGCGGGAGGGAGCGATGCGGGACGCGGCGCATTGGGTGCGATGGCACGAGACCTACGAGGATCCGGACTCAGCGCTCTCGCTGCGTCTCCGACTGGTGCAATCCGAGGTGCGCGAGGCCCTCGATCGGCAAGCGCCGGGCCCCATTGCGATCGTGAGCATGTGTGCCGGGCAGGGGCGGGACGTGATCGACGTCGTCGCCAGCCACCGGCGACGGGAAGATGTGCGGGCACGCCTGGTGGAGCGGGATCCGGCACTGGTGGCGTTCGCCCGCCGGCGCGCCGCCGCATACGGAGTGAGTCGTCACGTCGAGGTGGTCGAGGCGGACGCCTCGTTGGTGTGCTCGTACGCCGGCTTCCTTCCGGCCGATCTGGTGCTGATCTGCGGCGTGTTCGGCAATATCGGGGAGCGGGATATTCGGGGGACCGTATCGAAGATGCCATCGTTCTGCGCACCGGGGGGAACGGTGATCTGGACTCGTCACCGTCGTCCCCCGGACCTGACGTCCTCGGTGCGGGGGTGGTTCGTCCACGCCGGGTTCGAGGAGGTGTCCTTCGTCGCCCCGCCCGGCACCGTCCTGAGCGTGGGGTGCCACCGGTTCGTGGGCGGCAGTGCCGCTGCCGGCTCCGCGGCGGGAGGTAATTCGCAAGATCTGGATCCGGATCTTCGGCTCTTTGACTTCTTTGGGGACGGTGCGCTGCCGGCGTGACGAGCAGCTCTTCGTGAGCCAGGAAAACTCCGTGGTCGGCCACTACGCTCGTGTCACCAGCCAACGCAGCTCGAACTGCAGAGCGAAACCCAGGAGGTCACGATGGAGGAGACGATTCACGGAACAGTGATGCAGGTGCTGGAGCTCTCGCTGCAACCGGGTGAGTCGGTCGTTGCCGAAGCGGGCGAGTTCAGCTGGATGACCGACGCCATCACTTTCTCCACCGGAGCAGGCGGCGGCATGGGTGGCAAGGGGCTCATGGGGGCCGTCAAGCGTGCAGCCGGCGGCAGTACCTTTCTCTTGAGCACGTACACGGCGCAGGGCGGGGTCGGGTCCATTTCGTTCGCGGCCAAGTTGCCCGGGCACATCGTCCCGGTCGAGGTTGCGCCGGGCAACGAGTTCATGGTCCATCGCCATGGGTTCATGGCCGCCGTGCCGGGGGTGGAGCTCGGTCTCGGCTTCCAGCAGTCGTTCCGGGGTGGCATCTTCGGCGGCATGGGCTTCCTCCTGCAGAAACTCAGCGGGACCGGCCGAGCCTGGGTGGACCTGTCGGGAGAGGTGCTCGCCTTCGACCTCCAGGCCGGACAGAGCATGCGGGTGCATCCAGGTCATGTCGGCCTTTTCCAAGCATCGGTGCAGTTCTCGGTGCAGCGGGTGCCAGGACTCGTGAACCGCTACATGGGCCAGGACGGCCACCACTTCGCCGTCATGACGGGTCCCGGACGGATATGGCTGCAATCGATGCCCGTGGCCATCCTGGCGGGTGCCATCGAGCCATTCATGCCGGACCACGGCCGCGGGGATGACGTCGCGGCCGGCGCAGCAGGTGGATTGCTGGGCAACCTCTTGCGGTAGGGAGGTTCGTCGGTCGGGAAAGATCCCCGCCGGCCGCCTGACCAGGCGTCACTCGTCTCGTCGGCGAGGACCATTGCTGCTCGAACGCCCTCCCGGGGCAGTTCGCGGCATTTCGCGACTTCTCGCCGCATCCCGCGTGTGGCGCCGTGGACGCCAATCATCCTTCGGCCTCGCCCGGGCTCCATGGGTCCTCGATCCGTTCTCGCTCAATCTTCCCGACCGCCGACGCCGTAGTACCCGACGATCCGATGAAAGGACGTCAGGACATGGAAGCAAGGATTGGACGCGGCAGTGTGAGGGAGGCAGCGCCGACGCCCGGACGAACCCGGGCGGCTCTCATGCTCTGCGCGGCTGCCCTGGCCGTAGGAACCTTGGCCCTGGGAGCTTTAGCTTCTTCTCCGCCAGCTTCGGCCATCAGCTCGGCCAGAACACTGACGATTCGGACGGTCACCATTCCGAGGATCGGCACGGTCTTGGCCACCGATTCCGGCCACACGCTGTACCACTATTCCGGCGACCCGGCCGGCAAAGTGACGTGCACCGCAGTGTGCGCCAAGCTGTGGCCGCCGCTGCTGCTGCCCAAGGGGGTCACCCACCTAAAGGCAGCCCACGGCGTCAAGGGCTTCTCCGTCGCCCGCGTACAGGGAGGGCGTCTGGAGGTCTTCTTCCACCATGAGGCCCTCTACACGTTCGTCAGCGATGCGAAGAAGGGACAAGCCCGAGGCCAGGGCGTCGAGAACGAGTGGTTTGCCGTCCTGTCCAATGGCAAGTCGTCGTCCAAATCGGTGACGGCAACGTCGCCCGCAGCGGCGGGAGCCACCACCACGATGCCGCCGACGTCGACGCCATCGTCGATCAACGCCACCTCACCAGCGACCCAGGCACCGACGACACAGCCGACACAGCCGACACAGCCGACACAGCCGACACCACCGACGACCACCACGACGACAGCGCCCCCTGGGGGTGGGTTCGGCTTCTAGTCACCCAAGGTGTCCCGGTGCGACAGGCCTGTCGTCAGACCTCACGAGCCCTGACGAGCCCTCACGACGCCTCACCACCTCAGCGACATTTTCGGAGAATTGAGGCCAAAGATTCCCGACACCCAGGACTATCGTCGCCTCCGATGCCTCCCATCGAACCGGCAATGGACCGGCGCTCGTTCCTCCGCCGGGCCGGTGTTGTCGCCGGGGGCGTCGGTGTCACCGCGTTGGTCGGTGGATTGGCCGCGTGTTCGACCAGCCCCTCTCACCCCAACGCCGGGGGGACGACGACCACCGCAACCGGCAGCACGGTCGGCCCCCCGCAGTGGAACGTTCTGGCTGGGATGCTCAGCGGCACCCTGGTCGTACCCGGCGACGCGTCGTATTCCAACGACGCCCTCCTCTACAACGAGGTGCTCACGTCGCAACCAGCAGCGATCGCGTACTGCACCACCACTGCTGACGTCCAGCGCTGCGTGGCCTACGCCCGGGCGCACGGCGTGCAGTTGGCGGCGCGCTCGGGCGGTCACAGCTACGCCGGCTACTCCTCGTGTCCGGGACTGGTTGTCGATGTGTCGTCCCTCAACGAAGTCTCGGTCGAACCGGGAATGCAACTGGCGACGGTCGGGGCCGGCGCCCAACTGATCGACATCTACAGCCAATTGGGGTCCTCGGGGCTTCTGCTTCCGGGGGGCTCGTGCCCAACCGTCGGTATTGCCGGGCTGGCCCTCGGCGGAGGGATCGGCGTCTTCGGGCGGGCCTACGGGATGACGTGCGACAACATCGCGTCTCTGCAGATTGTGACGTCCGACGGATCGCTGCGCCGGTGCTCGGCGACCAGCGACAGCGACCTGTACTGGGGCAGCAGGGGCGGTGGCGGGGGCAATTTCGGGATCGCGACGTCCTTCACGTTCACGGTCCACCCCATCCCCAGTGTCACGCTGTTCACACTCGAATGGCCCTGGGGCGAAGCGGCGACGGTGCTCGACGCCTGGCTCCGCTGGATTCCCACTGCGCCGAACGAGCTCTGGGCCAACTGCCAACTGGCGTCGAACGGCACGGCTGGTGGCGGCTTCCTCAAGGTGACCGGAGTGTTCGCGGGGTCGACGAGCGCCTGTTCGAGCGCCCTGGGTCCGTTGCTGGCCGCCGTCGGTGTGACCCCAACGTTCCGATTCGTCGGACCGGAGGACTACCTGCGCGCAATGATGATCGAAGCGGGATGCGAGGGATTGACGGTCGGGCAGTGCCACCTGCCTACGCTCAATGCGGGGGGAACGCTGTCCCGATCGGCCTATTCGGCGAAGTCCACCTATGTCAGTAAGGCGTTTCCTGCGGCGGGGACGGCGGCCATGATCGACGCAGTGGTGGCCCTGGGAAACGATGTGCCCGGGGTAGGGGGCGGCATCACCTTCGACAGCTACGGGGGAGCGATCAGCCAGGTCGGCGTGACTGACACGGCGTTCGTGCACCGAAACGTCATCGCCTGTGCGCAATATTCGGTCGCCTACGCCAGCACGAGCCCTTCACCGGCGATCGTTGCCGGCGCTCGCAGCTGGTTGGACCAGACGCAGAGCACGTTCGCCCCGTATGCCCAGGGCTCGTACCAGAACTACATCGATCCAACCTTGCCGAACTGGGCCCAGGCGTATTACGGAGTGAACCTGCCCCGGCTCATGAGGGTGAAGAAGTCGTACGATCCCGACGCCGTGTTCCGCTTCGCGCAGTCGATCCCCCTACCGGCGAATTAGACCTTGACCGGCACCTCCCATGGGCAGGGAGGTGGTCCCGGGGGTGTTGTCCTAGGGTGCTCCTCCGGACAGCGGTGGTCCGTCCCGACCGGGTTGGCCCCTACTGGCCCCAACCAAGGAGAAGGCGATGCGCGTGCGGCAATCGGTGACCGATGCGGGTTTCAGGCTCATGAGCTCGGGACACCGCGCCATCCTCCGACTCAGTGGCGGGAGGGTCTTACGCACGGCTTTTGGGATGCCCGTGGTCGAGCTGCGTACGATCGGCCGCAAGACAGGGCAGACGCGGACCACCATGCTCACGTCGCCTCTGCACGACGAGACCCGGGTTGTGCTGGTGGCATCCAAGGGCGGCGACGACCGCGATCCTCAGTGGTATGGCAACCTGGCGGCACATCCGGATGTCGAGATCGTGATCGAGGGGGAGACCCGCAAGCTCCGGGCTCGGACCGCCTCGGCGAGTGAAGCGGCTGATCTGTGGCCCCAGATCGTCGGCGCCTATAAGGGCTACGGCGGCTACCGGAACAGGACTGGGCGCACGATACCCATCGTCATTTGTGAGCCCCGGCCCGACTGAGAAGTCGCCCGGGGACGTCGAGAGTTGGTGGCCCCGTGAAAGGCCACCCTCGGAGCTGGGACGGCGCTGGGTCTTCCCGCAGGTCAAGCACTACCATTCGACCGATGACCATGGAGCCGGCCGGTGGCGAGAGAGGCGATGCCTTCGATCTTTCCATGGCCGTGTCGTCGCTCCAGTCCAACAGCACGGACTCCCGCATCATGCTCAAGCTGCTGGTGGAGCAGCTCACCGATGTGTTGGGCGGCCGTATCTCGGTAGAGCGGGCCGGAGGGCGCTTTCGGAAGTCCGACGAGATCAAGTCAGTCCAGATCGTCCTGGGGGACGACACCCTGCGGGCCGATGTCGACGGCGCCACGGTACGGTGCAGCATCGGCCACGCCTCAGGAGGTATCCGTATCCGCAGCGAACAGGTGGGAATGGACGCCTGGCTGACCCGCCTTCTCACCATTTTGCACAACGAAGCGGCCCACAGTGAGCAAACACGGCTCGCCCTAGAGAACATCGTGATTGGAGAGTCATCATGACTCAGCCTCAAGATCTGCCCAAGGACGCCGCCCACCGGCTCGAAGAGCTCGAACACGGGCTCTTCACCTCCGACCTCTCCGTCAATGAGTTCTTGTTGGTGAAGGAAGCCGGGTTCCATCCACTGGGCTTCGTGATGGGGTCGTCGATCTACCACATCGGCCTCCAGACCCGGAAGTGGGGCGAGAGCCAGGAGCTCACCAAGCTGACGGAAGCGATGTATACGGCCCGTGAACTGGCCATGAATCGCATGGAAGAGGAGGCAGAGGAACTCGGTGCCGATGGGGTGGTCGGCGTCCGTCTCGACGTCAACTACTACGAGTGGGGCAGTGACTCGGCCGAGTTCATCGCTTTCGGGACCGCGGTCAAGTCCGAGGACGGCAACTCCTATCGCAACGCGCAGGGGAAGCCCTTCACCTCCGACCTCTCCGGTCAGG
>PMLV01000041.1:6505-12771 GCA_003160635.1 Acidimicrobiaceae bacterium | reverse complement strand
TTGGCCCCGTCCATGCCGGCCCACCCGCTCGACGAGGGCAGGTACTCAGAGGCGATCGTGACCGAGGTCTTGGTGGCCGCGGCGAACGACGCCACCCCCGAGGGATCGGCCGCCCCGACGTAGACGCCGTGGAGAAGACCGCTCGTGGTGGGGGTGGGGGCGACGGGTGGAGTGGGTGTGGGTGCGGCGGCGGCGAAAGAACCGAGTCCGACGAGTCCGGCGAGCACACCGGCGGTGGCGCCAAGGAGAATGCGCCTCCGAGTCCGGGAAGGCGCTTGCGTGCGAGATTGCGGGCTGGCGGTCATCATCTTCCCTTTTCAAAAAGTCCGAATAGGGGACCGGGGAAGATAGCAACGCGTGTGAACGTTTTTGCGTGAGATCGCTACTTCGGCGGCCCGGCCAACTCAGAGAGTCCCGTGGCTTTGCGTCCCCCCCTTACGAAGGGTTTGCCTTTTTCGACTGCGGTATCTATGCGTGACAATGGACTCATCGGGCTGGCAAGTCAAGCAAAGTGACGACATGAGAATGACCCCCACCAGTTGGCAACGATGGGGCAACGTCGACATAGCTGTTCGTCGCAATCGACCCGGATCGAACGGCTAGGTCCCGCAGGTCCTTCTTGTTGCGGCACGCTCGCTGCCACGTCCACGTGGAGCTCGAATGGTCGATGGTCCAGCGGCCAACTAGCCGCGAGTCAGGCCAAGGTGCGGTTGATCAGAACCCCGTGCCGGCGATGATCGAGCCATTGAGATGCTTGCCCACCAGTCCGCCGTTGTTCGGTGCGTCGCCAAAGACGAAGACTGCGCCCTGCGCAGATGCCACCCAGTAGCCCTGGCCGTCTGCGGTGGCGAAAATGGCTGTGGCCGGGTCCAACCCCCCGGTCTGATTGACCGGACTCCCCAGCATCGCCGCGTCGCCGAAGGCGTCGACTCCTCCGCTCGCCAGGAGGATCCAGTAGCCCTGGCCGTCGGGGGTGCGCGTGGCCGAGGTGACGGGTGAGCCCTGTGCCCCGGGTGCCCCGAGTGCCGGGGCGTCCCCGAAGGCATAGACGTGCCCGGTCGCCGTGACCAGCCAGTAGCCATTCCCGCTGGCATCTGGCATGACGGTCACGGCCGCCCCTGAGCATCCCCCGCTGCCCGGGCAGGACCCTTCGAACTTGGCGTCGCCAAAGGCAAAGACGCCACCATCGGCGCCGACCATGAAGTAGCCCCCTCCATCGGAGGAGGGCACCATGCCGACGATCGGCGCATTCAGCTTCTTCCCGCTTACCGCAGTTTGGGCCGGGCCGTAGCCCAGGCCAGGGATCGAACCGAAGAATCCCGCGTCGCCGAAGGAAAAGACACCACCATCCGATGCGACAAGCCAGTAGCCCCCTCGGTCAGCCGTGAGGGTCATTCCTACGACGGGGCGTTGCAAGCTGAGCGATCCCGTCGAGCCGTAGAAGGGGGCAGACCCAAATGTGAAGATCCCCCCGTCGGAGCCGACCAGCCAGTAGCCGTGTGAAGTGGGGGTCGGTGCCTGGCTGACCTGCAACGTCGCGCTGCCGCTCGATGTGGCAAAGAGCGAGCTGCCCGAATAGGTGGCGATGATCGTGTCATTACCGACGGGCGCCGTCGACGCGGCGCACGACCCGGACCCGTTGACGAGGTTGGCGGAGCACAGCGCCGTTGTGCCGTCAGCGAACGCGACCGAACCCGTCGGAGTGCCGCTGCTCGAGCTCACCGTGGCCGAATAGGTGACCTGGCTTCCTGCCGACGTCGATGTGGGATTGGCGGAAACCGTGGTTGAGGTGGCGGCGGGACTGGCGGGAGGCGTGCCCGACGAGTCGTCGGTGATCGTGAAAGAGCCGTTGGAGAGAGGACCGGGCGACGCGATGACGCTGTTGGAGCTGTTGACCATGTCGATCGGCGTGTGGGTCACCGCGGATGGGTTTGTGGAGCCCTCGCTGATGCTCGTGAACTGGGCGGTGCCGAAGTTGGCCAAGACCGCCTGTTGGTTGTTCACCGTTGGTGCTTCTTCGATCCACTCGGCGGAGCTCCCGTGGCCGGAGTATGGCACCTGTTGGGTCGTTATCTGCCCGGATGTCAGATCGGAGATGCTGATCGTCCAGGTCGTGCTCGCCGGGGAGTCCTGTTGGACGAAGGCCGTCATGTGATCACCGGGGGAGACGGACCAGAGAGGAACGGAGTTCGCCGGCAGGATCTCGTACCAGGCGTAGTAGTCGGTGCTGCCGCCGTACGTCTCCTGGGCGGTACCGGTCTGGATCAGCGAGTGGTTCGTCGCCCCGTCCACGCCGACCCAGGTGGCTGAGAACTCGGCTGCCTGCGACGGCTGGACGGCAGGGACCACCCATTGCGCACTCGCGCCGGTGAATGGCGACAATTGCGACCCGAAGTCGACATAGCCGGACCAGTTATGGGACTCGGCTGTCGTCTCCGTGGTGCCAGGAACGTGAGGCTGGGGGCCCGTGACCCAGTGCGCGGGCTCGGACTGTGCGAGACCGGCCGGAGGCCCTTGGAGGGCCGCCGGAGAGAGCGGTGCGGGGCTCGACGTCGCACCTTGTGCGCTCTGGGCCAGGGTGATCGATGCGCCGGCCAGCAACAGAAGGACTCCGAGTGAGCACAGTGAGCGCCTTGGATTGTGCATTGGGCCTCCCGGCGCTGTGACCTCGGTCTCACCCCGCGACCAGGAACTCCTGCGACTGCTCGCGGGGGCCGACCACCTGTCAGTGTGACGACGCCTTGACCCTACCGGAGGGTTCGGCGGCAATGGCCGCAACGGCGCCCTAAATACCAGTTTCGCAACCGCAGAGCGATCTCGTTGCAACCTGAGGGGTCGATACTCGGCGCATGCACTCGGTACTGACCGGTGGTCATGGCGCGCCGCGGGATCACACGTCGATGGAGAGGGATCGAGCCACGGCGACGCCTTGGGCGTGCCGAGGTCGGCGAGGCGACGCCCGACTCCTGCGTGCAGGAGGCACCGAACAATGGTCATGACGACAAAGGAGGACGTGGTCTCAGAGCCCTTCGAGGCGGACTCCGACGATGTGATTTCGCAGTTCATGATCGAGTATCTGCAGCAGAACACGCCGGAAGGGACGCTCGAAGAGGTCTACCGCGTGGCGGGAGAGTCGTGGAAGGCGGCGACACACGGTGGTCAGGGCGCATGGACACCCTACGCGCGGCGCCGCAGCCTGCTCGAAGCGGCAGGTGTCGTGTTGGGGGGCGGGCCTGCAGCGTTAGAGGTGGTCGGTCGCTGCGTGTTCAACTCCATTCGACGGCCTGAGAGGATGGAGATATTTCAGGCGCTCGGCTCTCCAGCTGGCGTGTACGAGGCTTTGCCGGACTTCATCGACGTCTTCGGGCCATCGTTCCGCATGAAGACGGAAATGAAGGGTCCTTACGAGTGCCGGATCGAGATGCGGATGCGGGAACCCAACGAGCCGTTCCCTGAGATGTGTGCATTCGGGCTCTCCCTCGCTTCCACCGTGCCGCAGCTCTTTGGCTTCTCGGTGGCTGAGATCAACCATGAATCGTGCCAGTGTGACGGTGCGCCCTGTTGCGCCGCCCTGCTGCGATGGGATCCGGTCGACCTCGAGACAGCCAACCAGAGCCGCGCCGAGATGCGCGTGCGCCTCTTGGAAGCCAGGCTGGACGAACTGCAGCGCACGTTGGCCGACCTTGGCTCTGGTGACGGCCTCCGGCCGGTGCTCACACGGGTGATGGCCGGAGCCATGCGGGCCGTGCAGGCGCCGTCGTACATCCTCGACATCAAAGAAAGCGCGACCTCCAACCACTTCATACAGACCGTTGGAATCGGGGAGACCGAGGGTGGCCTTGTGACCCTGGGTCTCCTCGAATCGCCAGAAGCAGAGACTCGGGCAAACATCCTGGCGTGCGAAGTGGTCTCCGACCGCTCACACTACGGACACCTGGTCGCCATGCGCGCCGAGAGCTCCTCATTCGAACCGCGTGACCGCTCGGTGCTCGATTCGTACGCCCGCCTGGCCGCGGCAGCTCTCGATTCCGAAGCCGCCGTTGTGGAAGCCCGCCGGCAGGCGACAACGGCGCAGGCCCTCCTCGCACTTTCCGGCACGTTGGCCGACCTGTCGACCAGCGAGGAGATGGCGGAGCATCTGTCTCGAACAGTTCCGTCCGTCCTCGACTGTGACCGGGTGATCGTGGCGTTGGCTTCGACCGGAGATGAAGCCAAGTGGGTATACGCCACCCATGGCTTTGACGAGGAGACCGCAGCAGAACTGACCTCGATCGCGCCGGCCAAGTTCGACGGGCGAGTGGACTCTTGGCTCTACCGACACCCGGTGGCGGCTCCTGCGGGCGGCATCAGTGCCGCCCTGGCGCGGTCTGGTTCATTGGCCGCCCGTTCCTTGGGCATCACGTTGAACGGTGAGCTCTTCGGGTGGATCACCATCGATGTCACAGCACATCCCGAGCGGTTGGACGACGACGTGGATATAGCGGAGCGGCTTCGGGGCATGGCTGGTCAAGCGGCCATTGCCATCCATAATGCGCGGCTCGTAGAGGAGATCCGCTATCAGGCATTGCACGACAGTCTGACGGGACTGCCCAACCGGGTGCTCATCATGGACCGGGTGGACCAGGCAATGGCGCGGGCCCGTCGGGATTACGTTGACATTGCCCTGTTGTTCATCGACCTCGACGGATTCAAGGACGTCAACGACAACATGGGCCACACCGTCGGGGACGACCTTCTCCGGTCGGTCGCATCCCGGTTCACCGGCACGTTGCGAGAATCTGACACCGTGGCCCGATTGGGCGGGGACGAGTTCGTCGTCCTGGTCGAGGGGATCTCGCTGGCCGCGGGGCCCGAACTGGTGGCCGAACGCCTGTTGAGCGTGTTGGCTGAGCCGTTCAACCTGGGTGAGGAGAACGAAACCCAGGTGACGGTGTCCGTGTCGGCCTCGATCGGCATTGCCGCGGGGCTGCGTGATTCGAGCGAAGAGCTGTTCCGCGATGCCGATGTCGCCCTCTACCGGGCGAAGGAGGCNNCAGCCGTCACGAGCTCGAAATGGACCTGCAGGCAGCGGTGGGCACGGACCAGTTCTTTCTGCGCTACCAGCCCATCTTCAATCTGTCCGACATGACGCTGATCGGTGTCGAGGCGCTGTTGCGGTGGAATCACCCGAAGAAGGGTTTGCTCCAGCCCGACGACTTCATCCCGGCTCTCGAAGCGTCGGGGCTCATCCTTCCGGTTGGTCGCTGGGTGATCACCGAAGCGTGTCAACAGGGAATGGCGTGGAGGGCGATGGGTCATGACGTCAAGATGTCGATCAATGCGTCGGCCCGCCAGCTCAATGCCGAGACCTTGCTCGACGATGTCTGTTTCGGTCTCGAATCGACGGGCTTCCCTCCCGGCTTGCTCATCGTCGAGATCACGGAGACCTGTCTGATGCGCGACGCCCAGAGTGCGCTCCATCAGTTGAACGCGCTGAAGTCACTTGGCGTGCGGATTGCCATCGACGACTTCGGGACCGGGTACTCCTCGCTGGCCTACCTTCAGCAGTTTCCCGTCGACTCACTGAAAATTGACCGGTCCTTCATTTCGGGGATGGGCAAGTCGCCGGAGGGCGACTCTCTCATCCATACCCTCATTCAGCTGGGCAAGGCCCTCAATCTGGAGACCCTGGCCGAAGGGATCGAAGAGGACGGGCAGCTGGCGCAGCTGCGGGGCGAGAAGTGTGACGTGGGGCAGGGTTACCTTTTCGCCCGTCCCGTGGCCCCTGAAGAGATCGAGCAGTACTTCAGTCGGTCGACGCTGACAGTCCTGGAAGGTCTAGTCAGCTCCGGGGCCAGTCCCGTAGTCCCCGTCTATGCGTAACGCGGGGCGCGTGTCCCGGGTGGGTTGTGCACACCCGGGACGAGGTCGGGGTTCTCGACACAGACTTCGCATTCGAGGCCATCGGGATCCCGGAAGAAGATGCTGAGCATCGGCCCGAAGTCGGTGACGAAATCGTCGGCCGCCCCGCGCGCCATGAGCCGGTCACGGATGGTCTCGAAGGCATCGATCGACGCGGCTTGCACGGCGAGGTGATCGATACGCCCTCGCTCGAACATCGGTGTTTGACGGTCGGCCTGCGTGTTGCCCTCAATCTGGAAGACATTGAGCTCGGACCAGTCACCGATCTTGATGATCGCGAGGCGTGGGCCCTTGCCCTCCGGAAACTCCGAACCGTCCCGGAGGACCTCGGCCTCGAAGACCTCTTCGTAGAACGCGATCAGGCG
>PMLV01000041.1:0-6488 GCA_003160635.1 Acidimicrobiaceae bacterium | reverse complement strand
GCGATCGTCGTTGACGACCAGATGGTGGCACCGGTGGTGCTGACGCTGGTCCCCGGGAACGAGTTCCATCGCCTGTGGGGCGCCGACTCGGTTCGTTCGTTTCCCGACGACGGGTCGAAGCCTGAGGCCCGGGAGTACTTTCCACCCCTGGGCGGCTTCCGCTTCGGGTTCTTCACCATTCCACCCGATGGCGGGGCCGGGGCACCGGCTGGTCTCGATATCGAGGCGGCGCTGGCGGAATTCGAAGAGCAGTTGCCGGGGATGGGGAGGTACCTGGACACCGAAGAGCCGGGCATGCACACGACGGCAACCGTCGACTACGGGGTGGTCGTCTCGGGGCAGGCCATCCTCGAGCTCGACGACGGTGTGAAGGTCACCCTGAATGCGGGCGACGCCTACATCCAGAATGGGACACGCCATCGGTGGTCCAACACCGGCGACGTGCCGGCCGTGATGGCCATCACACTCATCGGCGCACATCACGACAAGGTCGAGTAGTTCCCTCTACGAAACGCCCAAGCGCTGGTTGTAATTGGAGATGGTGGCGTTGGCGGCCTTGAGGGCGTTCGCCAATGCCTTGGCCGGTGTGACGCCCGCCGTGAACATCGACTCCTCGGCGTTCAGGACATCGATGCGGACGTCGCCGTAGGGGCCGATGACCGACCCCGAGGTGGCGGCATCGTTGACGCCCTTGTTGATCTCGTCATAGGCCACCTTGTAGCCGGGATTCGTCGCCCAGAGTTGCTTGACCGTAGCCATGGTCGTCGAGGATTTGCGGACCGGGATGTAGCCCGTGCCGGCCGCCCACGTCGCCTGTGTCTGGGGGCTGCAGAGATAGGACAGGAACACCCACGATGCCGCCTGGTCGAGGGCGGGGACCTTGGAGGAGATGTACACGCCGGACCCGCCGGGTTCGATCCCACCCTTGATCGATGCGCTGAGGGCCGGGAAGGCGCTGATGCCCAGTTTCACATTCGGGTACTGGCCCCCGCTCAAGACCTGCGTGACGGTCCCGAGCGCGGCCGATGTGTCGATCGTCATCCCGTACTTGCCGCTTCCGATGCCCAGCAAGTTGTCGAATGCGCTCGGGCCGCTCGAGGGGTTGGTCAAGGCGTCACCGGACTTCACCAGGGTGGCGAGGTCGGTGAAGATCTGCAGGGCTGTCTTGGTCTGGACGGTGACCTTGGTGGCTCGCCCCTTCCTCCCGTTGCTGTTGTCCACGAAGGTCTGGTTGGCCGTGCTCAACCAGGTCTCGAGATGCCACGGATCGAGTTTCAGGCCCGTGCCGCTGCCCGAGGCCTTGAGCGCCTTGGCGTCGGCCACGTACTGGGGCAGCGTCGTGGGAGGGGCATTCGGGTTCAGTCCCGCCTTGGTGAAGGCGAGCTGGTTGTAGAAGAGGATGGGGGCCGACACGGCGAAGGGAAGGGCCTCCTGGACGCCGTCGACTTTCCAGTAGGCGAGCGGCCGGGGGAGGTAGTCCGAGGTGGAGTAGTGGGCCGCGTTCATGCACGACTGCACCGGCAGGAATGACTGGGTGTCGATCGCCGCCTGCGTCCGTTGATCCTCGAGTTGCACGGCGTCGGGGAGCTGCCCGTTGCTGAGGCCGGCTTCGTACTTCTGCCAGGTGTCGTCGTAGCTCGCCTGGTCGACCAGCGTCACGTGGACCTTGGACTGCGACGCATTGAAGGCATTGGTGATGGTGGTCAGCGTGGTGGCGTTGGCGTTGGTCGCCGAATTCCAAAAGGTGATGTTGACGACACCTTTGTGTTTCGCCAGGGCCGAGAGGTTGCACGCCGGCAGCTTGGTGGCCGCAGCGGCAGCGCTCCCCTGGGCTGTGCTGAAGGCTGCTGCGGCAACCGTGGAACTCACGACGATGGCCAGGGCGGCGCTGACCTGGGTGAACATGCGGACGATTCTCATAGGGCATTGCCTACACCACGGGACCGCTTACTTGACGGCACCTGCGGTCAGGCTTCGGACGAGTTGCTTCTGGAACACCAGCAGCAAGATGACGAGGGGGACGAAGGCGATCACGGCCCCGGCCAGAGCGACGGGGATCGAGTCGGCCTGGGTGCCGACGAGTTGCTTCAGCCCGATCTGGACGGTGTCGAGGGGTTTGGTGCCGCCGGTCGACAGCAGGGGCCAGAGGTATTGATTCCAGGCACCCAGGAAGGAGAAGACACCCAACGCGGCCAGAGAGGGCCGCGCCAGGGGGACTGCCACCCTCGTCATGAAGCGCCAGTGCCCGTACCCGTCGAGCCGCGCCGCCTCCTGGAGGTCCTTCGGTATCTGGAGGAAGGCCTGCCGGAGGAGGAAGATGCCGAAGCCGGTCGCCAGGAACGGCACGGCGAGCCCCTCATAGGTGTTGAACCACCCGAGAGAGGACACCGTGTCCAAGTTCGTGATGAAGGTGACTTCGAGCGGGATCATGAGCGTCGCCAGGCACAGCAGGAAAAGGGTGCGCTTGAAGGGGAAGCGCAGGAACGCGAACGCGTAGGCCGCCAGCACGGAGGTGACGAGTTGGCCGGCCACGATGAAGGCGGTCATGACGGCCGAGTTGGTCAGGTATCGGGAGAGCTGGCCCGAATTCCACGCCGTCACATAGTTGTGCCATTTGGGCGTGCTCGGGTAGAACGGCGGGGGCTGGTGCGCCAGCTGATCCGGTCGCAACAGCGAGTTCACGATCGTGAAGTAGATCGGGACGAGCACGATGATCGCCCCGATGGTCAACAGCAGGTAGCTCCCTGCCTTGCGCAGCCACCTCGACCGCCGTTCCGCGGCGACCTCAACCGGCATAGTGCACCCGGCGCTCGAGGAACCGCATCTGCAACACGGTCAGCCCCAGTGTGATGAGGAAGAGGACGGTGGCCATGATGGCGGCCGCTCCCGGATTGTTCTGCACCTGGAGGGTATTGACGATCTCGTAGATCAGGACATTGGTGTGCAGCTGCGCCGCGTTCTGATAGCCGATCAGGATGTCGACGGCGCCGAAGGACTGGAAGGCGTAGATGGTGCTGACGATCACGGCGAAGAAGATGGTGGGGGAGAGCAGCGGCACGGTCATGCGCCAAAAACGCGTCCAGGCGCCCGCCCCGTCGATACGGGCTGCCTCCAGGAGCTCGTCGGGGACCGACTGCAGTCCGGCCGACATGATGATGAAGGAAAGCCCGAGGAACTGCCAGATGGTGATGAGCGCCACTGCGGGGAGGGCCCACGTCGTGCTCTCCAGGGCGGGCGGCGTCGGGTTGATCCCCAACCACGGCAGCAGGCCGACGACCGGGTTCATGAGGGTGCCGAAGACGACCGAGGCCACGGCGACCGAGCTGACCACGGTGGAAGAGAAGATCATGCGGTAGATGGCCATGCCCCGGAGCTTTCGGTGCGCCGCCACGGCGAGGGCCAATCCGAGGATCAGGCTGGTGGGCACCACGAGGACGACGAAGAGAAGGGTGGTCACCAGGCTCTGCGTGAACTGGGTCGAGGTCAGGACGGGGCCTATTTGGTGCAGCCCGACGTAGTGGGCGGGCAACCCGGGCACCGGTGGTGTCTCGTAGAGCATGAGCTTGAAATTGCGGAGGAAGGGATAGAACGTGAATGCCCCGAACACGGCGAGCGCGGGCAGGAGCAGGAGATAGGCCAAGCCGGCTTCGCGGCGGCGACGGGTGCGCAGGCCCGTCTCCTTGGGCCCACCACTGCCCGCCGTGACAGCCGGGGCGACGGTCACCCGGCCACCAGCCGCTCGGTCGTGGTGGCGTCGAAGAGGTGGGTCGAGGCCGGATCGGGATCGACGCTGATGCGGACCTGATCATGTGGTGCCGGCCGCGCCGCCTGCGCCGACTGGCGCACGATCACCTGCGACCCGTCGGGTGCCTTGCAGATGACGTGCGTCTCTGCCCCGAGCAGTTCCACGATGGTGACGTCGGCGCGGAGCGGCCCGGAGGGGTCGATACGCAGCGATTCGGGCCGGAGCCCGAGGATGACCGGCCCGGCGGCCGCGTCGGCGACCGGGCGCAGGGCTCGCGGCAGGGGAAGTGAGCCGGCCGAGACGTCGACGCTCACGGCGTCACCCTCGCCGTGGACGAGATGGCCCGGGAGCAGGTTCATCCCGGGGCTGCCGAGGAAGCCGGCCACGAAGGTGTTGGCCGGCCGGCCGTAGAGGGCCTCGGGGGCGGCCACCTGCTGCAGTACCCCGTGGCTCATGACCGCGATGCGGTGCCCCATCGTCATCGCCTCGACTTGATCGTGGGTGACGTACAGCGTCGTGGTGCCCAATCGATCCTGCAGTGCCACGATGTCGGCCCGGGTCTGGACGCGCAGGGCGGCGTCGAGGTTCGAGAGCGGCTCATCCATCAAGAAGACCTTCGGTTCGCGGACGATGGCCCGGGCCAGAGCCACCCGTTGACGCTGGCCACCCGAGAGCTGCGAGGGCTTGCGGTCGAGCAACGTGTCGAGGCCGAGCGTGACGGCGGCCTCCTTCACCTTGACCGCACGCGCATCCTTGGCCAGGCCGCGCTGGCGCAGGGGGAACTCGATGTTGCGGGCCACGCTGAGGTGGGGGTACAGGGCGTAGCTCTGAAAGACCATGGCCACGTCCCGGTCCTTGGGGTCGACGTCGTTGACCAGACGGTCGCCGATGGAGATCCGGCCTTCGCTGGCCTCTTCGAACCCGGCGACCAGGCGCAACGCCGTGGTCTTGCCGCACCCCGAGGAGCCCAGCAGCACCAAGAGCTCACCGTCGGGAATGACCAGGGTCAGGGCATCGACCGCGACCGTGTCGCCGAATCGCTTGGTAACGCCCTCGAAGCTGACCTGTGCCAACGCTCCCCCTGTCGCGTGCTTGTGGACGGCGCTAGTTCGCCGGGAGCTTCCAGCCCATGGACAGGGCGATCTCCTTGCACGTCGGGCAGAGCCCGTAGCGCTGCGGGTTGCGGCCCGGCACCCATTCCTTGCCGCAGAGGGCACGGACCGCGGTGCGGTTGACGGTCCCCTCGACGACGCTGGGGCCGGTCGAGACGAAGTCGCCGCCCTCCTCGGGGGTGTAGCCCTCCAGGACGATGTGCGCCATCCGGTCGTGGTCGCCTTCGTCCAGCTCGGGGTCCGGGCGGGCCGGGGCCAACGTCGTCCCGCCCTCGTGCTCGGGGGACAGGGACCCAAAGGCGCCGTTCCGGGCTCGGTTCATGTTCGTTCCCATTTCCTCAGCGTATGCCGCTCTATCCCTGCGGGGACGGGGTTGGCGCCCTCTGGGCGCGTGGACCTGGGAATCAGATCCCTACAGTGATTGTTGACTAGTCAGACAAGTAAAGCGGACCCAGAGGGGACACCCATGCCGAATGAGAACGTGACATTGCCATTGCTGCCCTTGAAGTCGGGCGTTGTGTTGCCCGGAATGGTCTTCACCATGGCGCTGGAGTCCGACGAGGCTCGTGCCGCGGTCGAGGCTGCGCGGTCGGCCGGCGGAAAGCTGCTGCTGGTGCCCCACATCGAGGGGCGCTACGCCAGCGTCGGTGTGATCGCCGAGATCATGGAGGAAGGCGCCCTTCCGGGGGGCCTGCAGGCTGTCGCCGTGCGGGGTGACCAGCGGGCCACCATCGGCACCGGTGTGCCCGGTACGGGCGCCGCGCTGTGGGTCGAGGCCGAGCCTCTCCAAGAGGGCGAGCCGACGCCGGCCGCCGGAGAATTGGCCCGGGAGTACCGGGCGGTGTTGGAGAACATCCTCCTCAGCCGAGGTGCTGGCCGGATCGCCACCCAATTGCGCGACATCACAGAGCCGGGCCGGCTGGCCGACGTGGCGGGCTACTCGCCCGACCTGTCGCTGTCCCAGAAGGTCCAGGTGCTCGAGACGATCGAGGTCGAGGAGCGCTTGCGCCTGGTCCTCGGCTGGGCCCGGGACACCTTGGCCGACCTGACGCTGCGCGAGCGGATCAAGACGGACGTCGAGGAGGGGATGGAAAAGACGCAGCGCGAGTTCCTGCTCCGCCGTCAGCTCGAGGCCATCCGCAAGGAGCTCGGGCAGCTCGGCGACGGCGATGCGGCCGACCCCGATGACTATCAAGCCAAGTTGGCCGAGCGTGACCTGCCCGAACATGTCCGGGTAGCGGTCCAACGCGAGATCGACAAGCTCGAGCGCACCAGTGACCAGAGCCCCGAGACGGGGTGGATCCGCACCTGGCTGGACACGGTCTTCGAGCTCCCCTGGGGCGTGGAGTCCGAGGACAGCCTCGAGGTGGTCGAAGCGGCCCGCATCCTGGACGCCGACCACGACGGGCTGAATGACGTCAAAGAGCGGATCCTCGAGCACCTCGCGGTGCGCAAGCTGCAAGCCGAACGCGGCCTGGTGCCGGTGGACGGACGCGGCTCGGGCGCCATCCTGGCCCTCGTCGGTCCTCCGGGCGTCGGCAAGACGTCGCTCGGCGAATCGGTGGCTCGTGCCATGGGGCGCAAGTTCGTCCGGGTTGCCCTGGGTGGCGTGCGTGACGAGGCCGAGATCC